>JAEZDV010000260.1 GCA_023417985.1 Actinomycetes bacterium | reverse complement strand
ATCTTGTCGAGCCACTTCGGCAGCCACCACGCCTTGTCGCCGAGCAGCGCCATCACCGCCGGGATGATGACCATCCGCACGATGAAGGCGTCGAAGAACACGGCGACGGCGAGCGCGAAGCCCATCGACTTGATCAGCGAGTTCGGTTCGGCGATGAACGCCGCGAACACGGAGATCATGATGACGGCGGCCGCGCTGACCACGCGGGCGCCGTGACCGAACCCGGCTACCACCGCTTCCTTCGGCGACGCACCGTGTACGAACTCCTCGCGCATGCGGGTCACCAGGAACACCTGGTAGTCCATCGCCAGGCCGAACACGACGCCGATGAGGAAGATCGGCATGAAGCTCACGATGGGTTGCGGGTTGGTGATGAGTCCACCCCAGCCTTCCTGGAACACCGCCACCGTGGCACCGAACGTCGCGAGCACACTCAGCAGGAAGCCGAGTGTCGCGGTCAGCGGCACGAGGATGGAGCGGAACACCAGCATGAGCAGGATGAACGCGAGCCCGACCACGACCGCGAGGTACGGCACGAGAGCGTTCTGGAGGCTCTCGGACACGTCACCTTCCAACGCCGTCTGACCGGTGATTCCGTACGAGACCCCGAACTCGTCCTGCAGTCGCGACTCCTCGTCGCGGATGGACGAGACGAGATCCATGGTCGCTTCGTCGCTGGGGCCGCTGCGCGGCGTGACGAGGATCTGCGCGGTGTCTCCCGCTTCGTTGACCGTCACGATCTGCGCGTTGACGACCTCGTCGTGCTCGGACAGCGACGCGACGACCGCTCCGAACGCTGCGGGGGCGTCCACATCGGCCTCCCGAGCGTCCGCAACGACGATCAGCGGACCGTTGCGTCCGGGGCCGAACCCTTCGTCGACCAGGTCGTAGGCCTGCCGCGCACTGGTGGCCGGGTCGCCCGTCGCTTCGGTCGGCAGCG
This sequence comes from Actinomycetes bacterium, assembly GCA_023417985.1. Taxonomy (GTDB): domain Bacteria; phylum Actinomycetota; class Actinomycetes; order Mycobacteriales; family Mycobacteriaceae; genus Rhodococcus. The sequence goes on along the minus strand of JAEZDV010000260.1, from coordinate 16,508 downwards.
CGAGCCGCAGGCCGGTCGCGGGGAGGGCGAGCACACCGAGCAACACCACGCCGGCGACGAGCGGAACGAGCGGACGGCGCACGAGGGCACCGACGAACTTCAGAGCGGCGCCGGGCTTGTCGTCCTCGCCCGCGCCGGCCTTCAGGCCGGGGATACGTCCCGCGAAGGCCTTCTCACCGAAAAGTGAGAGCACGGCGGGGAGCAGCGAGATGGCGATGAGCACCGCCATGAAAACGGTGAAGGCCGCCGCGTAGCCCATTGCGGAGAGGAACGGGATACCCACGACTCGCAGGGCTGCGAGCGCGATGATGACTGTCAGTCCCGCGAACACGACCGCCGAACCTGCGGTACCCACGGCACGACCGGCCGCCTCGGCGCGGTCGGACGTGACGGTGAGTTCGTGCCGGAACCGCGACACGATGAACAGCGAGTAGTCGATCGCGACCGCGAGACCGATCATGATCGCGAGGGTCGGCGTCATCGAGCTGAGGTCGGTGAAGCCGGTCGCGATGGTGATGCCCAGGCTGCCGATGCCGATGCCGACCAGTGCGGTGATCAGGGGCAGACCCGCCGCAACGAGGGAGCCGAAGGTCAGGGCGAGCACAATCGCCGCGATACCGATGCCGATGAGTTCCGCGGTACCACCGGGGAGTTCGACCGCGCTGGCAGCGGTTCCGCTGACCTCCACGGTCAGGCCGGCGTCGCGGCCGATGTCCGCGGCAGCCGCGATCTGGTCGCGCAGGGTGTCGTCGACATCGCTGACCTCACCGGTGAAGGGCACGGTGACGAAGCCGACCGTGCGGTCGGAGCTCAACGGCGACAGCGCGGCGGCGTTGGCGAGAGCAGCCTCCTCGGGAAGTCCCTGCTCCGCGCCCGCGGCCTTCATCTGCTCGGCGAGGCCTGCATCGGCGAGCACCGGATTGGCGAGCACACCAGCCTGCTCCTCGGGGGTCGCCGTCGCCGGATCCACGTTGGCCGGCGGTGCCACGCGGTCGATGCCGCGCACTGCGGCGAGGACGTCGTCGATGGCCTGCATGTTGGCAGGCTCGTCGAGGGTCTGTCCGTCGGGTGCGGCGAACACGTACCGGGCGCTGAGCTGGTTCATCGGATCGGTGGCCGACGGGAACCTCTCCGCCATCAAGTCCTGCGTCTTCTGCGCGGGAGTCCCGGGCAGGGTGAACGAGTCGGTGGTCGGACCCGACAGGGTCGCGGCGCCGACGCCGAAGAGGACGAGTACTGCCAGCCAGAAGGAGAGAACCGTGCCTTTTCGCCGGTAGGCGAACTTGCCGATCCGATATAGGTAGGTCGCCACGAGGCACCCTTTCGTTCGGACATGTCTTGCAGGGGAGATCCGAGTCGAGCGCTCGAGGCGCAAGTACCCGCGTTACGGAAAACCGAGGCGCAATCGGCCGAAGGCATCCCGGATGAGTTCTTCGGGTGAGCTGTCGGCACCCTCGATGTGCATTTCGACGGCCGCTTTTATGGCGCCGAGAGCCACGTGATGGATGAGGTTCGGATACAGATCCACGCTCGGATCCGTGCCGGTGCGCTCGGCGATGATGTCGACGAGCAGTCGCGTGGACCGCCTCTCGACCTCGATTCCCCGGACGAGCAGCGCCGACGATTCCTCGACGACCGAGAGACACGCGCCGATCTCGTCGAACGACCACTTCGGATCGGTGACGAGCCCGATGGCGCATTCCCGGAGGCAATCGAGAATGTGTTCGTCGGCCGGACGTTTCCGCAACATCTCGATCCATTCCTCGATGAGGCGCTCGAGATGTACGAAGACCGCTTCTTCCTTGCTGGTGAAGTAGTTGTGGAACGTGCGCGTGGAGACGCCGGCCTGCGCGGCGATGGCATCGGCCGTGACGGCGTGCAAGCCGTGCTCACGAGCGAGTTCGGCGGCCGCCTCTGCAAGGGCCGCCCGCGTCGCCGCTTTCTTGCGGTCGCGCAGACCGGGTTGAAGACTCACTCCACCAACCGTACAGAAATTGCAGAACCCTGTAACTTTGCACGACTCTGCACGTTTATGCGGTTGACCACATCGGAGCAGCGGACGTAACCCCTGTCACACCCGGCGGCGCTCCCATGCGCCCGGATCGCGCGTCAGCTCTTCGACGAAGTCCGGCAGATCGCCGGACACCACGTCTTCCAGCGAGACTTCCTCGAGCACCGCCCGGAGGTTCACCCGCACAGCGATCCACACGTCGCGGAGCATTTCCGCCGCACCCGTGTAGACGACATCCTCGGGCCGTTCCCCCCGCACGGACGCGAGCGGTCCCTCGACGGTCCGGATGACGTCGGCGATCGAGATCTCGGCAGGCGGTCGGGCGAGCCAGTAGCCACCCTCCGGGCCACGGCGACTGCAGACGAGACCACCGCGACGCAGGTCGGCGAGAACGGCTTCGAGGAACTTGTGCGGGATCGTCTGCGCGGCCGCGAGCGACTCCGCTTTGGTCGGCCGGCCGTCGCCCCTGGCAGCGAGCTCGAGAAGCGTGCGCACGGCGTAGTCGACCCTCGCGGTGATGTGCACCCCACACCTCTCACTACGCAGCTGCCGACGGAACCCCCAATTCGTACCAGGAATCCCCGAAAACGGCGGCTGAATGTCCAGCGCACTGGTGACTCACACCACATCACGGGTAGATTCAACCGTTGTTCACGCCTACCGAAAGTGGTGCCATGCGGGAGACCCTTTACGACTCCTGGGGGTCGCTGCTCGAACCCCTGCACGACCCCGTAGCTCTGGCTATTCCCGCGTTCGTGCTGTTCCTGGTGCTCGAATGGGTGGCCGCCCGCACGCTCGAACACGTCGAACCCGGGGTCGACGGCCGGACGTCGCCACCTCGCGGCGGCTACGAAGCGCGCGACGCACGCACCAGCATCTCGATGGGACTCGTGTCGATCGGCACCAGTGCGCTGTGGAAGGTGCTCGCGCTCGTCGGCTACTCCGCGATCTGGGTCTATCTCGCACCCTGGCATCTGCCCGCCGGCGCCTGGTACACGTGGGCGATTCTGCTGGTCGGCATCGACTTCCTGTTCTACTGGTATCACCGCACCGCACATCGGGTCCGTCTCGTGTGGGCCACCCATCAGGCCCACCACTCCAGTGAGTACTTCAACTTCGCGACGGCACTGCGCCAGAAGTGGAACAACAGCGGCGAGATCGTCATGTGGCTGCCGTTGCCGCTGCTGGGGATCCCGCCGTGGATGGTCTTCGTGGGCTTCTCGGTGAACCTCGTGTACCAGTTCTTCGTCCACACCGAGCGGGTCGGCAAGTTGCCTCGGCCCATCGAGTTCGTGTTCAACACCCCGTCGCACCACCGTGTGCATCACGGTTGCGATCCCGAATACCTCGACCGCAACTACGCCGGCATGTTCATCGTCTGGGACCGGATGTTCGGCACCTTCCGCCCCGAGACCCACCGGCCGATGTACGGGCTCACGAAACCCGTGGGCACCTTCGACATCTGGGAGTTGCAGACCCACGAATACAAGGCGATCGCTCGCGACTGGAGGTCGGCCGCCACTCTGAAGGACAAGATCGGTTACGTGCTGGGCCCGCCCGGGTGGTCTCCGGATCACTCGGAGCCCAGCACCGAGGAGGTCAGCTCCGCTCGAGCGTGACCAGGAAGTCGACGCTTCCCGTGCCGTCCACGGTGACGAACCCGAGGCTCGGCGGTTCCACGCCGTAATCCGACCAGACCGTCGGGATGCTTCCCGACGCCACGATGACGTCGCCCGTGCGGAGGACCTGCACGTCCACGGTGACGGGACGTTCCTGGCCCCGCAGGGTGAGCGTGCCTGTCGCGGGCAGCGTCGTCACCGTTCCGTCGGTCGGCAGCCCGGCGAGATCCACCGGATCGGTGAGGACGAACGTCGCGGTCGGATACGTTCCGATGTTCATCACCCGGTCGCGGAACTGTCCGTCGCGCTGCGAGATGTCGGTGGTGATCGAGCCGACCTGGACGGTCACCTCCGCTGAGGTGAGGGTGTCGTTCTCGATCGTGGCGCTGCCGGTCACCTGATCGGTGCTACCCACCACGGTGACGTCGGCTCCGCGCAGAATCTCCTCGGCCGTGTATCCCGCGGCGGTGCGGTTCGGGTCGGTCCCCGCGGTCACCGTCCAGGAACCGTTGAGGTCACCGGACGCGGCTTCGGCACCGGACACCGACACCGACGCGGCCGGGGCGTCGTCCTTCGCGATGAAGTTGCCGTAGACCCACGGCGCGACGAAGAACCCGAGGATCGCGATCACGACAATGGCGGCGAGGGACCATCCAAGCTTCCGCATGCTCCCGACAATAGTTGAGGCTTCAACGCTCTGGTGGGTCGAATGCGCGGGACTACGCGGAATCACCGGCGTCAGGATGCTTCGCGAGCACCGAGTGGCTCCGGCTGTATGCGAAGTAGATGATCACCCCGATGGCCATCCACACGATGAACCGCAGCCACGTCTCGACCGACAGGTTCACCATGAGCCAGAGGCAGGAAATCACTGCGAGGATCGGCACCAAAGGCACCAAAGGCACCTTGAACCCCCGCTCGAGATCCGCACGCGTCCGGCGCAGCACGACGACTCCGATCGAAACCAGCACGAATGCGAAAAGCGTTCCGATATTGACCATTTCCTCCAGGGTGCCCAGCGGAACCAGACCCGCGAGAACGGCTACCACCACGGTGACGAGGACGGTCGTGCGCACCGGCGTGCCCCGGCTGCCGGTATGCGCGAGTCGGCGAGGCATCAGACCGTCGCGGGCCATAGCGAACAGCACCCGCGTCTGGCCCAGCATCAACACCATCACCACCGTCGTGAGGCCCGCGAGAGCGCCGAAGGAAATCAGATTCTTCGCCCAATCCATGCCGTTGAGAGCGAACGCGGTGGCCAGCGTCGACTCGTCGCCCTCGAGTTCCTTGTAGTTCACCATCCCCGTCAGGACGAAACTGACCGCGACGTAGAGGATCGTGACGATCGCGAGAGAACCGAGAATCCCGATCGGCACCGCTTTGTGCGGATTGCGTGTCTCCTCCGCGGTCGTCGCGACCACGTCGAACCCGATGAACGCGAAGAACACCAAACTGGCCGCGGCAAGCAGGCCGTACCAGCCGAAGGTGCTGCCCCCGGCCCCCGTGACGAAGGAGAACAGCGATTGGTGCAGACCGTTGCCCGTCTCGGCGGACTCGGCGGGCGGAATGAACGGCGTGAAGTTCTCCGCCTTGATGAAGAAGACACCGAGCGCCACCACGAACACGACAACCGCAACCTTGATCGAGGTGATGACGAGCGAGACACGCGACGACAGCTTGGTCCCGGAGGCGATGAGAACGCCGATCACCAGCACGATGAGGACCGCACCCCAGTCCACCTTCACCGGCCCCACCATTACGCTCGAGGACAACCCACCGATCACCTCGCCTAGATACAGCGACCAGCCCTTACCCACTACGGCCGACGCGAGCGCGAATTCCAGGATGAGATCCCAGCCGATGATCCAGGCGACGAACTCACCGAAGGTCGCGAATGAATAGGTGTACGCACTGCCTGCGACGGGCACGGTGGATGCGAACTCGGCGTAACACAACGCGGCGAGCGCGCAGGCGATGGCGGCGAGGACGAACGCCAGCGAAACCGACGGTCCCGCGACATTGCCGGCCGTGCGGGCGGTCAGCGTGAAGATGCCGGCGCCGATGACGACGGCTACACCGAACACGATCAGGTCCCACGCGGTGAGGTCCTTGCGCAGCTTCGAATCCGGGTCATCGGTGTCGCGTATGGACTGCTCCACCGACTTGACGCGGAACAGACCCCGATCACGTCTACCCTCGGCTCGAGTCATCGGCGTTCCTTTCGTACCGAGCAGGAACCTACTCGGTGTGAGCAGCAGCCATGGAGGATTCCGGAACGATGACGCGTTCGGCCCGGACATCGGCGTTACACCGGTGAGGACCTGCGCGCTCTTCTGGTCACTCTCGCTCGCTGGCACCGCGTGGGCGGATTCTGCACCGACTATTCGGGATAAGCGGGGACGATCCGACTCCGGACAGGTCGCGGCGCACCGGGGCGTCGGGCATCTTTCAGGAGCGATGGGGTGGTGGCGATGCGCGGATGGCTCGACGCGTACGCCGAACGCGGGTCGGCCCGCTGTGCCAAAGGGTTGCGGAGGTAGTTACGTGGCGCCGACCGCCGCTCGGCACCGGGCCGATGAATCCCCTTCCGCGGATTATCGTGACCCACACTCGGAAGCAATTGAATTCATCAAGAATTGTATCGATAATTCGACACCTCCCAAGGGACGGCAAAGAATAAGCCACAAATCCGTCACATCTGTCATACATACCGACTGCCGCTCACAACAGTGACTCTCAAATCGTACGAATCGAGCGCAACGCCCGGTCGATCGACCGGCCCCGCGATCGCCACACCGGTCTTTCTGATTGTCGCGGACACCACGTTCGCCGGTGTACCGCCGCCGAATTGCCCGCGACGAGGTGTGTCCCGAGTCGGGTTCCGTCGGCTCGACCCGCGTCCTGTATGCGACCACGCTGCGAGCGGGCGGGACGCGACGGTACCGAAAACCTGATGATCGATCAATACACTTCCGCACCAATGCAACTGGGACTTCACTCCCGGGAGCCTTCGCGGCCAGGGAGCCGACGACGGACTTCGGGCCCGCCTCGTCCAGGGGGGTCAAGTTCCATGCGGAGAGCAGGCCGGTGTCGGCGGGCCGGTGTCGGCGGGCCGGCGCGATTCGCGCGAAAGAAGCGTCGAAGAATCTGCCCGTCGTTCCGCTTACGATCAAGATCCCTAACGCGGAAACAATAGGACTACACCGAGTGCACCCTCTCGCACGCGACGGCAAAGGTCAATAGCCGCAGAAAGCCCACAACGGTCATGCAGACCGAATACTCTCGTCGCATCAATTTCGCGTCGGAATATTTAAGATCACCGTTCCTCGGGTCCGACGTGTAGGTACCCTTGAGTGGTCGTACCCGCTCGCGCCCCGCGCATCAGTTCGGTAGTTCGCACCGTTCCACGACACCGAACAGGGCGACGGGGCTCAACCTTCAGGGGTAAACCATGACATTCACCGCAGTGCCCGAACAGACAACAGAAGCCGTCAACGCAGCTCTCATCGCGGTGGGCGTCGTCCTGCTCGCATTCCTCACCCTCTACTTGGTCGGTTTCGACAACGGTGTGCTCTCGCGCAGTGGCATGTACCTGCACGAACTGATGCACGACGGCCGCCACCTTCTCGGACTGCCATGTCACTGACCGGAACGTACACTCGGTTACTGGTCCGCGGGCTCCTGGCGGGACTTCTCGCCGGACTGTTGGCCGGCGGCGTGGCCTTCGTTGTCGGAGAGCCACAGATAGAGGCTGCGGTAGCACTGGAAAGCTCAGTCTCAGAACCGCATTCGCATGGCGAATCGGACTCCGGGGGAGTCGCTACTGCAGAACACCACGACGACGAGCCCCTCGTCTCTCGGACAGGTCAGCGCGCAGGATTGTTCCTCGCGACTACGTTGGCAGGCGTCGCGCTGGGCGCGATCTTCGCCACGGTGGCGTACGCGATTCGGCGGACCGTCCCGGTCTCCGCCGTAACGCTGAGTCTCGGCCTCGCCGGAGCTGCATGGCTCGCCGTCGTGATGGTGCCCTACGTGAAGTATCCGCCGAATCCTCCGGCCGTAGGCAATCCCGAGACCTTCGGCGAACGCACCTGGCTCTGGCTCGCCGCCGTGGCCATAGGAATACTGGCGGTGGCAGTCGCCGCGTACGTGGCTACTGCATCGGCGAAACGACTGGAACCTGTCGCCCGCATCGCGGCTACGGCTCTCGCTTTCCTCGTCGTCGCGGTCGTAGGTTGCGTTCTGCTGCCGTCCGTCAACGAAGTGACCGACGGGTTCCCCGCCAATTTACTGTGGGAATTCCGGCTGTCCACGCTAGCTACCCAGACGACCCTCTGGGCGAGCCTGGGTCTCGTATTTGCATACCTATCCGACCGGTCGGCCCGCCCGCCGGTCCGTGAGGCGGCGCCTATGTCGGCCATGTGATTCCCATTCACTGTCCGCCCCGCGAAGGACTCCTCGAGGGGAACCACCGACCGATCGGATCGGAAACACAATGAGTTCACCGGCTAAGCAATCGAGCGCGTCGAAGAGCACACCCAGCCCCAGCGCGTCATTCAACACCCTGACGAGCCTGCTCGCCGACATCGCCCCAGCCATCCACGAGGTACAGGACTCCCCGTACACGTTGTCCAACGCCCGATATGCCGCACTGCGGCACGTGATCCACGACGTTGGTGGCCAGCCCGACCTGCCCGTCGAATACAAGGAAAAGGTCGAAGAGGCGTGGGAGATGAACACGTACGTCACCTGTGAATGCCTGGGCTGGCGAGGCGCGTGGAATTCCGAGATGCGGCGCCGTGCCGAAAATGATCTGGGCGCGACGCTCTACTTCGGCCTTCCGTACTACGCGCGTTGGATCACCGTCGCCACCAAGACTCTTATCGACAAAGGCCTGATCACACCAGATGAATTGTCAGCCAAGATCGACGCTGTCCGCACGCGTTTGAGCGAGGAGCGATCATGACGAAATACCAGATCGGTGACCGCGTTACGGTAAAGGACGCGACGTCCCTGTTCCACACTCGTACACAGGCATTCGTGCGCGGCCACACAGGCGTCGTCGTCGAGCACCGTCCCGAATGGGTCATCCCGGAGGACGAGGCATGGGACCGCCTCGAGAACGGTCGCACCGAACCGTTCTACGTCGTGCGGTTCCTTCAGACCGACCTGTGGGACCCCTACACCGGATTCGATGTCGACACCCTCGAAACAGAGTGCTCCGAGCGCTGGCTTGCACCCGCAAAGGACGAAGCATAATGAGCGAAAATCACAGCCACGAAGGCCACGATCCGATCCAGGAAGGCCCTGAGGTAGGCGAATTCGAAGTACTGGAGGCCGCCATCCGGGAACTGTCGATCGAAAAAGGCCTGTTCTCATCCGAAGACCACCGCCGATTCTCGGAGTGGGCGCAGTCGATCGGTCCTTCCAAGGGTTCCCGCCTCGTCGCCAAGGCATGGCTCGACCCCGACTTCAAACGTCAACTACTCGAAGATGGCACAGAAGCCTCCAAAGCGGTGGGAGTCGACTGGCTGGACCCGACCGGGACAGGCACTCCCAGCGACTACACGTTCTTCTACGTACTGGAGAACACACCCCAGGTACACAACATGATCGTATGTACCCTGTGTTCGTGTTACCCGAGACCCGTCCTCGGCATGTCGCCCGACTGGTACCGGACTCCCAACTATCGCCGGCGGCTTGTGCGCCGTCCCCGTGAGGTGCTCGCCGAGTTCGGTCTCCATTTCCCCTCGGATGTCGAAGTGCGCGTCCATGACTCCAATCAGAAGTCACGGTTCATGGTGATGCCGATGCGTCCGGAAGGCACGGAGGGTTGGACCGAGGACCAGCTCGCCGCGATCGTCACCCGCGACACCATGATCGGTGTCGCTCTGCCACAGGCAGATTGGACCGCAGAAAAGGCACCCTCGCAGGTCGGAGGTCCACAGTGACAATTGACAGGCAAAGGTTCGACCGGCGCGATTCGGTCGAGGCCCACGAGATCATTCTGGGGTTGCTCGGGGATGATGCGGTCCGGGAGACGTCGCTGCCGGAACTGGACCGTAAGCCGGCGCCCTGGGAGTCGAGCATGCAGGCAACCGTGGAGTGTCTGTCCTGGCGCAACGTCTGGGACAACCTCGAGCGTCGCCAGACGGAAGACGCTCTCGGCGAAGATATCTACCGCGACTTTCCGGTCCATACCAGGTCCGCGATCGCCACCGCACATACACTGCTCGACCGCGGGGTGATCGATCCCGACGAACTGCAAGCAAAAATGCGGGAGGTTCGGGCCCGATTCGAAGGGGACTGAACCACTCGGGATCCACCAGACAAAGAGTCCCTCACCTGCAAGCAGGTGAGGGACTTCTCGGCGGTGGCGGAGGGATCGAACTGGTCGAGTCCCACGCGACCCGACCCGAACGCAATTCGGGCAAGGTGGAACCCATGAAAGGCACTTCTCCGAAACACGTCGGAATCCTGGCCGACAGCTGGGAGGGCGCGTCTCTCTGCTGGCGGGAGATATGCGGCTACAGCAGCGCAGCAGGTCTGCCCGTCCATCCGGATATCACCATGGACTGCATCTCGTTCGAACACTGTATGCCCGCGTGGGAGTCGTCCGACTACGAGTCGGTGCGCGCTGTGCCCGCCACCAGTGTCGAACGCCTCGCACGGGCAGGATGCGACTTCTTCATATGTCCCGACAACACCGCGCACCTCGCGCTCGAGGCTCCCGGAGTCCCGCTCGCGCTTCCCGGCATCCACCTCGTCGACGTCGTCGCGGCGGCCGCCGAACTCGCCGGTCACAAACGGGTAGGAATTCTGGGAACGCGATACACCATGCGGGGGCCGCTGTACCCCCGCGAGTTCGAGGCGCGAGGCATCGAATGCGTCAGGCCAGCAGACGACGATCAAGCAATGGTCCACTCAGCGATATTCGACGAACTGGTGCACGGAACATTTCGGGAGGCCACGAGGGCGGCGTTCGTCGACTTGATCGGACGACTCGCAGCCTCCGGCTGTGAAGCGGTGGCGTTGGTATGTACCGAGATTCCCCTGCTCGTGACCCCGGAAATCTCCCCGCTACCGATCCTGGACTCCACAAGACTCGGTGGGCGCGCGGCGGTAGAAGTCGCGACGGGGCTCCGGGAGATGCCGACATGGCGCGGATCGGCGTTCCGTACCGACTCAGCCGGAGTGTCGGCAGGCGGGCATTGAAAAAGTCCCCCACCTGCGTAAACAGGAGGGGGACTTCGTGGCGGTGGCGGAGGGATTTGAACCCTCGGACGGGGGTTACCCGTCACACGCTTTCGAGGCGTGCTCCTTAGGCCGCTCGGACACGCCACCGCTAAAAGACTCTACCGGATCGTGCGCCTGTGCTGAAATCGGCTGGTCAGAGGCCCGGGCGGGTCTCGCGTTGGGATCGGAAGAACTCCTCGAGAACCCCCGCGCACTCGTTCTCGAGCACACCGCCCCGCACCTGCGCGCGATGAGTGAGACGACGGTCCCGCACGACATCCCACAGCGATCCCACAGCCCCTGTCTTGGGCTCCCAGGCTCCGAAGACGATACGGTCGACACGGGCGAGAACCGCCGCCCCGGCGCACATCGTGCAGGGTTCGAGGGTGACCGCGAGCGTCGTGCCTTCCAGACGCCAGCCGTCCCCGTACACAAGCGCGGCCGCCCGCAGTGCGAGCACCTCGGCATGTGCGGTGGGGTCCCCGGTGGCTTCACGCGAGTTCGCGGCGCGGGCCAGCTCCGTGCCGTCGGCCGCGAACACCGCGGCGCCCACCGGAACATCCCCGGCGGGCGCAGCAGCCGCAGCCTCCAGCGCGACCCGAATCAGCTTCTCGTCGTCGCGCAGTCCCATCTAACGCAGTTTGTCCAGCGCAGCGGCCCAGACGTCGTCGAACCCGAGACGTTGCGCGATCTCCTCGAGCTGCTCGTCGGGATAGAGGTCCGTCTCGGACAGGATCACCGACAGCACCGGTTCGGGCAGACCCAGATCCTTGAGGATCCCGAGGTCGCCTTCCTCCCACGGCTCCACGTCATCCAATTCGTCCGGGTCGATGTCGGGGATGTCGACGTTCAGAGCGTCGAGCACGTCGGCTGCCAGGTCGTAGTCGATCGCCATCGTCGCGTCGGACACCAGCAAACGGGTGCCCGAGGGGGCAGGGCGGATGATGACGAAGAACTCGTCGTCGACGTTCAGCAGACCGAAGACGGCGCCGGAGCTGCGTAGTTCCCGCAGCTCGGTCACGGCCGTGTCCAGGCTCGTCAGTGCCGAATCTGTGAGGGCCCGGCACTTCCAGAGCCCGTCTTCACGCGTCACGGCGACGGCGAAACCGTCGAGGTCCTCGATCGAATTCACCGAAGGGCTCTTGTTCCCTACGCGTTGTGCAGCCATGCGCGCAACGGTAGTCTGCCTTGTCCCGCTAATGAAGCCCACGCCCGAATATGCCAACCTGAAGCGGTGCATACCGCTACCTTCGCCCCGCCCGTATGCGTCCTCGGCCTCGGCCTGATCGGAGGATCGCTCCTCCGCGCAGCGGCCGCGACGGGACGCCAGGCCTGGGGTTACAACCGATCTCCGCAGGCAGTGGACGCGGCCCGCGACCTCGGGTTCGACGCGACCACCGACTTGGCCGCGACCCTTGAACGGGCGGCCGACGCGGGAGCCATCGTGGTGATCGCGGTTCCGATGCCTGCGGTCGGTGACATCCTCGAAGCCGTTGCCCGACACGCCCCCGACGTAGCGCTGACCGACGTGGTGAGCGTCAAGTCGGAAGTCGCCGCGGCGGTCGCGGCACATGGCCTTTCCAGGCGTTTCGTCGGCGGGCACCCGATGGCCGGCACCGCGGAGTCGGGGTGGGACGCGAGCACCGCCGGTCTGTTCCGTGACGCCGTCTGGGTGGTGACGGTCGACGAGGGCACCGACGCCGGGGTGTGGCAGGAGGTCGCCGATCTCGCACTCGACTGCGGATCCGTCGTCGTACCGGCCGAGTCCGGTGAACACGACGCGGCGGTCGCCCGGATCTCCCATCTGCCTCATATCTTGGCCGAAGCCCTCGCCCTGGCCGGGTCCGCGGGCGGTGACCTCGCACTGGGATTGGCAGCGGGCTCGTTCCGGGACGGCACTCGGGTCGCCGCGACGGCACCTTCCCTGGTCGACGCGATGTGCGAGGCCAACGCCTCCGCGTTGCTCGGGGCGCTCGACGAAACCCTGGCCGTGTTGACCGCGGCCCGGGAACAACTCGCCGACGGCACGACCTCCGACCTCACACGCGCCGGCTTCGAAGCCCGCACCCGGTACGAGCAGCGGACACGCGTCCCCATCACCGGCGTCGTACCCGGGGAGGGCGACTGGCTCACCGCCCTTCGCGAAGCCGGACGCCGGGGAGAGGTGTGGACCCGGTGACCCTGCGCGACATCGCCTCGGCGATCACGACTGGCAAGCTCACCCCGACGGAACACATCCGCCAGGTACTGGCCGATCTCGACGCCCTCGACGGCACACCCTGGCAGAACATCGTCGCGGCGCGGGACGATGCGGCCGCTCTCGAATCCGCAGCGCGCGCCGATGCGGAGATCGCGGCCGGCAACTGGATCGGGCCGCTGCACGGCGTCGCCGTCGCGGTCAAGGACAACATCGATGTCGCCGGCCTGCCCACTCGCTGCGGCAGCGCCGTGCTCGACGATGCCCCGCCCGCCGCCTCCGATGCGCGCATCGTCCGGAAACTGCGCGAGGCGGGTGCGATCGTCGTCGCGAAGACCCACCTTCACGAGTTCGCGTACGGTCCGACCGGTCTCGTCAACGCGTCCGGCCCGGCTGCGCATCCCCACAACCCGGGCCTGATCAGCGGTGGCTCGTCATCGGGGTCGGCGGTTCTCGTCGCCCGTGGGATCGTCCCCGTTGCGCTCGGCACCGACACGGGATGCAGCGTCCGCACTCCGGCCGCGTTGTGCGGCATCGCCGGTTTCAAGCCCGGCCACGGCGCTCTTCCGACGGAGGGTGCGTTTCCGCTGTCCACGACATTCGACCATGTGGGTCTGCTGGCCACGGACACCCTGGACGTCGCGCTCGCGTGGGGTGCGATTCCCGGTATCGCTCATCTGCGCACCCCGGTATCGGGTCTCCGCATCGGCAGGCTCCGCGGTGGCATCTGGGACTTCGCGGATCCCCAGTCCGAAACAGCAATCGACACAGCGTGTCGCACGCTGGTGGATCTGGGAGCCGAGGTTGTCGACGTGACGCTCCCGGAAACCGGAGACCTGCTCGACGTGTATCCGGTCGTCACCGGTTCGGAGGCCTACGAAACGCACCGCGCCCGATTCGAATCGGAACCGCAGCGCTATCAGCCCGCCACAGCCGCGCTACTGGCTGCGCAGCGCGACCGTCCCGCGTACGAGTACGTGCATGCGGTACGGACCGCGTCACGCCTGCGGCACGAGGTCGTGGAGCGTCTGCGGAAGTCGGAAGGTCTCGATGCGCTGATCACTGCGACAACCGGGATCCGATCGGCACCGCAGGACAGCGATCCGACGGTACTGCGAGGACCGCTGCTGCAGCACTGCATCCCGTTCAGCGTCCTCGGCACACCGGCCTTGTCGGTGCCGGCGCCTGGCGGTGGCTCGCTGCCGATCGGATTGCAGGTCGTCGGTCTCACCGCGGGAACCGGCGGACACGGGAGTCACCCGGCCGAATCGACAGCACTTGCAGTCGCGCTCGCGGTCGAAACCGCCGACGACTAGCTGGTTGGTGACGGCGTACGACAGACCAGCGACAGGAGGGGGCTCGTCGGTCTGTCAGATCCGTTCGGCGAGCCCGCGGTACTCCATGACGAATCCGTCGGCGTCGACCGTGACGGACGACGTCGACACGGGCGACAGCACATGGATACCGTCGGACGCGCTGCTGTACATCACGGCCGCTTCCTGGACGCCGAGGTCGACGAGGTTCACGTAGACCACTGGCACCTCGAGGTCGGCCGGGCCCGACTGCAGCCCGTGACGCCGGATCGGCAGAGCATTGAAGAACGGGCTGAGGATGACGTCGACGTCCAGCGCTCCACCGAACGTGGAACGTTGATGGTGGGTGCCGTTGTCAACCATCCAGATGCCCTCTTCGGACCTGCTGATCGACATATGACGCTCACCGGCCGCGACGGTGGTCCGCACGGACAACCGGCGTGTGACGCCGTTTTCGTCGGTCACCAAGTCGTAGGAGGCGCTGAATGCGGGATGGTCGGCGCAGGCGCCACCCACAATGCGGCCGGACGCTTTGATCCGACGGCCGTTGAGCTGCACACGCACCGATTCCATTCGGGGCGCATCCAGCGCTCGCCAGGTGAGAAGCGCCGGCCATGCCGACGCCGGACTCGCCGCAGAACCCGCGGCATCAGAAGCAGGGGTGCTCACGAGCTATACGTTAAGCGACGTTGGTCGGCGGGGAGGCAGCGGTGCCGTTATTCGAGGGTCGACACACCTCGCGGCAGGCGACTCGTCGCGCTGCAACAGCTGTAATCCGCCAACTCGGGTCCGCCGAGACGTGATCCCGCCGCCGGCTGGTCGGGCCTGCCGAAGCCCTCCTCCCACGACCGCTGCGATGGGACCGGGGGTTCCACGTGAAGCGGGGCAGACTGTGCGCGGAGAAGCACTCGAGCACTGGTATTGGCCTAGAGTCGCAGAATGCGTACCGTGTGGACAGTTCCTCTGAACATTGCCCAAACTTTGCTGGAATCTCCCGAGATCCAGATGTTCCTGACCAGCAATGAGCTGCCCGACACCGCAGACGATCCGCGTCAGAGGCTCGAGGAGTTCACTCTCGCTCTGGGTGCGCTCAGCAAGCACGCCGGACGCACCTTCGGCACCGTCGATGCCGCCAACCGCGAGCTCTTCGGCGGCTCTGCCGGAAAGGTGCCGGTCTCACTCCGATTGACCGTGCTGCGCGCGATCGTCACCGAGGTCGACGACCGCACTCCCACTCCGCAGCCGATGCCGCAACCCGTGATCGACCAACTCGGTGCGTACGTCTACGCGTTGGTCGATCCTCGCGATCGCAGCATCGTCTATGTGGGAACCGGGCGCGGAAACCGGATCTACGCGTTGGTGTGGTCGGCACTCGGAGAAACCCACAAACTCACCGACGCCGGAGAGAAAGCACCGCCCGCGACACCCGAAACCGAGGCTGCGCTGCGACGCATCAAAGCCATCTACGACTCGGGATACTCCGTCGAACACTTCATCGTGGCCGACCGGCTCGATCCGAAATCTGATGCCGATCACACAGCGGACGTGACCGCGCAGGCCGTGATCGCTGCGCTCGGCTTGATCGAACCACATCGCGGGGAGTGCATTCTCACCAATCTTGCAGGGACGACCGACGTTTCCGAAGCCGACCGAACGGCAATTCCGATCGCCGAACTCGTACGCCAGTATTCGGCGTCACCGGCCCCCGAACTGCCGACGCCGTGCGTGGTTCTGCGGATCAACGAAGCGAAGAACGCGGATCAGGCGCAAGTCCGTGCGCTGGCATCCGGGCCGTGGCCGGCAGGCACTGCGGCGCGTGGGATCGACGGCTTGCCGATCATCGTGGTGGCGGACAACATCGTTCGCGCCGTCTATCGTGCGACGCGCTGGGAAGCGGCTGCGCGCTCCGAGGAGAACGGTGGAACGATTCTCTACCGGTTTCTCGGTGATGCCGATCCGGAACTCGAGCCCAAGTTCGTCGACACGCGACTCAGCCCGGACCGCCTGGGGCTCAAGCGGTGGCCGTCGCACGGCTGGGCACCCCGCCTGACGAAGGCGCTGCCCCGCCCGGTCGCGCGGCCCAAGCCCAAGGCACCCCGCCCGTAGAACAGTCAGGAACGCAGTCGAGGGGG
>JAEZDV010000201.1 GCA_023417985.1 Actinomycetes bacterium | reverse complement strand
ACGACTACAAAGTCGACGTGCCGCCCCGCACACGGAGGATCGAGGATCAGGGCATCGGAGGCGTAGCGCCCTCGACACCGTGGAAGTCGATGGATGAGAACTCACCGAGCTTCTCGAGCCGGTGGTACGCCTCGACCATGCGCACCGTGCCGGACTTGCTTCGCATGACGATCGACTGCGTGGTCGCGCCGCCACCGTAGTAGCGGACACCCTTGAGCAGGTCACCGTCGGTCACGCCGGTCGCGCAGAAGAAGATGTTCTCGCCCGTGACGAGTTCGCGCGTCGTGAGCACCCGGTCGAGATCGTGACCGGCGTCGATGGCCTTCTGACGCTCGTCGTCGTCGGTCGGAGCGAGCTGACCGTGCAACTCGCCGCCCATGCACCGCAGTGCTGCCGCGGCGATGATGCCCTCGGGGGTACCGCCGATACCGAGCAGCATGTCGACGCCGGAATCCGGGCGCGCCGTCGCGATCGCACCGGCCACGTCGCCGTCGGAGATGAGCCGGATGCGGGCACCGGTCTCGCGGGTCTGGCGGATGATCTCGGCGTGCCGCGGACGGTCGAGGATGACGACGGTGGTGTCGGAGACCGCGCGGTTCTTGGCCTTGGCTACGCGACGGATGTTCTCGGCTACACCGGCGGACAGATCGATCACGTCGGCGGCTTCGGGGCCCACGGCGATCTTGTTCATGTAGAACACGGCGGACGGATCGAACATCGTCCCGCGCTCGGCGACGGCGAGGACCGCGATCGATCCGGGCGCGCCCTTGGCCATCAGCGTGGTGCCGTCGATCGGGTCGACCGCGACATCGCAATTCGGGCCGTCGCCGTTGCCGACCTCTTCGCCGTTGTAGAGCATGGGCGCTTCGTCCTTCTCGCCCTCGCCGATCACCACGACGCCCTGCATCGACACCGAGCTCACCATGTGGCGCATCGCGTCGACAGCGGCACCGTCGCCGCCTTCCTTGTCGCCGCGTCCCACCCAGCGACCCGCAGCCATCGCCGCGGCTTCTGTCACACGCACCAGCTCGAGTGCGAGGTTGCGGTCCGGAGCTTCGCGACGAGATGGGGTGCTGGCCGTCATGGGCTACTGCCTCCTGAGAATTTTCGGTCGACGCGGAGCGTCGGCACGTGGGCGGCCGCCGTTCGACGCCCGCACGATCCGATACATGTATCGCGTCCTGATTGTGTCACCACCGCCACCCGCGCAGCGTGCCGGACCCGGGCGGCGTCGGCACACGCGAGATCGGGCTGTCAGACTGGATGCGTGGCATCCGACAAACCCCGCATCCTCAACGACTCCCGCGACATGGCCTGGTCGCTGATTCCGTTGGTCGCGCTGTGTCTCCTGATCGCGGCGATCGCAAGTCAGTGCTCGTTCAGCCCGGGCGGGCCGACCGCCGGTCCGGTGCCGTCGTTCGACATCGATGCAGGTCTGCAGTACGACGCGCGCGAACTCGGCTTCCCGATCCGTCAACCCGAGGTGCCGGACGAGTGGCAGGCCAATTCGGGTAGCCGCAGCATCATCTCCGGTGCCCAGGGCGGTGACTCGAGCACCGTCGGCTACATCACGGAGGCGGGCAGGTACGTCCGGTTCACCCAGTCCGACGCCGGCCCGACCGAACTCGTGTCCTTCGTCGCGGGCGGTTCGCGGGCCGTCACCGATCTGCGCGAGATCGACGGGCGCGAATGGGTCGTCTACGGCGGCGAGGGCGTCGAACCGCTCTGGGTGTCCGACTTCGGCGACGTCCGGATCCTGATCGGCGGATCCGGCGACGAGGCCGAGTTCACCACCTTGGCGACCGCTGCGGGTCAGGCCGAGCCGCTCGAACCCTGACCTGACCGGCGGTGTCATTCGTCGTCGTACTCGGTGTCCCCGCCGTCGTCGGTGCCGAGGTCGTCCGCGTGGGCGAGCGCGCTCTCGACCCGCTCGCGGGCACCCGCGAGGTGTTCCTCACAGCGCTTGGCGAGTGCTTCGCCGCGCTCCCACAGTTCGAGCGACTCGTCCAGATCGAGTCCGCCCTGCTCGAGCATCTTCACGACGTTGACCAGTTCGTCGCGTGCCCTCTCGTAGCCCAGTTCCCGCACGTCGGCGTTGGCCTCGTCCACAGTTGTCGCCTCGGTTCTCGTGTTCGTCATTTCTCGTGTCCCATCACTGCTGCCCGCGCCGCACCGTCGGCGACCCGCACTCGGAGCTGGGTGCCGATGGGCATCTCGTCCAGCGACCGGACCACCTCGGGATTGCCATCGGGGACGACCCGCTGGACCACCGCGTAGCCACGCGCGAGGGTCGCTGCCGGGCCGAGCGTGCTCAGCCGCGCGCGCATGTGTTCGAGCGTCGACGATGCCATCGCGATGGTCCGTGTGATGTCGCGCCGTCCGGCCGTCCGTAGTCGGTCGATCTCCTCGTGCCGACGGTCGAGCCCGCGGAACGGGTCGGCGAGCACCGGCCGGTCGCGTAGCTGTGCGATCACGTGTTCCTCCCGTCGTACCCAGCTGCGCAGAGCCGCGGCGGATCGGGCACGCAGTTCGTCGACCAGGTACTGCTCGGCGACGGCATCGGGGACGACACGCTTGGCGGCGTCGGTGGGGGTCGCCGCTCTGAGGTCGGCGACATGATCGGACAACGGGCTGTCGGGCTCGTGTCCGATGGCGCTGACCACGGGTGTCGTGCACGCGACGATGGCCCGGCACAGCGCCTCGTCGGAGAAGGGCAACAGATCTTCGACGCTGCCGCCACCGCGGGCGAGGATGATCACGTCCACCGCTGGGTCGGCGTCGAGCGCTTCGAGTGCGTCCAGGATCTGCGGGACCGCCGTCGGGCCCTGCACCGTCGCGTGCCGCACATCGATCTGCACCGCGGGCCATCGCCGTCGAGCGACCGACACCACGTCCCGTTCGGCGGCGCTGGCACGGCCGGTGATCAGGCCGATACGACGGGGCAGGAACGGCAACGGCCGCTTGAGCCGCGGATCGAACAGGCCCTCGGCGGCGAGCAGACTCCGCAGCCGTTCGATGCGGGCGAGCAACTCACCGATGCCGACGGCCCGGATCTCGGTCACACGCAGCGACAGCGTGCCCCGCCCCGCCCAGTACGTGAGCTTGCCGAACATGATGACCCGGCTGCCCTCGGTGATCGGGACCGGCGAGTTCTGCAGCAACTGCGGTGAACACGTCACCGGCAACGACATGTCCACGGACGCATCGCGCAGAGTGAGGAACGCCGTCCGGGTGCCCGGGCGGGCGTTGATCTGCGTGACCTGACCTTCCACCCAGATGGTGCCGAGGCGGTCGATCCACCCGGCGACCTTCTGCGAGACGGTGCGGACGGGCCACGGATTCTCCGGGGAGTTCGGCCGTGCCGCGGGCTGTGCCGCCGTCACTTGTTACGCACGCTCGAGACCCGATTCGACAGCATCGTCATGAACGGGGCGCGAGCCGCATGGGCGGTCTCGTAGTCCAGCAGGGCTGTCAGGTCCTCGATCGAGAGCGTGCGCAGACGCGCACGCAACTGAGCGAGCGTGAGCGCGTCGTAGTCGAGGTACTCGACGATCTCGGGGACGTCCGCGGTCTTCGTGGAGCCCGCTTTCGCAGCGCCCGATTTCGCAGTGGCAGACTTTGCAGCACCGGATTCCGTCGCGGTCTTCTTCGCGGGGCGCTTCTTGGCGGGAGCCGACTTCTTCGCGGGCTTCGAGGTCGTGACCGCGACTTCGGTCTCGTCGGATTCGGTGACAGCAGGTTGGGGGGAATCCTGCGTGGCGCGATCCGTCTCGTCGCCCGCAACCGGCGGGGGCGTCGAATACAACGCGAAACGCCCGGGTGTCGCCGGTGTCTCACCGTTCGTGCCGGTGCCGGTGGCTGTTCCGGTCTTCGACGGAACGGCCTCGTCGAACACGGCCCACTCCGGGTTCTCCTCGGGCCGTGCGCCGAGCGTCTCGAAGAGGTGATCGCCCTTGATCGCCAGGGAGGTCAGCACCTGTTGAAACCGCATCGTCGTCTGGAGGATCTGGCTGACCGTCGTCATCGGTAGCGACACAGCGGTACTCGGGAGTTTGAGGGTCTCTTCGTAGGCGGTGACGGCCATGCCGGCGGCCACCCGTGCCATGAACGGTGGACGGATCATGCCTCAAGCCTGCCCGATGAACCGCATGATTGGTAGCCGAGCCGGGCCCGGACGCCACGCGGCCCGTACTCTGGTGGTATGTCTGCGTCTGTTCCACTCGAAGTCGGGATCACTCGGTCGGCCCGTAGCGCCACCTCGGGCAAACGAGTTCTGCTCGCCGAACCACGCGGCTACTGCGCAGGTGTCGACAGAGCCGTCGAAACGGTCGAGAAGGCCCTCGACAAGTACGGAGCGCCGCTCTACGTCCGCAAGGAGATCGTGCACAATCGGCACGTCGTCGAGACCCTCGCCGAGCGGGGCGTCGTCTTCGTCGAGGAGACCGACGAGGTGCCTGCGGGATCGGTGCTGGTGTTCTCGGCACACGGCGTGTCGCCGGCCGTGCACGAGGCTGCCGCCGAGCGGGACCTACGCACCATCGACGCCACCTGCCCGCTGGTCACCAAGGTTCACCAGGAAGCCAAGCGTTTCGCCCGGGACGACTACGACATCCTGCTGATCGGTCACGAAGGCCACGAAGAGGTCGAGGGCACCGCCGGCGAGGCACCCGAGCACGTCCAACTCGTGGACGGCCCCGATGCGGTCGATGCGGTCACCATCCGCGACCCCGAGAAGGTCATCTGGCTCTCCCAGACCACGCTCAGTGTCGACGAGACGATGCAAACGGTGCAGCGCCTCCGCGAGAAGTTCCCGCAGTTGCAGGACCCGCCGAGCGACGACATCTGCTACGCCACCCAGAACCGGCAGGTCGCGGTCAAGGCGATGGCACCCGAATGCGACCTCGTCATCGTCGTCGGGTCACGCAACTCGTCGAACTCGGTTCGCCTCGTCGAGGTCGCGCTCAACGCCGGTGCGCGTGCCGCTCACCTGGTGGACTACGCCCGCGAGGTGGATCCGGCTTGGCTCGACGGAGTCGAAACCGTCGGAATCACCTCGGGTGCCTCGGTCCCCGAGATCCTCGTCCAGGGAGTTGTCGATCTCCTCGACGAGCACGGCTTCCACGACGTGCGGTCGGTGACCACGGCCAACGAAACCCTGGTATTCGCCCTGCCCCGCGAACTCCGCGCGGCGCGGACTGCGGCTCAGTCCTCGTAGCGGTCGCGGTACCGCACCTGCGGCGGCTGATGGGTCGGCGCGGGATGCGGTGCGGCGACCGGTCGCGGTGCGGGACGGACAGCCTCCGATGCCGGTGGACGCCGGCGCGGAGCGCGATCTTCGGTCGGCGGCACGAAGTCGGTACGAGGCACGCGGGGGCGCCGAGCGGGCCGCTCGACGCGCGGCGCCGGATCGACGGCGCGCGCTACCTCGCTCGCGGGCGCGGGTGCGGCACGGCGCCGGGGAGCGGCTCCGGTCCGACTGTCGGAGACATCACGCACCGACGCGGTCGGCGCCACGGACTTGCGGACCGGCGCTTTTCCGGCGGCGGAGGACGACGGCGACGACTGGGGATTCGCACGCCGGGTGGTCCGTGCCCGCCTCGGTTCGGTGTCCCGATCCGCCACCCGTGGACGTGCCGACCGGGTCCTCGACGCTGCGCGGGTACGCGGTGAGCGCGAACGTGCTCCCGCGCTCTGTTTCGCGGCCCAGATCCGGAACCCGCCGATCAAGAGCACCGCGACGGTCGCGAGCAACATCCCGGGAAAGCGATTGACCAGCGGATATGCCACATTGAGAATGAGGTCCCGCAGACCGGACGAGCTGCCCGTCGAAACGACCTCCTGGCCCACCGGCACGGCCACCATCAACAGCAACGGCGGTTGCGCCATCGCGGTGAACAGCGCGGTGTGGCGGACCGCGACGACGGCGGCGATGCATCCGAGCACGTAGAAGGCGGTGAACGCGGTCGTCAGTTCGTTGCCGCGTGCGGCGTCGATCAGAATTCCGACGGCGACAGCCCCGGTTGCGATGGCGAGTGCACCCCACCACGGCACACCCGGAACCGTCGAAATCAGCGACCGCGTGTCGAGCGGCACCGCCGAGCGAGCGCGTTGGGTTGGAGACACGAGGTAAACACTAGCGCGCAGGCGTCAGCTCGCTTCGTCGACAGGACCGTCTGATTCCGTTATGCCCGATTGTGTGCTTCGACGTGGCCACGCGTCGACGCGCCGCACCTCGGGTACCTCGCCGTCGAAAAGTTCCAGGTCGTGGAGTTTGCGGGCCGTCACCCCCACCCTCGTCTCCATCGACGACACGGTGACGTTGAACGTCTCGACGGCCTTGCCGAGCTGAGAGCCGAGGCGGTCGAGGTGCGAACCGACCGCGCCGAGGCGCTGATACAACTCCCGGCCGAGCCGGTGGATCGTCGCAGCGTCGCGGGAGAGCGCCTCCTGCCTCCAGGTGTGCGCGATGGTGCGCAGGAGCGCCACGAGCGTCGTAGGGGTCGCGAGGATGACATTCCGCGCAAAGGCGTACTCGAGCAGATCCGCGTCTGCCCCCAGCGCGGCATCGAGGAACGGGTCGCCGGGGACGAACAGCACCGCGAACTCCGGGGTCGGGTCGAACGACTCCCAGTACGCCTTGGCGGACAGCTGGTCGATGTGGGTGCGCAACTGCCGTGCATGCCGGGTCAGATACTCGGTGCGCTCCGCCGGGTCGTCCGCTTCGGCGGCGTCGAGGTAAGCGGCGAACGGCACCTTCGCGTCGACGACGATCTGCTTGCCACCAGCCAGGTAGACCACGAGGTCGGGGCGGACCCCGTCCTTCCCTACCTGGGTGTCGAAATCGCAGTGCCGGACCATCCCGGCGAGTTCCACGACGCGCTCGAGCTGGATCTCGCCCCAGCGTCCGCGGACCTGCGGCGCCCGTAGCGCCGTGACGAGCTGCTGGGTCCGGGTCGAGAGCAACTGCGACACCCGGTGCATCCCCTCCACCTGCTCACTGAGCCCCGCATACGCGTGCACCCGGCTGCGCTCGACCTGCTCGACCTGCCGGGCGAGGGCACCCACCGCGTCCTGCAGCGGATCGACCAGCCGCGAGACCTGATCGCCGATGGCGCCGGACTGTCGCCGGGCGGCGTCCTCGCTCACCGCGGCGAGCGACTGCCGCAACTGCGCTTCGTTGCCTCGCAACGCGGCCAGTTCGGCCTCGGCGCGGGCCGCGCGTTCACCGTCGCGCGACGCGCGGGCGAGCCACCCCACGACGGCACCGAGAACGAGGGCCACGAGCAGTCCGAGCGCCGTGAGTGCGGTCATGTGGCGCATGATGCCCCACTCGTCCGACACCCGCCCGCAACCCGGCCGTGTCGGAACGCTCCTCTACCGTCGGTGTCCATGCGGATCCTGCACACCTCCGACTGGCACATCGGACGCACCTTCCACGGTGTCGACCTGCTCTCCGACCAGCGTCGTGCACTCGACGCGATCGCCGGCCTCGTCGCCCAGCAGGACATCGACGTGGTCGTCGTTCCCGGCGACGTCTACGACCGGTCCATTCCGAGTTCCGACGCGGTCGCGGTGTGCAATGCGGGCTTCGAGGCGATCCGCGCGGCGGGCGCGGTCATCGTCGCGACCTCCGGCAACCACGATTCGCCGGTCCGTCTCGGAGCCGGAGCAGCGTTCGCCGCACACGGCGGTCTGCACCTGATCACCCGGGTGTCGCAGATCGACCATCCCGTCGTGCTGCACGACGAGCACGGGCCCGTCGCGTTCTACGGCATTCCGTACCTCGAGCCCGAAATCACCCGCTCCGAACTCGGTGTTCCGAAGGCACGTTCACACCAGGAGATCCTGGATGCCGCGATGCATCGGGTGCGGGAAGACGCCGCGCAGAGAGCGGTCCGCACTGTCGTGCTCGCGCACGCGTTCGTGGTCGGTGCCGAGCCCACCGGGTCGGAACGATCCATCTCCGTCGGCGGCGTCGAAACCGTCTCGGCGTCCTCCTTCACCGGTGCCGACTATGTGGCACTCGGGCATCTGCATTCGCCGCAGACGGTCGCCGCACACGTGCGGTACTCCGGATCGCCGCTGCCGTATTCATTCGGCGAGCGCACCCACGGCAAAGCGGTGTGGGTCGTCGATCTGGGCGAAGCCGGTCTCCGTTCCGTCGACCGGATCGATCTTCCGGTGGTCCGGCCGCTGACCAAGCTCACCGGCACGCTCGACACCCTGCTCGGAGATCCCGCCCACGCCGAGGCGGAGGGCCACTATGTATCCGCCACGCTCACCGACCCGGTTCGTCCGCTCGACGCGATGCGCAGGCTCCAGGAACGCTTCCCGTACGCCGTGCACGTCGAGTGGCAGCGACCCGCCACAGCCTCCGAAGGCAGCTACCGAGACAAGGTGCGTGGACGCAGCGATGTGGAGATCGCCGAAGCTTTCCTGTCCGATGTCCGGTCCGCGCCGTCGCCACGCGAACTGGGGTGGATCGGCGAAGCGCTGCGCGCCGCCGACCGCAAGCAGGGCGTCGGCGAGGCACTGCCCGCGGCCGACCGCACCCGGACGGACGTGCCCGCGTGAGGCTGCACACCCTCGAGGTCACCGCATTCGGCCCGTTCGCGAACACCGTCGAGATCGACTTCGACGAACTCGGCGCCGACGGGTTGTTCCTGCTCCACGGGCAGACCGGCGCGGGTAAGACGTCGATCCTCGACGCAGTGGCCTTCGCGTTGTACGGCACGGTGCCCGGCGCGCGAGCCGACGGTCGCCGCCTGCTGTCCGACCACGCCCCGGCGGGTGTTGCGCCGCGCGTCCGGTTGGAAGCCACCATCTCCGGACGGCGGATCCTCCTCGACCGCAGTCCGGAATACCAGCGGCCCAAGCTGCGAGGCACCGGCACCGTCAAACAGCAGGCCAAAGCAACCTTGACCTGGCTCGACGGGGACGGAGTCGACCTCTCGCGGATCCCCGACATCGGTGAGGCCGTCAAAGGATTGCTCGGCATGAGCGCCGAACAGTTCTTCCAGGTGGTTCTGCTGCCGCAGGGGGAGTTCGCGAAGTTCCTGCGCGCCGACAGCGAAGACCGCGGCAGGTTGCTGGAGCGACTGTTCGACACCACCCGCTTCGGCGACGTGGAGCAGTGGTTCCGCGAACGGCGTGGCAACGGAAGCAAGCTTCTTGCCGAACATCAGAAGACCGTCGACCTGCTCGCGGCGAAGGTGGCCGCAGCGGCCGGTATCGAGGCGGGAGCCGACGCCGACCCCGTCGAATGGGCACACCGGCTGTCGGCCGATGCCGCGGACACCCGCGACGCCGCAGCCTCTGCCCTCGAACGCGCCCGTGAGGTCGACAGCACGAACCGGCAGGCGCTCGACACCGCCCTGGCGCTGGAACAGAGCCTGCGTCGTCGCGCCGACGCTCTGGCCGTACTCGAGTCGCTCGACGCGACCGAACCTGTCCGGCAGGGCTTGCGGAGCGAGCGTGACGCGGCGCGTCGCGCGATACCGGTGTCGATCCTCGATCGTGACGCGGCGCGGGCTGTGTCGGAGGCAGAGAAGGCGGCCCGTGCCGCGGAAGCCGCCGCGGAACCCCTGCGGACAGACGACGAGGGCCGGGATCTGCTCTCGGAAATCGGTGACGTTCCCGCCGACACCGACCGCGCGCTGATACGGCCCAGAGCCGAGCAGTGGTCGGCAGAGGCTGCCCGACTCGACGGCCTCCTGGACCAGCGCCGACGCCTGAAGACCATCGAGGAAGACCTGGTCCGTGTGGCAGGGCGTCGTGGCACCCTAGGTGAAGAACGCGGGCGTCTGCATGCCGAGCGAACGGCATTGCCCGACCGGCTGACTGCCGCGGTGGCGTCGGTGAATGCGTCGGAACGAGCCGCCGCGACCGTCCCTGGGCACGTTGCCGCCCGCGACCTCGCTGCGGATTCGTTGCGGGCCGCGAAGGAACTCGCCTCGCGCAGTGCCGATCTCGAGCGGGCGCAGCAGCGGGTTCTGGAGTTGCACTCGGCTTTCAACGACGCCCGCGACACCCATCTCGACATCCGTCGTCGCCGTATCGAGGGGATGGCCGCCGAACTGGCCGCTCGGCTCACCGCCGGCGAACCCTGCGAAGTCTGCGGTGCCACCGAACATCCCGCTCCCGCCGTCCCGGCCCCGGACACCGTCACGAAAGACGACGAGGCCGCCGCCCAGTCCGCGGAACAGCGGGCGGAGAGAGCCCTCGCCGAGGCGCGCACCGCCGCCACCGAGACCGCCGGTGCCGTCGCGATGCTGCGTCAGCGGTGCGGAGACGTTCCGGTCGACGAACTCACGCTCCGTCACGAAGAAGCGGTGCGCGCCCACGACGATGCGAAAAGTGAAGCGGCACAACTTGCGCGACGACGCGCCGCCGTCGACGAACTGCAACGCCACGCCACCGATCTCGACGAGCGGATTCAGCAGGTGGAAGCCGAACTCGCCGACCTGGACCGCCGCCACGCGGTGCTGTCGGCCGAGGCCGGCGAGATCCGGGCCCGGATCACCGAGGCCGTCGGGGACGCCGACTCCCTCGCGCCGAGACGACGCCGGGTCGCGGGTCTCGCCGCTGCTGCGACCGCGCTGCTCGACGCACGTTCGGCGGCCGTCCACGCCCGGACCTTTGCCGAACAGCGTTCCGCCGAAGCCGCCGCTGCCGCGGAAGGCGCCGGCTTCGACGATCTGGTGGCTGCGCGTGCGGCGCTCCGATCCGCCGAGCGGCTCGACGAGATCGATCGCGTCATCCGAACCGCCGACAACGAACGAGCAGTCGCGAAAGCCACACTCGCCGAACCTGCGATAGCTGTGCTCACCGGAGACGAGCAGCCCGACGTGCCCGGTGCCCGGGCGATGGTCGCCGCCGGCGCTGCCGCGCTCGATCAGGCACATGCGGCTGCGACCGAGGCGGCGCGGCGGGCGCTCGACATCGACGCGTTCACGTCCCGTCTCGAACAGGCGTACACGAAGCTCGTTCCTCTGCGCGACGAGCAAGCCGAACTCGCCGACCTCGCAGATGTCGTCGCGGGCAGCGGCTCCAACGCCAAGAAGATGTCGCTGCGGTCCTATGTTCTCGCCGCCCGGCTCGAAGAGGTCGCCGAAGCGGCGTCCGAGCGGCTGCGCCGGATGTCGGGTGGCCGGTACGAGTTCGTGCATTCCGATGCTGCGGAAACCCGTGGCCGACGGGGTGGCCTGGGACTCGACATCCACGACGAATACACCGGAGTCGTGCGTTCGACGAAAACCCTCTCCGGAGGTGAGTCCTTCCAAG
This sequence comes from Actinomycetes bacterium, assembly GCA_023417985.1. Lineage (GTDB taxonomy): Bacteria > Actinomycetota > Actinomycetes > Mycobacteriales > Mycobacteriaceae > Rhodococcus. The sequence continues at coordinate 3,115 of JAEZDV010000201.1, read as the reverse complement.
CCTCGCTGGCGCTGGCTCTCGGACTGGCGGACGTCGTCGCGGCGGAAGCCGGGGGACTGGTGCTCGACACCATGTTCATCGACGAGGGGTTCGGCACTCTCGACGCGGACTCACTGGACGCGGTGATGGGAGTGCTCGACGAGTTGCGCGCCGGCGGCCGTGTCGTCGGCGTGGTCAGCCACGTGGACGAGATGCGCCAGCGGATCCCGAGCCGGCTTCACGTCATCCGTGGCCGGTCGGGATCCACTGTCCGGGTCGCGAGCTGACCCGCACGACTTCTCGCGTGCCTCAGTCCTGATCCGGGTCGGGCGCCTTGTCGGTGGTGGACGCGTTCGGGTCGGCGAACGCCGTGTCGCCGGGAGCAGGTAGCGCCTTCGTTTCGTCGTCCTGCTCGCCGTCGCTCGCGCGTTGGTCGATCTGTTCGCCGATGTAGCGGATTACGACGGCCGAGACTGCAGCCACCGGCACTGCCAGGAACGCTCCGACGATGCCGAACAGCGACGATCCGGCGGTCACCGCGAGCAGCACCACGGCCGCATGCAGGTTCATGCTCCGCGACTGGAGCACGGGCTGCAGCACGTTGCCTTCTATCTGCTGCACGGCGATGATCAGCGCCAGCACGATCAGGGCGGTGGTGAACCCGTTCGCCACGAGCGCGACCAGCACGGCCAGTGCGCCGGCGACGAACGCGCCGACGATCGGGACGAATCCACCGATGAAGGTGAGGATCGCCAGCACCGGTGCGAGCGGCACGCCGAGGATCACCAGCCCGATGCCGATGAAGACCGCGTCGATGAGGCTCACGATCGCCTGGGTGCGAATGAACCCGCCGAGTGTGGCCCACATGCGCGCCAGCACCTCTTCGAGATGCCGGCCCGCATTGGTGCCGCTCACCCGGTACAACCAGGGAAGGAAGCGGGGGCCGTCCTTGATGAAAAAGAACGAGAGAACCAGCACGAGCGCAAAGGTCACGAGCAGTGACCCCGCTGTCGTCACACCCGAGAACACGCCACCCGCGATCGACGCGGCGCTGCCTTGGACGCGTTCGACAACGGCGTTCACCGCGTTGTCGAGCTGATCGTCCTGCAGGTTGATCGGCGGACCCTTGACCCAGTCCTGAACCGTGCTGATGCCTTCGGTGGCCTTGTTGGCGAGGTCGGGCACCTGGTTGACGACCGAGGGCACGATGCCGGCGATGATGCCGCCCACGATCGCGAAGAACAGAACCAGGGTGATCGATGCGGCCGGTGCGGGTGGAAGCCCGCGCTTCGTCATCGCTCGGGTCGGCGGCCACAGGATGGTCGAGACGACGATCGCCAGGGCGACCGGCAGAACGATCACCCACATCTTCTGAATGATCCAGCCCAGCACGAGGGCGCCCGCGGCGATCACGACCAGGATTGCGGACCACTTTGCGAGCCACATTCCGCCGGCACCGATGAGCGTGCCGCGGTCGACTTTCTTCGACGACGCCGAGGAGGGATCAGAACCCCAAGGACTGGATTTCGATTCGGTCAACGCTGGTCCTTCCGACATGTCAGTGCGAGTCGAACGTGCCCGACGTTCCGTAATCTACGGTGGCCATGCCCGGAAACAGAACATGAACGGGTTGTCGGATTTGCCCGTCCCGGAATCCCCTTTCGTGGCAGTCTCGAAACGTGACGTACGGAACGGGGATGTCCCGCAGAACTCGGATCGCAATGATGCTGGTCGCCGTGGGTGCCGGTGTCCTCACCGCGTGCAGTGCCGAAGACGCACCGACAGAGGACGGGGTGCGCTCCTCGGTCAGTGAGGTAGCGACGAACGTGCAGGACCAGGCGGGCGGTGTCGCGTCGTCCGTGCAGAAGGCCGCATCCGATGCAGCCGACAAAGCGGGTCGAGTGTTCGACGACGCCAAGATGAGTGCGTTCGTGGGAGCGTTCCGTGCGGGGTATCCGCAGCTTGCCGAAGACCGCGAGACCTCGTCGATCGAGACCATCGTCACCGAGACGTGCCCGTTGATCGACGGAGACGCGAGCGATCAAGAAGTCAACGAGAAGGTCGGCGAACTCGCGGCGAACGGGTCGTCGGTGCCCGACGAAGAACAGGCTGCACGGATCGCGCAGTTGGTGCGGATAGCGTGCGGATGAGGTGACCGCGCGGGGTCTGCGTAGAATATTGAACCCGTGAGCCTTACCCTCGGAATCGTCGGTCTTCCCAACGTCGGCAAGTCGACGCTTTTCAACGCGCTGACCAAGAACGACGTGCTGGCCGCGAACTATCCGTTCGCCACCATCGAGCCGAATGTCGGCGTGGTCGAACTGCCCGATCCGCGCCTGAACCGCCTGGCAGAGATCTTCGGATCTCAGCGGATCCTGCCCGCGACCGTGTCCTTCGTCGACATCGCCGGCATCGTCAAGGGTGCTTCCGAAGGTGCGGGACTGGGCAACAAGTTCCTCGCCAACATCCGCGAGGCCGACGCCATCTGCCAGGTCGTCCGCGTGTTCGCCGACGACGACGTGATCCACGTCGACGGCCGCGTCGACCCGCTCGCCGACATCGAGATCATCGAGACCGAGCTCATCCTCGCGGACATCCAGACCCTCGAAAAGGCGCTTCCGCGTCTCGAGAAGGAAGCGAAGAAGAACAAGGAGCTCAAGCCGCAGTACGAGGAAGCCGTCAAGGCGCAGGCCGTGCTCAACGAGGGCGCGACGCTGTTCTCGAAGAAGGACGCCCTCGACTACGCGCTGCTGCGTGAGCTCAACCTCATGACGACGAAGCCGTTCCTGTACGTCTTCAACGCCGACGAGACGGTGCTCACCGACGACGCGAAGAAGCAGGAACTGCGCGAGGCGGTCGCGCCCGCCGACTGCGTGTTCCTCGACGCCAAGGTCGAGTCCGAGTTGATCGAACTCGAGCCGGAAGAAGCTCAGGAACTGCTCGACTCGATCGGTCAGGACGAGCCCGGCCTCGCGTCGCTCGCGCGGGTCGGTTTCCACACCCTCGGACTCCAGACCTACCTCACGGCGGGTCCGAAGGAAGCACGCGCGTGGACCATCCACCAGGGCGACACCGCGCCCCAGGCCGCCGGCGTCATCCACTCCGACTTCGAGCGCGTATTCATCAAGGCCGAGAT
>JAEZDV010000202.1 GCA_023417985.1 Actinomycetes bacterium | reverse complement strand
GTGCCACGCTCCACCACGTCTCGGGAAGGCCAGGTATCGATGCGGAAAATCCGAAACAGCGTTCGGGGACTCGCGGCAGCGTTCATCGCCGCCGCGGGTGCGTTCGCCTTCGCAGCACCGGCGCAGGCCGCGCCGCTCACGCCCGTTCCACAACTGGACGTGAACAGGTATGTCGGACAGTGGTACCAGCTCGCTGCCAATCCGGCACCGTTCAACATCGACTGCGTACGTGACACCACCGCGAACTACACGCTGCTCGACGAACGCAATATCCGGGTGGAGAATTCGTGTACCACGATCACCGGTGAGCGTCGCGGGATCGTCGGAAACGCCAGAGTCAACGACACTGCCCAGCTCCATGTGTCGTTCCCGGGTGTGCCCTTCCAGGACTCGCTGGACGGACCGACCAACTACATCGTCACCTATCTGGCAGAGGACTATTCGTGGGCCTTCGTCGGTGATTCGACACGTCTGTCGGGGTTCGTGCTGTCGCGTTCTCCGGTGGTCGACCCTGCTGCGTGGCAGGAGATCCGGCGGGTCGTCGAGAACAGCGGGTACAACGCGTGCCTCATGCTGACCTCGCCGACTACCGAGGGGATGCAGGACATCAGACCACTCTGCACCGTCTGATCCAGGCTGCACCGTCTGATTCAGACCCGTCTGCACGGTCTGATTCCGGTCGGGGAGGAGGAGGGCCTGCCGTTACGGCGGGCCCTCTTTCCGTGACGCCGTGCCGGCGATGTTCTCGAGCATGCCGCGGAAGATGATGCCGTGGAACGGCAACAGCGAGTACCAGTAGAGTCGTCCGGCGATTCCCTTGGGGAAGAAGATCGCTCGTTGGGTCAGTCGTGTCCGGTCGGACGAGAGAGGCTCGATCCGCCATTCCAGCCACGCCCCGCCCGGCGCCCGCATCTCGGCACGCAACCGGAGCAGTTCGGGTCGCTCGATGCGTTCGACCCGCCAGAAGTCGAGTGCGTCGCCCGTGTGAAGCGTCCGCGGATCACGGCGTCCGCGATTCAGTCCCACGCCTCCGGCGAACCGGTCGAGCCAGCCGCGTACCGTCCATGCGAGAGGGAAGGAATACCAGCCGTTTTCGCCGCCGATGCTCTCGACGACGGCGAACACCCGATCGGCCGACGTATCGGACTCGACCGAACGCTCGTCGATGTACACCACCTCGCCGGCCCAATCGGGGTCGGAGGGCAGCGCTTCGGCCGGCGCGCCGACGGGCGACGCGCTCGACCAGGTCGTTTCGACCTCTCCGTGTTCGAGGCGATTCAGGGCGAGGCGCACGGCATCCCTGTAACCGGTGAGTCCCTCAGCCGGGGGAGGGATCACCGCGTCGATGTCGTGGTTGCGCATCACCGCGTCCGAGCCCAGCGATTCGATGAGCGCTCGGCCGAGTCCCGGCGGAATCGGCGTGACGAGCCCGATCCACAATCCTGCGAGCCGCGGAGTCAGGACGGGCAGCACGACGATACGACGCCTGGCCAGACCGGCGACCTCCGAATACACCTGCATCATCTCGCCGTAACGCAACACGTCCGGTCCACCGATGTCGTAGACACCGCTGTGATCGAGGGGTGTGTCGGCCGCAGCGACGAGGTAGTGCAGGACGTCGCGGACGGCGATCGGCTGGATGCGGTTGTTCACCCAGCGCGGTGTCGTCATGACCGGAAGCCGATTGCTCAGGTGCCGGATCATCTCGAACGAGGCGGAGCCCGAACCGATCACGACGCCGGCCTGGAGCACCAGAGTGGGAACGCCCGATTCGAGAAGAATCCGCCCGACCTGCGCGCGTGAACTCAGATGCGGTGACAGCCGGCCCGATTCGGGGTGCAGCCCGCCGAGGTAGACAAGGCGCGACACTCCGGACTCCCGTGCCACAGCGGCCATGTTCTCGGCAGCCTGCCGCTCGGCGTCGACGAACTCGTCCCGTCCGCCCATCGAATGGACCAGGTAGTAGAGGACGTCGACGTCTTCACATGCGGTGCGGAGCGATTCGACGTCGTCGAGGTCGCCACGCACGATCTCGACGTCCTTCGCCCACGGGACGTCCCGGAGCTTGTCCGGACTGCGTGCGAGCACCCGGACCCGGTATCCGGCGTCGAGAAGACGTGGCGCGAGCCGTCCGCCTATGTATCCGGTCGCACCGGTGACGAGGACGCGTCCGCGGGTCATGCCCGTCGTCACTCCCCGCTCACGATATGGCCGAGCTGATGCCTCAGCGACGCCTCGAGCTCCGGCCGGCGGAAGCGATGCCCGGCATCGAGAAGCGCCTTGGGGACGACGAATTGGCTCGCTTCGGCGATTTCGCGGGCACCTTCGTCGCCGAGCAGTATCCGGGGCCCGAAGCCGGGTACGGACAGCAGCGCGGGACGGTGGAGCACGCTCGCGAGAACACGGGTGTACTCGTCGTTGCGAACCGGCTGCGGCGCCACCGCATTCACCGGACCGGAAAGGGACGGATCGGTCAGCGCGCGGTGGTAGACGTCGAGCAGATCGTCGATGTCGATCCAGGACAACCATTGCCGCCCCGTGCCCAGTTTCCCGCCGAGACCGGCGGCGAAGAGCGGTCGCATCAGTTGCAGAGTGCCGCCTCGCGGTGTCTGGACGATTCCGGTCCGGACCTGCACGACCCGGATTCCGCCGTTCTCGGCGGGCTGCGTCGCCGATTCCCAGTCCGCCACGACACCGGCGAGGAAACCCGCACCGCGCGAAGAGTGTTCGTCGAGGGTGGCGTCGCCGCGGTCGTAGCCGTAGAGACCGATGGCGGAGGCGCACACGAAGCTTGCCGGACCGTTTCTCGTCTCTGCCGCGAGTTCGGCGAGCCGCCACGTCGGTGCCACCCTGCTGTCGCGGATCGCCGCTTTGTGGGCTTCGGTGAACCGGCCCGCGATCGAGGCGCCCGCGAGATGGATGACGGCGTCGACCCCTTCGAGAAGGTCGGGGGCAGGATCCATCGGATCCCAGTATCTCTCCAGGTCCAGTTGCTTTTCGCGAAGGCCGGTCACCGGGCGCCGGACGAGGCGGACCACCCGGTAGCCACCGGCGCTCAGAAATGCGGTGAGGGCGCTGCCCACGATGCCGTGGGAGCCGGTCACCGCGACCGTTCGCGGACAGACGCCTTCGGCGTGTGCCCGGCGGTGGCTCGCGAGGTCGTCGGCCAGCTGGCGGTGCCGATACCGAAATGTCTGGGTGAGTGCGCGTTCCGGAACAGGGGTGTCCACGCGGTCGGTGACGCGGGTCCGGAACTCGTCGATCACGTCGAACCGGTGCTCGTGCCGCCACGACCGGATCAGGTTGGGGGGCAGAGAGGTGAGGCCGTCGCGCCCGAGGGCGTCGACGAAGCGAGCGGGCGGATCGTACGAATCGGGCTGGTGATCGGAGATCCAGCGCAGACCACCGGGCAGGCGGAGCACGGCACGCCCGTCGGCGAGCGAGTCGGCTTCGGACTCCACGCTCATCGGCTGCCACGGTGGAATCAGGCGATGGACGGCACCGGGGCGGGTGTGCCACGCGAACACCTCGTTGCGAGGGACGTCGACGATACTGCTGTACTCGATGCCCATTGTCCCTCCGGACGGTGTCGTTCTTCCGGGCGGTGTCCGCCGTTGTGGCGCCGCGATTGTCGGAATCCGGTGTGGGGGGGCCCGCCC
>JAEZDV010000199.1 GCA_023417985.1 Actinomycetes bacterium | reverse complement strand
GGGCACGGCCGCGACACCGCCGCCGTGCCCGGCGCGGATCTGTCCGGCACCGTCGGCTGGTTCACCACCATCCACCCGCTCCGCTTGGACCTGACCGGCCTCGACCTCGACGACGCGCTGGCCGCCGGTCCCGCCGCCGGCCGCGCCGTCAAGACCGTCAAGGAACACCTCGCCGCCGTCCCCGACCACGGCATCGGCTACGGGCTGCTGCGCTACCTCGACACCGGCATCGGCGACGACCTCGCCGCCCGCCCCACACCACAGATCAGCTTCAACTACCTCGGCCGGCCCACGGCCGGAACCGGCGGCGCCACCGACACCCCGTGGCTGCCCGTCGCCGGGTTCCCGCACGGCGGCGCCCAGAACCCCGACATGCCCGCGGCCGCCGTCGTCGACATCAACGCCGTCACCGTCGACACCCCCGACGGGCCCGTGCTGCGCACCCACTGGTCCGCACCCGCCGGTCTGCTCGACGACACCGACCTGACCCGGTTGCACGCGGCGTTCACCGCCGCCGCCACCGCACTGACCCACCACATCCGCGCCCCCCACACCGGCGGCCTGACCCCGTCCGACCTGCCACTCGTGCAACTGCCACAGGACGGCATCGAAAACCTCGAACAGCGGTACGGGCCACTCGAAACGATCTGGCCCACCGCGCCGCTGCACAACGGCCTCCTGTTCCACGCGCTGCTCGCCGGGGACGATCCCGACGCGTACATCGTCCAGCTCGTCCTGGATCTGCGCGGCCCCCTCGACGCCACCCGGTTGCACCGGGCCCTGGACGTGCTGCTCGACCGGCACCCGAACCTGCGGGCCGCGTTCACCCCGGGCCCCGACGGCCACCTGCAGGTGATCCCGGCACACGTCGACGTGCCGTTCACCGTCGTCGACACCACCGACGCACCCGACCCCGACGCCGCGGCCACCCAGCTGCTCGACACCGACCGGCACACCCGATTCGACACCGCACAGCCGCCGCTGCTGCGCGTCACCGTCGTGAGCACCGCCCCCGACCGCCATCTCGTGGCGCTGACCAACCATCACCTGCTGCTCGACGGCTGGTCCACGCCCGTCCTGATCCGCGAACTGCTCGTGCTCTACGCCACCGACGGCGACCCCGCCGTCCTGGACCGCCCGCACAACTACGGCACCTACCTGCAGTGGCTCGCCGACCGCGACCCCGCCGCATCGATCGACGCCCACCGGCAGGCCCTCGACGGTCTCGACGAACCCACCCTGCTCGCCCCCCACCACCGGTCCGGGCACAGCACCGGCATCTCCGAAGACCTCGACATCGACCTCGACCCGACGCTGTCCGCGCGTCTCGACGAGATCGCCGCCGCCCGCGGCGTCACCGTCAACACCCTCGTACAGACCGCCTGGGGGCTCGTCCTCGGGGCGCTGACCGGCCGCACCGACGTGGTGTTCGGCGCCACCGTCTCCGGCCGCCCCCCGCAGGTGCCGGGCATCGAAACAATGGTGGGCCTGTTCATCAACACCGTGCCGGTCCGGATCGCGGTGCGGCCCGGCGACACCGTCGGCGGCCTCGTCGACCGGGTCCGCACCGAACAGACCGCGCTGCTCGACCACCACCACCTCGACCTGGGCACCCTCGACCGGCACATCGGTGCCGCGACCCGCTTCGACACCCTCACCGTGTTCGAGTCCTACCCGGTCGAACGCGCCGGGCTCACCTCCGACACCGACATCGGCGGCATCCGCGTCGCCGACATCACCGGCCACGACGCCGCCCACTACCCGCTGAGCGTGGTCGTGCACACCGACACCGCCGTGCACCTGCGGATGAAATACCTCCCCGAGGTGTTCGACCGCAGCGAGGTCACCGGCATCGCCGACCGCATCGCCCGCGCGCTCGACGCCCTCGCCGGCGACCCCACCGTGCCCGTCACCGCCGTCGACGTGCTCACCCCCACCGAACGCCGCACCCTCACACCCGTGCACGGACCCGTCGGCGGCAGCGTCGCCACACTGCCCGACCTGTTCACCGCCACCGCCGCCGCGCACCCCGACGCCCCTGCGATACTCGACCCCGCCTCCGGCGCGACCGACCGCACCCTCACCTATCGCGACCTGGACGAACAGTCCACCCGGCTGGCCCGCATCCTGCTCGGGCGCGGAGTGGGACCGGAAACCTTTGTGGCACTCGGCATCGCCCGCTCCGTCGAGTCCCTCGTCGCACTGTGGGCGATCACCAAGACCGGAGCGGCGTTCGTGCCGGTCGATCCCCGCTACCCGGCCGACCGGATCGCCTTCATGCTCGACGACTGCGGCGCCACCCTCGGGGTGACCACCGCCGCGTACGTCCCCGAGCTGCCCGGCACCGTGCAATGGCTTGTGCTCGACGATCCGGAGACGACCACGGCGCTCGCCGCCGCCGATCCGGCACCGATCACCGACCGGGACCGCACCGTCCCGCTGCGCCTCGATCACGCCGCCTACCTGATCTACACCTCCGGGTCCACCGGCCGCCCCAAGGGGGTGCTCACCACTCACCGCAGCCTCGACAACTTCGCCCGCACCCAGCAGGACCTGTTCCACCCCGGCCCGGGCTCGCGGGTCATGCACTTCTCGTCGCCGAGTTTCGACGCGTCCGTCTTCGAATACCTGCTGGCCTTCGCCTCCGGGGCGAGCCTGGTGGTGGTGCCCCCGCACGTGTACGGCGGCGCCGAACTCGGCCGACTGCTGCGCGATACCGCCGTCACCCACGGGTTCATCACTCCCGCCGCACTGGCGTCGCTCGACCCGGCAGACCTGACCACCTTCACCGATCTGTCCGTCGGCGGCGAAGCCTGGCCACCCGAACTGCGCGACACCTGGGCACCTCACCGGCGCCTCGTCAACGGCTACGGGCCCACCGAAACCACCGTCATGGCCGCGATCAGCGACCCGATCGGGCCCGGCGAGCCGGTGACCCTCGGCGGCCCCCTGCAGGGCGTCCACGCGGTCGTGCTCGACCCGGCACTGCGGCCCGTCCCGCACGGGGTGCCCGGGGAGTTGTATCTCGCCGGCCTCGGGCTCGCCCGCGGCTATCACGCCCGGCCCGCCCTGACCGCCGACCGGTTCGTCGCCGACCCGTACGGTACGCCGGGGGAGCGGATGTACCGCACCGGCGACATCGTCCGCTGGACCGGCGACCCCGAGACCACCCTGCACCTCGACTACCTCGGCCGCGCCGACTTCCAGGTCAAGATCCGAGGGTTCCGCGTCGAACTCGGCGAGATCGACGCCGCCCTGAGCGCGCATCCCGCGGTGTCCTTCGCGGTGACCGTGGCGCACACCGCACCGAGCGGCGACCCGGTACTCGTCGGGTACGTCCGTCCCGCCGACGACACTCCCGTCGATCCGGACGACATCAAAGAACATCTGGCGCAACGGCTCCCGGAGCACATGGTGCCCGCCGCGATCACCGTCCTGGACACGATCCCGCTCACCCCGGTCGGCAAACTCGACCGCCGTGCCCTGCCCGTTCCCGACCTGACCGGTACCGGCACCTACGAACCCCCGAACGGCGACCTCGAAACCGTCGTGGCCGCCGAATTCGCCGACGTGCTCGGCCTCGACCGAGTCTCGGTCACCGACAGCTTCTTCGACATCGGCGGCAACTCCCTGGTCGCCACCCGCGCCGCAGCCCGCCTCGGCGACCGGCTCGGCCGAGACATCGCGGTGCGCGCGATCTTCGAAGCGCCGACCGTCCGGATGCTCGCCGCCCGCCTAGCCCCCCACCTCGATGCCGACACCGATACCGGCCGCGACACCGCAGGCCCCACCCCGCGGCCGCGCCCCGCCCACATCCCGCTGTCCCCGGCGCAGCAACGCGTGTGGTTCCTCAACCAGTTCGACCCCGGCAGCGCCGCCTACAACATTCCCCTCGCCATCCGGCTCCGCGGCCACCTGTCCGCGGCGGCCCTCGGTGACGCCCTGCACGACGTCGTCGCCCGGCACGAAAGCCTGCGCACCGTCTACCCGGCGTCCGCCGCCGGACCGCGTCAACGCATCCTCGACGCCGACGACGTGGCGGTGACCCTCGACGTGGTGCCCACCGACCCCGACAGCATGTACACCGCGATCGCCGACTTCATCGGCACCGGATTCGACGTCACCGTCGACATCCCGCTCCGCGCACGGGTGTTCACCCTCGGCCGCGACGACCACCTCGCGGTACTGGTGGTGCACCACATCGCCGCCGACGGCGCCTCCACCAGCCCCCTCGCCCGCGATCTGCTCGGCGCCTACCAGGCCCGCAGCCACGGCGACACCCCCGCGTGGGCCCCGCTGCCCGTCCAATACCCGGACTACACGCTGTGGCAACTCGACCGGCTCGGCGAACCCACCGACCCGGCGTCGCTCGCCGCCGCACAAGCCGAGTACTGGCGCACCACCCTCGCCGGGCTACCCGACGTGCTCACCTTGCCCACCGACCGGCCGCGCCCGCCGCAGCAGTCGTTCCGCGGCGACATCGTGCGGTTCCCGATCGATGCCGATCTGCACACCGAACTCACCCGGCTGGCGTCCGCGCACGGCACCACGCTGTTCATGACCGTGCACACCGCCCTCGCCGTGCTGCTGGCCCACCTGTCCGGCAGCGACGACATCGCCATCGGATCCCCGATCGCCGGGCGTGGCCACCGCGCACTCGACGACCTGATCGGCATGTTCGTCAACACCGTCGTGCTGCGCAGCTGCGTCCCCGGCGACGCACCGTTCACCGACCTGCTGGGCACCGTCACCCACGACGACCTCGAGGCGTTCGCCCACACCGATCTGCCGTTCGAACGTGTCGTCGAGGCGGTCGAACCGGCCCGCTCGACCGCCCATTCGCCGCTGTTCCAGGTGTCCCTCGAGTTCCACAACACCGAACGCCCCACCCTGGAACTGCCGCACCTGACCGTCGAGGGCGTCCAACTCGACCCGCAGGTGTGCAACTTCGACCTCGAACTGCTCCTCGGCGAGGACCCCGCCGGAGGCATGGACGCCGCCTTCGTCTACGCCACCGACCTGTTCGACCGGGACACCGTCGCCGGGTTCGCCGACCGGTTCGTCCGGCTCCTCCGCGCCGTCACCGCCGACCCCGCCGTCCCCGTCGGCGACGTCGACCTGCTCACCGACTCCGAACGCGCGGCGCTGGTGCCCGCCACCGGCCCGGCGGGCGGCCCCGCCCGAGTGTGGCCGCAGTTGCTCGACGACGCCGTCGCCACCGACCCGGACGGTCTCGCCGTCATCGACGGAGACACCACCCTGACCTACCGGGATCTCGACGCCCGCTCCACCGCGCTGGCCCGCCTGCTGCTCGCCCGGGGAGCCGCCCCGGACACCGTCATCGCGCTCGCGCTGCCCCGGTCCGTCGACGAGATCACCGCGGTGTGGGCCACCACCCGCACCGGCGCCGTATTCGTCCCCGTGGACCCGACCTACCCTCCGGACCGGATCGAATACATGCTCGGTGACAGCGGCGCCGGCCTCGGGATCACCGTCGCCGACCACCTCGAACACCTGCCCGGCTCGATCACCTGGATCGTGCTCGACGACACCGAGATCCGCGACGACCTCGAGCACCGGGACACCCGCCCGGTCACCGACGCCGATCGCGCCGCCCCGCTGCGCCCGGACCATCCGGCCTACCTGATCTACACCTCCGGCTCGACCGGACGGCCCAAGGGCGTGACCGTCACCCATCGCGGTCTCGGCGATCTCGCCGCCGCCGAGCGGGAGCATCTGCAAGTCGAACCCGGCAGCCGCGTCTCCCACCTGGCGTCCCCGAGCTTCGATGCGTCGATCTTCGAACAGCTGATGGCGATCTGCGCCGGCGCCACCCTGGTGGTCGTGCCGCCCGAGGTGTACGGCGGGGAAGACCTCGCCGCGGTGCTGCGTCACCACCGGGTCTCCCACGCGTTCGTCACGCCGACCACGCTGGCGTCCCTCGATCCCACCGAGGTGCCGGACCTGCGGGTACTGCTCGTCGCGGGGGAGGCCCTGCCCCCGGCGCTGGTGACACGCTGGGCCGACGGCCACCGCATGATCGACGCGTACGGACCCACCGAAGCCACCGTCATGAGCTCACTCGGTGACCCGCTCACCGCCGGTGAGCACGTCACCATCGGCCGGCCCACCCGCGGCGCCGCCGCCGTCGTCCTCGACACTCGACTCCGGCCCGTGCCGGTCGGGGTGCCCGGCGAACTCTATGTCGCCGGTGCAGGTCTGGCCCGCGGCTACCACCGACGCCCCGATCTGACCGCCGCCCGGTTCGTCGCCGACCCGTACGGCGACCGCCCCGGCGCCCGGATGTACCGCACCGGCGACGTCGTGCGCTGGACCGCCGATCACCGACTCGACTTCGTGGGCCGCTCCGACTTCCAGATCAAGGTCCGCGGCTTCCGCATCGAACCGGAAGAAGTCGACGCCGTCCTCACCGGCCACCCCGACGTCGACTTCGCGCACACTGTCGGATATCCCGCACCCTCGGGGGAGACGGTGCTCGTCAGCTACGTGCGCACCATCGCGGTGCCCGCCCCGGATCCGGGCGCGCTCCGCGACCGTGCCGCCGCCCACCTGCCCGCGCACATGGTGCCCACCGCCGTGATTCCGCTCGCCGACATCCCGCTCACCGCCGCCGGCAAACTCGACCGCGGCGCGCTCCCGGCCCCCGAATTCGCCGGAGCGGGCGGGCAGCACCGCGATCCGGCCGACGACCTCGAACGCACCGTCGCCGCGGTGTTCGCCACACATCTCGGTCTCGAGACGGTGTCGGTCGACGACAGTTTCTTCGCCCTCGGCGGCACCTCCTTGCTCGCCACCCGGCTGGTACCGGACCTGTCGCGCCGCCTCGACCGGCGGATCCCGATCCAGGTGCTGTTCACCCATCCCACCGTCGCCGACCTGGCCGCACGCCTGCGGGAACCGGGGGAGGACGAGACGATCGACGACGCGCTGCGGGTGCTCGTGCCGCTGCGCGCGGGCAGCGGACCGGCGCTGTTCTGTGTGCATCCGGCCGCGGGGCTGGCCTGGGCCTATGCCGGCCTGACCGAACGGCTCGGCGGGCGCGGTGCCTACGGTCTGCAACTGCCCGCCCTGAGCACCGGAGAGATCGTCGAATCGGTCCCCGCGCTCGCGCGCCGCTACGCCGACGAGATCCGCCGTGCCCAACCCGACGGGCCGTATCACCTGCTGGGCTGGTCGCTCGGTGGAGTCGTCGCGCACGCCGTCGCCGTGGAACTGCAGCGCGGCGGAGCCGCGGTGGACACCCTCGCGCTGATCGACAGTCACCTCTCCGTTCCCGGCGGTGCGACCCCGATCGCGGTCAACGACATGCTCCGCGACCTCGGGGTTGCCACCAACGGCGGACCGGACCCCAGCTACGCCGACGCACTGGACCTGCTCGAGCGCAGCCTGGGCGGTCCCACCGGGCTGACACCGCGGCATCTCGAGCGGTTGCACGCAGGTTCGGCCGCCGCGACCCGCGCGGTGCGGCGGCACTCACCGGACACCTTCATCGGCGATGCCCTGTTCTTCAGCGCTCGACGGTCGTCGACCTCGGTGCCGGCAGTCACCGCGTGGCACGACCTGATCGACGGGATGCTGCACCAGTACCGCCTCGACGTCGAACACCACGAGATGGTGGCGCCGCCCGCGGTGGACACCATCGCCACGGTATTGCGGGCCCGACTCGAGGACAGCGACGCGAACCTGCGGCGCGGACGCCGGTACCGGCGCATCGGCAGCGGATCCGGGCGGTGAACCGGGTCCGCTCGCATACGGTCAGCCCGAGACGGTGGGTGCGCCGGTCAATGCCGCGGGCGTCCACGCGGGCCACGCGACCTCGCCGACCGCATCACCGTCGACGAACCGCGCCGCGATCCGGGTGACGTCCGCGGCGGTGTTGTCGTAGACGGTCGCGTGGTCGGCCCGCCCGATCGCGTCCGCCACCAGCGGCCACAGCCGGTCGAAGCGGGAGCGGATCTTCTCTTCGGGGACGCGATGGCCGCCTTCCACGACGCGTTCGGCGACACGGGCCACGGACAACTCCACGGGCACGAGCACCACATGCAGCACCACCACGTACCCGGCGCGCTGCGCCCGGTCGATCAGATCGAGTTTCGACGGATGCGAGAACACCGTCTCGGCGATGAACGACTCGCCCTGGTCGATCAGCAGGTCACGGATGGTCGCGGCGATCTGCGCGGCCTCGTAGGAGTGTTCCTCCGGACTGTCGGGCCACCGCTGCTTGGCGATCACATCGGCATTGACGAACACGCTGCCGGGCAGCAGAGGAGCGAGGCGCTGCTCGACGAAGGTCGATTTTCCGGATCCGTTGGGTCCGACGACGAGATCGAGTCGCCTCACAGAACGATCTGGGTGCCGTCAGGAAGATGCTTGACGACGCGGCCCTGCTCGTCGAGGACCACCGAGGCGAGCCCCCGCGCGGCGCGATCATCGACGTGATGGCCGGTGGCGAGGGATTCCTCGAGGGCTGCGGCGATCTCGGCGTTGAACACCACGCCTTCTTCGTCGGACAGTTCGCGCAGCGGCAGCCGCCCGGCGAGTGCGGCTTCGACGCGGCGCCGCGCGACCTGACGCTGGTTGGACACCTCACGGCCGACACGCGCCCAGTGTTCCAATTGCTGGCGGGCTGAACGGTTCTCCCGTTCGCCTTCGGACGCAGCCGCGTCGACGAGCTCGGACGAGAACCTGGTCACCTTGTCGACGACGTTTGTCATGACGTACTCCTTCGTGCGACGCGCCACACCGTTCCCCCAGTGTAGCAATCTGCTACACAGAGGGTCCGGGATTGTCCGATCCGGCCCGGAAGAGCACGGCGAGTGCATCCAGGACGCGGTCACGCCCGAACTCCCATGCCGCATCGGGACTGTACGAGGTGTTCAGCGCCGCGCCGGCCGCCGCGCCGACCCGCCGGGCCAGTGGGAAGTCGTCCCCGACATACGACGCCAGGCGTTCACGCCACGCGGACCAGACCGCCGCCATGTCCGCGGCGTGGGGGTCGGGCCGGCGAGCGCGCGCCGCAGCGCGGGTGAAATCCGCGACGAAGGTCAGCGCCGCGTCGCGCTCGACGTCGCTCGCGTCGGTATGGTCGAACGCGTGCAGGTCGTGGTCGTACTTCGCGATCGTGCCCGGCCCCAGCGATACCCGCTGGTCGGAGAAATCGAGCAGCCAGTCGTGTTCGCTGTAGAGCGCGAGATCGGCGCATGCGAGTTGCCGCACCCGCATGCGCCAGTCCGTGCTCACATACGGCCGGCGCGGTTGGGCGCCGTGCACGGCGTCGGCCATGAGCACCAGCAGGTCGTCGCGGGAGCCGACGTGGGTGTAGAGCGCCATACCGGAGACGCCTAGCTCGGTGGCCAGGCGTCGCACGGTGACCTGGTCGAGGCCTTCTGCGTCGGCCAGTCGGATCGCGGCATCGACGGCCTGCGACGTGGTGACCTTCGCGCGGGGTCCGCGCGTGCCGCCGCTCGGCGCGGCGGGGTGGTCGCGCCACAGCAGGTCGAGCAGTTCGCGCGCCATCGAAATCTCTCCTCGCGGGTCGGGGATGCGAGCTACACTCTATACACTGCATAAGGTTTCTGGAGTGCCGCTTACGAACGACACCTCGCCACCCACCTGGAGGCTCCCGTGAAGATCACCGACACCGCCCTGTCCCTGAACGTGGCCGACCCCGCCGCCTCGGCCGCATTCGCCACCACGCATTTCGGCTTCACCGAAGCGATGTCCGCCGACGGGTTCGTCTCCCTGGCCCACCCCGACGCCGGATTCAACGTCGTCTTCCTGCGGACCGGGCTCGGCACCTTCAAACCCGCGTCGATCGCCGGTCCCGCCGGCCAGGGCATGCTCATCGCGTTCGTCGTCGACGACCTCGACGCCGAATACACCCGCATCGCCGCCGCCGGGGCCACCGTGATCACCGCCCCGGAGACCGAACCGTGGGGGGAGAGGTACTGCCAGTTCGCCGACCCCAACGGTCTCGTCTGGCAACTCGTGCAGTGGGTCTGACCGCCACACCCCACTCGCCTACTCATCGATACCGTTCATGTTCTGCCATGACAAAGATGAGTTGGCTTTATATGACGGGAGTCTCTTCACTGAGCACATGAACTCCAGCGCTCCCGCGATCTCGGAGATCGATCTCTTCGCCGACTCGATCCTCACCGACCCCTACCCGACGTTCGCCGAATTGCGTGATCTCGGCTCGGTGGTGCACCTGCCCACCAACAACGTCTATGCCCTGACCCGCTACGACACCATCCGCTCCGCTCTCGTCGACCCCGCCACCTTCTCCTCCCGCACCATCGGCTTCAACCCGATGGTCAACGAGGCACTCCAGGGCACCTCCCTCGCCTCCGACCCCCCGGTCCACACCGAACTGCGCGCCGCCCTCACCGCGAACCTGACGCCCCGCGCACTACGCGGCCTCAAGACCGGCATCGACGCCAAGGCCGAGGCACTCGTCGCCGACCTGGTCAGCCAGGGCACCTTCGAAGCCATCGACGCTCTCGCCCGAGCGTTCCCCCTCGAGGTCGTCGCCGACCTGATCGGCTTCACCGGCGACGCACGCGAGAACATGCTGCGCTGGGGACAAGCCGCCATGGAGGTCATCGGCCCGCTCAACCCCCGCACCCTGGAGAACTTCCCGATCGCCGGGGAACTCTACGCATGGTGCGCCGCGGTCCGGGCCGAGGATCTGACCCCCGGGTCGGTCGGCCGCGGCATCTTCGACGCCGAAGCCTCCGGAGCCATCCCCCCCGGCACCGCCGGCCACATCATCCACCAGTACCTCGGCGCCGGTGTCGACACCACCATCACCGCCCTCGGCAACGTTGTCGCACTGTTCGCCGCCTACCCCGAGCAGTTCGATCTGGTCCGCGCAGACCCCACCCTGGTGCCGGCGGCGTTCAACGAAGTACTCCGCTTCTGGGCGCCCGTGCACGCCTGGGGCCGCGAGGTCACCCGGGACGTCGAGATCGACGGCGTCCTCGTCCCGGCCGGATCCCAGGTGGCCATCCTCTTCGGCGCAGGCAACCGCGATCCGCGGCACTACGACAACCCCGATGCTTTCCTGGTGCAACGCAACCCCGCCGACCACCTGTCCTTCGGCTACGGCGCACACGGCTGCGCCGGACAGGGCCTGGCCCGTCTCGAAGCCCATGCCGTCATCGCGGCACTCGCGACACACGCGCAGCGACTGGACGCCGCCGAACCGGTGCGACTGCCCAGCAACATCACCCGCTCCATCGACACACTCGACATCCTGAAAGTGGTCCCCGCATGAACATCGTCCTCGACCGGCCCCGCTGCGAAGGCCACGGACTGTGCGAAGAAGCAGCACCCGCACTGATGCACCTCGACGACGACGGTGAACTGATCATCGACGTCGGCGAACTCCCCGACGACAGCACCGAACTCGCCGCCGCCCGCGCCGCGGTCCGGGTCTGCCCCGTCGCCGCCCTGAAACTGGCCTGACCCCACCACCCGCACGAACGGACCCGACATGAACAGCACCCGCACCGACGCCGCCCGCCGCATCGTCGTCGTCGGCAACGGCATCGCCGGCCAGACCGCCTGCGACAGCCTGCGTGCGGCAGGATTCGACGGCGAATTGACCATCGTGGGCGACGAGCCGCACCCGGCCTACTCCCGACCGGCGCTGTCGAAGGCGCTGCTGGTCGACGGCGGCTCCCACGAGCTGGCGGCCCCCACCCACGGCGCCACCGAGATCCTGGGGGTGGCGGCCCTCGCCCTCGACACCCGCGCCCGACGGGTGGCTTTCGACGACGGCTCCGAAGTGTCGTACGACGGACTGGTGATCGCCTCCGGTG
>JAEZDV010000195.1 GCA_023417985.1 Actinomycetes bacterium | reverse complement strand
TGCGGGGGGGGTCGAGGTGTGTCAGGGCACGCCCACCGGCAGGCGCACGGCCGCCGCAGGGGCGGTCCGCCGCCGTGCGAACGGTCATGACACAGCGTGTCGTCTCGCGCCCGGTCTCGGTTCCACCGGGTCGATGAGGCAGGATGAAAGGGCCGATTCATGCGCAACCAGAGGAGAGTCATGTCCGAACACGCCCACGAACGGCCCGGTTTCCGCCGGGTGCTCCTCAAGCTCGGCGGCGAGATGTTCGGCGGCGGCACCGGCAAGGTGGGGCTGGATCCCGACGTCGTGACCACGGTGGCAGAGCAGATCGCCGAGGTCGTGCGCAGCGGTGTGGAAGTTGCCGTGGTGATCGGCGGCGGAAACTTCTTCCGCGGCGCGGAACTGCAACAGCGCGGCCTCGAACGCGCTCGCTCCGACTACATGGGCATGCTCGGCACGGTCATGAATTCCCTTGCGCTGCAGGATTTCCTGGAGAAGCAGGGTATCGACACCCGCGTGCAGACCGCCATCACGATGGGGCAGGTCGCCGAGCCGTACCTCCCGCTTCGCGCCCGCCGGCACCTCGAGAAGGGCCGCGTCGTCATCTTCGGTGCGGGCATGGGCATGCCGTACTTCTCCACCGACACCACCGCCGCGCAGCGCGCGCTCGAGATCGGGGCGGACGTCGTGCTGATGGCGAAAGCCGTCGACGGCGTCTATTCCGCCGACCCGCGGGTGGTTCCCGATGCGGTGATGTTCGAGGAGATCACCCACCGCGAGGTCATCGAGAAGGACCTCAAGGTCGCGGACGCGACCGCTTTCAGCCTGTGCATGGACAACTCCATGCCGATCATGGTCTTCAACCTGCTGACCAAGGGCAATATCGCCCGGGCCGTCAACGGTGAGAAGATCGGAACGCTCGTACGGTCATGAACGGACAACGGAACATGGAGGAACTGCCGTGATCGATGAAGCCCTCTTCGAAGCCGAGGAGAAGATGGACAAGGCCGTCACGGTGGCCAAGGACGAGCTCGGGGGCATCCGCACCGGACGCGCGAATCCCGGCATGTTCAACCGCATCGTGGTGGACTACTACGGCTCGCCGACGCCCGTCACGCAGATTGCCAGCATCAGTGTGCCCGAGGCACGCATGGTCATCGTCAAGCCGTACGAGCAGTCACAGCTCGGCGCGATCGAAACCGCGATCCGCAACTCCGATCTCGGCGTGAACCCGAGCAACGACGGGCACATCATCCGTATCTCGGTGCCGCAGCTCACCGAGGAACGTCGCCGCGAACTCGTCAAGCAGTCCAAGTCAAAAGGGGAGGACGCGAAGGTTGCCGTGCGCAACGTCCGGCGCAAGGCGATGGAAGAACTCGGCCGCATCCAGAAGGACGGCGAAGCCGGCGAGGACGAAGTCAACCGCGCGGAGAAGGAACTCGACAAGACCACGGCCAAGTACGTGGCGCAGATCGACGAACTGATCAAGCACAAGGAAGCCGAGTTGATGGAGGTCTGACGGTGGGCAGAGCCGACGGGTCTTCAACCCCGCAGCTTCCACTCGGTGCCGAAGGCGACTCCGGCACCACCCCCGCAGTCTCGGACTCGACATCCGGTACCGCACCCGCGAAGCCGGCCTCCCGTGCCGGCCGAGACCTCCCTGCCGCGATCGCGGTGGGGTCCGGGCTCGGCGGACTTGTCATCGTAATTCTGCTGTTCGCCCCGACTGCCTGGCTTGCCGTGGTCGCGGCGGCGATCGCCATAGCAACGTGGGAGGTCACCAAGCGCCTCCGCGAAGCCGACGTGTCGGTTCCGCGCGTGCCTCTCCTGCTCGGTGGGCAGGCGATCATCTGGCTGGGATGGCCGTACGGCACCACCGGCGTCCTCGGTGCCTTCGCGGGCACCGTGGTGGTCACCATGTTGTGGCGACTGTTCGACCGCGGCTTGGCGGCGCAGCCACACAACTATCTCCGGGACACCGCGGTAGCGGTGTTCACCGCGGCGTGGTTGCCGCTGCTCGCCTCGTTCGCGACATTGATGGTCCTCGAAGATCAGGGTGCCGCCCGCGTCTTCTGCCTGATGCTGGTGTGCGTGGCGTCCGATATCGGTGGTTACGCAGCGGGCGTGCTGTTCGGTAAGCACACGATGGCCCCGGCGATCAGCCCGAAGAAGTCCTGGGAAGGATTCGGAGGTTCGCTGGTCGCCTGTGTGGCCGTAGGAATCCTCACCGTCACCTTCCTGCTCGACGGCCCGTGGTGGGTCGGTGCCGTCCTCGGCGTGGTCCTGGTCTTCACGGCCACGGCCGGTGACCTGATCGAATCCCAGGTCAAGCGGGAACTCGGCATCAAGGACATGGGCACTCTGCTGCCCGGCCACGGCGGGATCATGGATCGGCTGGATTCGATTCTGCCGTCCGCGTTCGTCACCTGGCTGATCCTCACCGTCTTCATCTAGTGGCCGCGCACCGCAGAGGCCCGGATCGGGGCGTGATAGCGAGCCCCAACATCTGGCACTGGCCCGCGGTCTACGAAGAGGAGAACCGCGCCCAGGACACCCGCGGCGCCGTGTATGCGGCGCTGCGGGAGTCGATCGACTGGGCGGGACGCGACGTCGTCGATGTCGGTTGCGGGAGCGGGTACCACCTCCCGATGTTCGCGCGCACCGCTCACACCGTGACAGGAGTCGAACCCCACCCGCCTCTCGTGGCGGCAGCACGGCGCCGCGTGCAAGACCTTCCGACCGTCACGGCCGTTCCGGGTTCCGCCGCTGATGTGCCGCTGCCGGACAGCTCCGCCGATCTCGTCCACGCGCGCACCGCCTACTTCTTCGGACCCGGTTGCGGGGCCGGGATTCTCGAGGCGATGCGCGTACTTCGTCCCGGGGGAGCGCTCGCCGTCATCGATCTCGACGCGACAGCACATCCCTACGGCGAATGGATGCGCGCCGACCTCCCGCACTACGACCCTCCGGCCGTCGAAGCGTTCTTCCGCGCCCAGGGATTCGACCTGCGACGCGTCGACACGGAATGGGCGTTTCCGGACCGTGCGGCCCTCGAACGCGTGCTGGGTATCGAATTCGGCCCGGAGGTGGCATCCCGGGCGATCAGGGAAACACCCGGCACGACACTGACCGTGCGCTATCGCCTCCACGTCCGCCGCAAACCGGTAGGCGTCGAAATACGCTGAGCCGGACCGCGTCGTGCCCGTCAGCGCGACACGCCGACGTGGAATGCCCTCGCGAGTTCGGTGATCTTCTTCGCTTTCGCCAGTGTGGGCAGGTCGCTGCCGTCGTGCACACCGTGGCCGTCCTCGCCCAGTTCGTCGATCACCCGGCGTGCCCATGCGATGTCCTCGGCGCTGGGACTCAACGCCGCGTTGACATACGGCGTCCGCTCCGGCGTCATACAAAGCTTTCCGGTCATGCCCATCGAGCGTGTGTGCTCGGCATCCTGCCGCAGCGCCGCCGGGTCGGCGCTCAGCGACGGACCGTCGACGGGCCCGGGCAGGCGCGCGGCGCGACTGGTGATCACCAGACGCGACCGCGGGTAGGCCAGGGCCAGCGGCGAATCGCTCATACCGGTGTCGCGCCGGAAGTCACCGCTGCCGAAGACGAGGCGGAACGTGCCGTCGGCCCGGGCGATCTCGGGCGCGGCCTCGAGACCGGTCGCCGATTCGATGAGCACCAGGATCCGGGTGCCGTCGGGCATCGCGTCGGCGGTGGCATCGACCTGCTGGCCGCTTTCGGTCTTCGCGAGCATGACTCCGGCGAGATGCGGGATCGCGCTCAGAGCCGCGAGGTCGTCGGCCCAGTGCGGGGTGCTGGTGTCGTTGATGCGCACCCACGCAGAACTGCCCTCGCTGATCCAGTGCGCCACGGCGGCGCGGGCGTCGGCCTTGCTCGCGGCCGGAACCGCATCTTCGAGGTCCAGAACGATCGCGTCGGCGGGCGACGCGGCCGCGGCGTCGAATTTTTCCGGTGCGGTGCCGGGCACCAGTAGCCACGATCGGGCGAGTTCCGGAGCGATGCTGGTGGCCATAGAGCCATCGTCCCCCTGCCGATAGGCGAGCATCACAGCAACGGCGAGTCCGGCCCGCTCCGGTTCATGGGAGAATGGATCATTATGGCTTCTTCTCTGCCCCTGGTATTCGACGCACCCAAGCGCGGCATGCCGCCGCGACACCTCGCCGACCTCGATTCCGAGCAGCGACGTGAGGCGGTGCGTGAGCTGGGTCTGCCGGCGTTCCGCGCCGACCAGCTCGCTCGCCAGTACTACGGGCGGCTCGAGGCGGACCCGGCCAAGATGACCGACCTGCCGGCGACGGTCCGGGACACGGTGGGAACCGCTCTGTTCCCGCCGCTGCTCACTCCGGTCAAGCACATCGCCTGCGACAACGGCGAGACCCGCAAGACGCTGTGGCGCGCCCACGACGGCACACTCCTCGAAAGCGTGCTGATGCGCTACCCCGACCGCGCCACGCTCTGCATCTCGAGCCAGGCCGGATGCGGTATGGCATGCCCCTTCTGTGCGACGGGCCAGGGCGGTCTCGATCGCAACCTCACGACGGCGGAGATCGTCGATCAGGTGCGTGCCGCTGCTGCCGCGCTGCGCGACGGCGAGGTGGCCGGCGGCCCTGGCCGGTTGTCCAACGTCGTGTTCATGGGGATGGGTGAGCCTCTCGCCAACTACAAGCGTGTGGTCGCAGCGGTACGCCGCATCACCTCCCCTGCACCCGAGGGTCTCGGCTTGTCCCAGCGGTCGGTGACCGTCTCGACGGTCGGGCTGGCGCCGGCGATTCGTAAGCTCGCCGACGAGGGCCTGAACGTGACGCTCGCGGTGTCGCTGCACACCCCCGACGACGAACTGCGCGACACGCTGGTGCCGGTGAACAACCGGTGGAAGGTCGACGAGGTGCTCGACGCCGCGCGTTACTACGCCGACGCCACCGGTCGCCGGGTGTCGATCGAGTACGCGCTGATCCGGGACGTGAACGACCAGCCGTGGCG
>JAEZDV010000129.1 GCA_023417985.1 Actinomycetes bacterium | reverse complement strand
GGGCGGGCCGGTAATTCATGCGGGCCGGGCCACTTCCGAGTTCGTTCATTGCGATGTCACGCTCCTGGCGGGTTCGCGCGCGTTACTGGCTTCCGGCGCTGCCGGCGGCGGCAGGCGGCTCCTTGCCGATATCGACGGCCGGTGTTGCAGGTGAACCGGGGAGAGCGTCGCCCTTCATCGAGGCGCGGATCTGCTCGAGACGGCTGTGGCCGGCCATCTGGACGGTCGCCTGCTGGACCTCGAGCATCCGTCCCTGCACCGTGTTCTGGGCCAACTCGGCCGAGCCGAGTGCGTTGGCGTAGCGACGCTCGATCTTCTCGCGGACCGCATCGAGGCTCGGTGTGGTGCCCGGGGCAGACAGCGTCGAATCCATCGACCGCAGGGACTCGCTGACCCGCTCCTGCATCTTCGCCTGCTCGAGCTGGCTGAGCAGCTTGGTGCGCTCGGCGACCTTCTGCTGCAGCGCCATCGCGTTCTGCTCCACGGCCTTCTTGGCCTGCGCGGCAGCCTGGAGGGACTGGTCGTGCAGAACCTTCAGGTCCTCGACGGACTGCTCGGCGGTGACGAGCTGTGCGGCGAAAGCCTCGGCGGCGTTGGTGTACTGGATGGCCTTCTCGGTGTCGCCCGCGGCGTTGGCCTGGTCGGCCATCATCACGGCCTGCCGGGCGCTCGCGTTGAGCTTCTCGACCTCGTCGAGCTGACGGTTGAGCTTCATCTCGAGCTGCCGCTGGTTTCCGATCACCGACGCGGCCTGCTGCGAGAGGGCTTGGTGCTGACGCTGGGCGTCCTCGATGGCCTGCTGAATCTGGACCTTCGGATCGGCCTTCTCATCGATCTTGGAGTTGAACAGCGCCATCAGGTACTTCCAACCCTTGACGAACGGATTAGCCATGGGTGTGATCCCGCCTCCATCTGGTACGCCGCGCCGAACGCGACCCGGTGCGCGGCCCTCGCGCACCGATTCCGGACCGCCCCTGCCGGTCACATCCCGGCGGTCCCAACCTGCCGAGCCCGGATCACCCCTGGGAGGCGAGCCGGGATATGTCCATCGTCCGCGCCGGATGCCCCGGAGCGATCTTCACTTCAGTCCATGTTAGGCGGCAGCCAGCGCGCGCGCCGCCGGTGCAGGGATCACAACTCGGGTCTCTTGCGCGATCAGCGCAGAATCCCTCGCCACCCCGTCGGTTCCCGCGAGTTCGGAGATCCCGACCTCGGCAACCCGCTCGCTCATGCCGCTGCGGCGGGGAACCGCATCCGCGAGCGACTCACTCACGTCTGACAGGACGTCGGAGAGCGGGACCGCAAGCGCGTCACAGATCGCCGCGAGAAGCTCGCTCGATGCTTCCTTGCGTCCACGTTCGATCTCGGAGAGGTATCCGAGGCTGACCCTGGCGCTGCTGGAGACCTCGCGCAGGGTGCGGCTTTGCGACACACGGGTACGCCGAAGGCTGTCCCCTAGTGCTTCGCGTAGCAACAGCGCCATCGCATCCTCCTTCGTCCTTCGTCCTTCGTACCCCGACAACGTCCCGCAGGGCTGCCAGGTTCCCGCTTCCCGATCGAACCTCGAGATTGCGGTGCCCAGACATTACAACGCCGAGGTCGTGTGCAGGTGAGCGAGTAGCCCCGACACGGCAGCGTCGACCGATCCGAGCCGAATGTCCCACCGGGTTCCGCGCACGTCCGGCCGGCTGACGACGGTGCCCCCGGGGCCACTGATGCCCAGATACACCGTGCCCGGTGGCCGTCCGTCCTGAGCGTCCGGCCCGGCGACCCCGGTCAGTCCCAGCCCCCACGTGGCACCGCAGCGGCTACGCGCGCCCTCCGCCAGCGCGGCCGCGGTGGGCTCCGAGACGGGACCGTCGTGTGAGAGGTTCTCGTCGTCGACGCCGGCCAGAGTGGCTTTCAGGTCGGTGGCGTACACGATCAGGCCCCCGCGCAGCACCGCGCTCGCTCCCGGGACGCCGGCGATGGGGGCGGCGAGCAGTCCTGCGGTGAGCGATTCCGCGGTCGCGACGGTCTGACCGCGCGCCGACAACTCCGCGACGAGGTCCGCGGCCCGGGTCGCGGAGACGAGCGGGTCGGGAGTGGTCACGACGAAGCCCGGTCACCGGTGTCGTCGTGGGCGGGTTCACCGGCTTTGACGGCTTTGCGCAATCGGACCGCCTGGACGACGTAGTCGAGTCCGGTGACGACGGTCAGTACAACGGCGAGGGCCATGAGCGCCACCGCCATGGGCGCGATCGCGTCCGGCAGCGGAAGCAGGTAGATCCCGATGGCGAGGGTCTGCACGAACGTCTTGGCCTTACCACCCCGGCTCGCCGGGATGACCCCGTGCCGCAATACGGCGAACCGCATCGCGGTGATGCCGAGTTCGCGAGCGGCGATGATGGCGGTCACCCACCACGTGAGGTCCCCGAGAAGCGAGAGGCCGACGAGGGCGGCACCGATGAGCGCCTTGTCGGCGATGGGGTCGGCGAGTTTGCCGAAGTCCGTGACCAGGCCGTACCGGCGTGCCAACTGCCCGTCGATGCGGTCGGTGACCGCCGCGATCGCGAAGACGGCTGTGGCGGCGAGCCGCCATCCGGTGTCGTGTCCGTCACCGAGAAAGAGCAACACCAGGAAGACCGGAACGAGCGCGATCCGCAGGACCGTGAGGATGTTCGCGATGTTCCACAACGGCACCGGATCGTGCGGGGAACCGGCGTTCGGTCCCGGGGCGGCGCCACTCCCGCCCGATGCGGCGACGTGCTGGCGGGGCGTGCTCATGGGCCCCACAATATCGCTAGCGGCACGCGCTACTGTTCACCGCATGACTTCAGCGGCGCCGGAATCCAGCACAACCGATCGTATGGTCGTGCGTCGGGCCCGAACCTCCGACGTGCCGGAGATCAAGCGGCTCATCGACATCTACTCGGGCAGGATCCTTCTCGAGAAGAACCTGGTGACTCTGTACGAGGCCGTCCAGGAGTTCTGGGTGGCCGAATCGGACGGGCGTGTCGTCGGTTGCGGTGCCTTGCACGTGCTGTGGGCCGACCTCGGCGAGGTCCGCACGGTCGCCGTGGATCCGCAGGTCAAAGGGCGCGGCGCCGGTCATCTGCTCGTCGGCCGACTGATCGAGGTCGCTCGGGAACTCGAACTCGAGCGGCTCTTCGTGCTGACGTTCGAGGTGGACTTCTTCTCCCGCCACGGGTTCACCGAAATCGAGGGCACCCCCGTCACCGCCGAGGTCTATGCCGAGATGTGCCGGTCGTACGATACCGGTGTCGCCGAATTCCTGGACCTGAGCTACGTGAAGCCGAACACGCTCGGCAACACCCGGATGTTGCTCACACTCTGAGCGCGCGACGCCCGCATCCTACGAATCGAGGACCCCATGGCACTGTTCGCCGTCGAATACACGTACTCCGACTCCACCGCCGCGGCCCGCGACGAGCACCGCCCCGAGCATCGGGCGTGGCTCAGCGGTCTCGTCGACGACGGACGAGTCCGGGCGACGGGCCCGTGGACCGACGGAACCGGTGCGCTGATCCTCATCGACGTCGACGATGAGGCCGCGGCGCGGGACCTGATGGCTCAGGATCCGTTCGCGCAACGCGACCTCATCGATGCCGTACGCATCACCGGCTGGAATCCGGTGATGGGCGCCTTCAGCGCTTAGCGGACTCGGTCTGCCGCGTTTTCAGCAGGCTCGCAACCGTCGTGATGACGAGAACCCCGACGATCACCGCCAGCGACAGCCCGGTGGAGATCTCGGGGACCGCCACGTGTTCGCCACCGTTGATCCAGCTGAGGGTGTTCTCGTGCAGCGCGTGCAGCACGAGCTTGACGCCGATGAACGCGAGGATCACCGAGAGCCCGTACGACAGGTAGACCAGACGCTCGAGCAGACCGCCGATGAGGAAGAAGAGCTGCCGCAGGCCCATGAGGGCGAAGGCATTGGCGGTGAACACCAAGTAGGGCTCTTCGGTCAGACCGTAGATCGCAGGAATCGAATCGAGCGCGAACAGGATGTCGGTGAAGCCGATCGCGAGGAGGGCCAGCAGCATCGGCGTGACCATCTTCTTGCCGTCGATGCGAGTGACCAGCTTGTCGCCGTCGTACTCGTTGTGCACGGGCAGGAACTTGCGTGCGAGAACGACCATCTTGTTCTCCGCCACGCTCTCGGTCTCGTCGCCGTGGTCACGGATCAGCTTGACGGCGGTGTAGATCAGGAAGATGCCGAACAGATAGAAGACCCAGCTGTAGGCGTTGATCGCCGCAGCGCCGACGCCGATGAAGATCCCTCGCATCACCAGCGCCAGGACGATGCCGATCGTGAGCACCTTCTGCTGGTATTCCCGTGGCACCGCGAACGTCGCCATGAGGATGACGAAGACGAACAGGTTGTCGACCGACAGCGCCTTCTCGGTGACGTACCCGGCGAAGTACTCGCCGCCGTAGGTCGGGCCCCACACCACGAAGACGATCACGCCGAAGATGACGGCGATCGTGATGAACACCACGGACCAGAAGCCGGATTCGCGCAGCGTCGGTGCGTGCGGCTTGCGGACGTGGGCGTAGAAATCGAAGACGAACAATCCGATGATCACCGCGATCGTGACCAGCCACGTCGTCAGGGTTACGTGCATATCTCGGCCTTCCGGTAGGTGTGTACCTGCCGGAGGTCTCTCCCGCCCCGCACGAATGCCGGACCGACGGCCCCGGAACGGCAATGGTGCCGTACGTGTTGACGAGACCGCCGCGAATAAGGGGATACTCCCCTCCACAGCTGACACGATTGTGCCATATGTGCGTCAGGCGTGATCTTCCGCAACTTCGGCGGGATCGCCACCACCGCGAATGGAATACAGCAATCCGTCGAGCTCGTCCGGCTTGACCAGAACCTCACGCGCCTTGCTGCCCTCGCTCGGACCGACCACCCCTCGTGTCTCCATCAGGTCCATCAACCGGCCGGCTTTCGCGAATCCCACCCGCAGTTTGCGCTGCAGCATGGAGGTCGAGCCGAACTGGCTCGTCACCACGAGTTCCACAGCCTGCAGGAAAACGTCCAGGTCGTCGCCGATGTCGGCGTCGACGTCCTTCTTCTCTCCTGCCTTCGGAGCGGTGACGCCCTCGGTGTACTCCGGCTCGGCCTGGTTCTTCGCGGCGTCGACCACCGCGGAGATCTCCTCGTCGGTGATGAAGGCACCCTGCATACGTACCGGTTTGCCCGCACCCATCGGGAGGAACAACCCGTCGCCCATACCGATGAGCTTCTCCGCTCCGGGCTGGTCGAGAATGACACGCGAGTCGGTGAGCGAGCTCGTCGCGAAGGCGAGGCGCGAGGGCACGTTGGTCTTGATCAAGCCGGTGACCACGTCCACGGACGGACGTTGGGTCGCCAGGACGAGGTGGATACCGGCGGCACGGGCTTTCTGGGTGATGCGGACGATCGCTTCCTCGACGTCGCGCGGCGCGGTCATCATCAGGTCGGCGAGTTCGTCGACGATGGCGAGGATGTACGGGTACGGGCGGTAGACGCGTTCACTGCCGAGCGGTGCGGTGATCTCACCCGATTTCACCTTCGCGTTGAAGTCGTCGATGTGACGCACGCGGTTGGCCTGCATGTCCTGGTAACGCTGTTCCATCTCTTCGACCAGCCAGGCCAGGGCCGCCGCGGCCTTCTTCGGCTGCGTGATGATGGGCGTGATCAGATGCGGAATGCCTTCGTAGGGCGTCAATTCGACCATCTTCGGGTCGATCAGGATCAGCCGGACTTCTTCCGGCGTCGCCCGGATGAGCAGTGAGACCAGCATCGAGTTCACGAAGCTCGACTTGCCGGACCCGGTCGAACCCGCGACCAGCAGGTGCGGCATCTTCGCGAGATTCGCGGAGACGAAGTCTCCCTCGATGTCCTTACCGAGGCCGATGACCAGCGGATGGTGATCGCGACGGGTCGACGGCGCGGCGAGCACATCCGACAGCCGGACCAGTTCCCGGTCGGAGTTCGGTACCTCGATACCGACCGCCGACTTCCCGGGGATGGGTGCGAGCAAGCGAACGTTGTCTGTCGCGACCGCGTATGCGATATTGCGGGCCAGCGCTGTGATCTTCTCGACCTTCACACCGGGCCCGAGTTCGACCTCGTAGCGGGTGACGGTGGGCCCCCGAGTGAACCCGGTGACCGCCGCGTCGATCTTGAACTGCTCGAGAACCTCGGTGATGGACTCGATCATCTCGTCGTTCGCCGGGGACCGCTTCTTCGGCGGATCCCCCTTGGTGAGCAGGCTCAGGGAGGGCAGGGCGTAATCGCCGTCGACCTGACGGTCCGGCACGACGAGCGCATCCGGATCGGCGGACACGGGCGCAGGTTCCGGTTCAGGGACCGCGACAGCCGGCACCGATCGTTTCGCGCGGGCCTTCGGCGGTGCGACGGCTTCCGGTTCGGGTTCGGGTCGAACAGCCTCGGCCGCGGCGGGCTCGTCCGTCCACAGCGGCAGTATCTCGGTGTCGGCGTCGTCGAACTCGTCCGGCGGGTAGTTCTCGACGGGGGTCCGGCGACGACGCGACCGCGGCTTCTCCCTGCGGTACCCGTCGTCGTACATGCCCGGGTCGTCGTCGTACTCGTGGTCGTAGTCGTCGTACCCGTATTCGTCGTCCGCCGGGTATCCGAGGCCGAAGTACTCACGGAACAGGTCGGGTAGTTCGCGGATGGTGGTGCCGGTCAGCAACAGAATCCCGAAACCGACGGCGAGCAGCATCAGCGGGACGGACAGCCACGCCGTCAGCCCCGAGGTCAGGGGTCCGCCCACTGCGGCACCGACGAAACCCGCACCCTCGGACCGGCCGGTGGCGTCGCCCGGAAGACCGGATGCGACGTGCCACAGCCCGAACGCCGGGAGGGCGACGAGGAGACCGCCGAGGACGAGTCGCGGCCGGATCTCGGGGAACGGTTCGGTACGCATCAGGGTCACGGCTATGCCGATCGCGACGAGCGGCAAGACCGCTCCCACGCCGCCCACCGTCGCCCGGACCGCCGTCTCGACCCAGTCGCCGACCGGACCGCCGACGCCGAACCACAACGACCCCGCCACGACGACACCGACGGCGACGAGACCCAGTGCGATGCCGTCCCGGCGGTGGCCGTGTTCGATGTCGGTGGCCATGCCCATCGTGCGCGTTGTGGCGCCGAGAGCACGGGCCGTCATGAACCATCCGGCGGCGAGGCCCTTGCCGAGCGCTCCGAGGACCCCGCCCGATGTGGGTGGCTTGCGACGTGCGGCGTTTCGTGAGGTGGAAGCCCGGGGCCGCGACGCCGGTGCCCGCCTGGTTGTGGACGAACCCGTCCCGCGGGGCTTCCGCGAGCTACCGGAGGACTTCGCCGACGAGTTCCGGCCCGCTCCCCGACCGGTACCGGTCTTCGGATTTGCGGCCTTCGCCGACGACCCGCGAGACCGGTTGGCACCGCCCGACGAGCCGCGTGCCCCCGTCCGCGACCGCGAGGTCGTAGAGGACGAAGCGCGACTGCCCGACTTTCCTGCCATAACCGCCAGGGTAACCGCCAGGACCTCTGCTGAACCATTTGCAACACAGGCAACGCGCGGCGTGCCTGGTCACAGCTGTCGAGGTCCCGACGGTGCGATAGGTCTTCTGCGCCGCCGCGTGACTCAGACCCCGCGCTTGGATCCGTCGAGTTCGGCGAGGGCGCTCGGATCCCCTTCCTTGTCGATGCGCACGGCGTCGCGGCCGAAGGCGTGAAGCAGCAGTTCCGCGGGTTCGCCGCGCAGGACGACGGTTCTGGGCCCGCGCTTGCGTACGGTCGCCCGTTCGCCACCGGGACGTTCGAAGACCACGGTGACGTCGCATCCGCCGTAGCTGTTGCGGCCGAACATGCGCGCGATCCGCCAGAGTTGATCCTGAACCTCGGCAGGAAGCGTCCGTGGTTCCCAGCCGGGCTCGGCTCGGCGCACATCCTCGTGATGGACGAACATCTCTGCGGCATTGGCGAAGGAATCGAGGAGGAACAGCGGCGACCACTTCGGCGGCCCGGACTCGATCTCGGACAGTAGATGCGCCCACTGCTTGTCGGTCGCGGCGCTGCGCACCTTCTCCGTGTGGCCGGCGAACGCCGGGATCATGATGCCGGGCATGGTGTCGATCCGGCGCTCCCGCACGAGGAGATGAGCGGCGAGATCGCGGGTCGTCCAGTCGCCGCACAACGTGGGCGCATCCGGGCCGACTTCGGACATCGTGTGGACGAGGGCGTGTCGTTCGGTGCGGGCAAGGCTCATCCGGCCACTCTAACGACGGCATCGCCGTGCGGCACGCGAGTGC
>JAEZDV010000035.1 GCA_023417985.1 Actinomycetes bacterium | reverse complement strand
GTCGGCTGACCCGCACGGTGTGTCGGGTCAGCAGGTCGCGTCAGGTCTGCATGTCCTCGAGTTCCATGCCCTTGGTTTCGCGCACCTTCGATTTGACGAAGAAGTACGAGAGCAGGGCGAAGAGCGCAAACAGTCCGTAGAGGAACCACAGGCCCACCGTGGACGTGAGCGGTGGGAACGCCAGCGTCACGGTGAAGTTCGCGATCCAGTTCGCGGCCGTGCTGATACCGAGCGCTACCGCGCGCATCCGGTTGGGGAACATCTCCCCGAGCATGACCCACATGATCGGACCCCAGGTCGCCGCGAAGAACACGACGAACGCATTCGCGCCGACGAGCGCGACGGCGCCCCACGGCGCCGGCAGGGTCACGTCGTCTCCACTTCCCTCGGCCTGGGAGAACGCGATCGCCGCCAGGAGCAGGCTGAAGAACATTCCGAGCGATCCGCCCATCAGGAGCGGCCGGCGGCCGACCTTGTCCACGAAAAGGATCGCGACGAAGGTCATCACCACATTGATCAACGCCGTGATCACCGACGTCGTGAACGACTCGTTCTCGCTGAAACCGACCGACTGCCACAGCGTCGTCGAGTAGTAGAAGATCGCGTTGATGCCGACGAACTGCTGGAAGATCGCCATCGTGATTCCGACCCAGACGATCGGTTGCAGCCCGAACTTCGGGCCCCGGATGTCGCCGAACGACGCTTGCGATTCCCGTCGGAGCGTCAGGCGGATCTCGCGGACCCGCTCCTCCGGCATCAGTTCTCCGGTCACGTTCGCGAGAACGTCGGCGGCTTCCTGATCCAGGTGTTGCCCCACGAGATAGCGCGGCGATTCGGGAATAAGGACGGCGAGGATGCCGTAGACGGCGGCGGGGACGATACCCACCAAGAACATCCACCGCCAGGCCTCGAGTCCCCACCACAGGTCGTTCGACGCGCCTCCCGCGGCATTCTGCAGCACCGCATCGGAGAGAAGTGCCGCAAAGATGCCGAGGGTGATGGCGAGCTGCTGCAGGGAGGCGAGACTGCCCCGATAACGGGCGGGTGCGATCTCGGAGATATAGGTCGGGGCGATCACCGACGCGATACCGATACCCAGGCCACCGAGGACACGCCAGAGCATGAGGTCCGGCACGCTGAACGCGAGCCCCGATCCCGCCGACGAGACCACGAACAGAATCGAGCCGAGGACCATCACGCGCTTTCGTCCCCAACGATCGGCGAGCCGGCCTGCGAACCACGCGCCCACCGCGCAGCCGAGCAGCGCGATCGCGACGGCGAAACCGGTGACGAATGCGCTGAGCCCGAAGTTCTGCTCGATCGAGTCCACTGCGCCGTTGATGACCGAGCTGTCGAATCCGAAGAGGAAACCGCCCACGGCTGCGGCGACGGTCACCGCGATGACCTTCGCGGCGTGGGCGGACGAGGGTTGCGTCATGGAAGCTCCTGGCGGACATCCTGCACCACCGTGAGGTGCTGCGCGGTCGGAACGAAACCTACGACAACTGCTCATCGGGACACTACGCCGAGCCCGGTCGGTGGGCGGGTCCTTCACACGAAGAAAGCGTGCCACCCCGAGGGGTGACACGCTTTCTCGTATGCGCGTGGAGCGCGCGGTGCTACGCGACGTCGGCGACGCCCGGAGCCAGGAAACGCTTGCCGTTGACGGCTTCCGACGTGCCGGTGCGGTCCAGGTACGGCGTGATTCCGCCGTTCCAGAATGCGAAGCCGCCGCCGAGGATCAGGCACAGGTCGATGTCCTCGGGCGCTGCGACCACACCCTCGTCGAGCATGATCGCGATTTCCTCCGCGAACGCACGGCGAGTGCGCTCGAGCACCTCGTCGGCGGTCGACGGCGAGTCACCCTGCGGCCACAGTGCAGCGACTTCGGGATCGACGACCTGCTTGCCGTCGGCGTACGACCACACGCCGGGCTTGCGTGCCTCGACGAGTGCTTCGAGGCCGGGCGACGAGACGAACCGGTCGGGGTAGGCCGCCTGCAGGGTCTCCCCGGTGTGCAGCGCGACGGCCGGGCCCACCAGCGCGAGCAGCGTGAACGGCGACATCGGCATGCCGAGTGCACCGACCGCGTTGTCCGCTACCTCGAACGGAGTGCCCTCGTCCACCGCGGTCATGACCTCACCGAGGGTGCGGGTGACCAGGCGGTTGAAGACGAAGCCGGGCTTGTCGCCGCACAGCACCGCAGACTTCTTCAGCGACTTGGCGGTCGCGAAAGCCGTTGCCAGCGTGGCGTCGTCGGTCTTCTCGCCGCGGATGACCTCGAGGAGGGGGAGCACCGCGACCGGGTTGAAGAAGTGGAAGCCCACGACCCGCTCGGGATGCTCGAGTTCCGACGCCATCTCGGTGATAGACAGCGACGAGGTGTTCGTCGCGAGGATCGTCTCGGGCGTGATGTGCTGCTCGAGCTCGGCGAACACCTGCTTCTTGACGTCCATGTTCTCGAAGACGGCCTCGATCACGAAGTCGGTCTTCGCGAATGCGGCCTTGTCGAGCGAACCGGAGACGAGTGCCTTGAGGCGGTTCGCGGCGTCGGGAGACAACCGGCCCTTGCCCTGGAGCTTGTCGATTTCGGTGTGGACGTAGCCCACGCCCTTGTCGATGCGGTCCTGGTCGATGTCGGTGAGGATCACCGGCACCTTGAGCTGCCGGACGAACAGCAGCGCGAGCTGGCTGGCCATCAGGCCGGCGCCGACGATGCCGACGCCGTTGATCTTGCGGGCGAGCGACTTGTCGGGTGCGCCGGCGGGACGCTTCGCGCGCTTGTTGACCAGATCGAACGCGTACAGTCCGGCACGCAGTTCGTCGGACATCAGCAGGTCGGCGAGCGCCTCGGTCTCGGCGTCGAAGCCCTTGGACAGCGACTCGGGATCGGAGATGTCCGTGGTGCGGGCGAGCTCGAGGAGTTCGATCGCACGTTCGGCGGCGGGGGAGAAGCCGCGGGTCTTGCCTGCGACCAGGGCCTTGGCGCGTGCCATGGCGGCATCCCAGCCGGTGCCGCGATCGATCTCCGGACGCGCCGGCACGACGTCACCCGCGAGGACCTTCGCGACCCACGCGAGCGACTGCTCGAGGAAGTCGGCGGAGGCAAGAACGACATCGGCGTAGCCGAGCGCTTGGGCCTGCTCGGCCCGGATGGTGCGGCCGTTGTTCAGCGGGTTCTCGAGGATCAGGGTGACGGCGTTGTCGGGGCCGACGATGTTCGGGAGAAGCTGCGTGCCACCCCATCCCGGGACCAGGCCGAGCATCACTTCGGGCAGGCCGAGGGCGGGAACGTTGTCCGCGACCGTGCGGTAGTGCGTGTGCAGACCGACTTCGAGTCCGCCGCCGAGCGCGAGCCCGTTGACGAAGGCGAAGGTGGGGATCGAGGTGTCGCGCAGGCGCCGGAACACGTTGTGTCCCAAAGCGCCCAGCTCCACGCCCTGCTCACGCCGCGTGACGGCGGGAACGCCCTTGAGGTCGGCGCCCGCCGCGAAGATGAACGGCTTACCGGTGACCGCGATCGCGGCAGGGTTCGCCGCGAACGCCTCGTCCAGGGCCTTGTCGAAGGCGAGCAGGCCCGCCGGTCCGAACGAGTTCGGCTTGGTGTGGTCGAAGCCGTTGTCCAGGGTGATCAGGGCGACCTGGCCCTCGATCCCCGGGACGGAGAGCAGCTTGGTGTAGGCGTGGGTGACCACCTCGTCGGCGAATGCGGACGCGATACCTGTCGCGTCGTTCGCCCCGTGTGCGGTGTCCGTCATGGTTATTCGGCTCCGGATTCGTAATCGGCGTGGTTCGGGTTCTCCCAGATCACGGTGCCGCCCATGCCGAGACCGATGCACATGGTCGTCAGGCCGTAGCGAACCTCGGGATGCTGAGCGAACTGATGCGACAGCTGGGTCATCAGGCGGACGCCCGACGAGGCGAGCGGATGGCCGCACGCGATCGCACCGCCCCACTGGTTGACACGCGGGTCGTCGTCGTCGATGCCGAAGTGCTCGAGGAAGGCGAGCACCTGGACGGCGAAAGCTTCGTTGATCTCGAACAGGCCGATGTCGTCGATGCTCAGACCCGTGCGGGCGAGAAGCTTTTCGGTGGCGGGGACGGGGCCGATGCCCATGACTGCCGGGTCGACGCCCTGGAAGGCGAAGCCGACCATCCGCATGCCGACGGGCAGACCGAGCTCACGCGCGGTGTCCTCACCGGCGAGGATCGCGGCCGTGGCGCCGTCGTTGAGGCCCGCGGCGTTGCCCGCGGTGATGCGGCCGGCGGGACGGAACGGCGTCTTGAGCTTCGCGAGATCTTCGATCGTGGTGCCGGGGCGGGGCGGTTCGTCCTCGGTGGCCAGGCCCCAGCCCGTAGCGGACTTCGTGGCGACGGGAACCAGGGTGTCGGCGATCCAGCCGGCCTTCTTGGCCGCGTCGTACTTGTTCTGGCTGTTGACGGCGTAGGCGTCGGTGCGAGCCTTGGTGATGCTCGGGAACCGGTCGTGCAGGTTTTCGGCGGTGTTGCCCATGACGAGCGCGCTCGGATCGACCAGCTTGTCGGCGAGGAAGCGCGGGTTCGGGTCTGCACCCTCGCCCATCGGGTGGCGGCCCATGTGCTCGACACCGCCGGCGATGACGACGTCGTACTGGCCGAAGCCGATGCCGGACGCGGTGGTGGTCACGGCCGTCATGGCACCTGCGCACATGCGGTCGATCGCGAAGCCCGGAACGGTTTCCGGCAGGCCCGCGAGAATCGCGGACGTGCGGCCGATGGTCAGGCCCTGATCGCCGGTCTGCGTGGTGGCGGCGACCGCCACCTCGTCCACCCGGGCGGGATCGAGCTGGGGGTTGCGGCGGAGCAGTTCACGGATCGCTTTCACGACCAGATCGTCGGCACGGGTCTCGGCGTAGATGCCCTTCGGCCCGGCCTTACCGAACGGAGTCCGGATGCCGTCGACGAAGACGACGTTGCGTTGCGTTGAGGTGGTGGGAGCCACGCGGATTCCTCCTGATGGAGCGATACTCGCCGACACGTGCCGTGGCGAGGAGTGCGCGGCCACCTTCCGGTGACCGGACTCGCGCACAAGCCTACATCGGCATTACCGGTGAGTAACTTACAACCTTCGATTTCGCATGCGGTGCGCGGATCCTCGAGTTGATACGCCTGTGAGCAGTGTGTTCTCGTTCACCCCCCATCTCGGGAGGGGCTCGGGCGCCATGTTCGCTCCCGGCGCGGGTGCGAAGCAAGAAAGTTAATCTGTATTCTCCTCGAGTGTCCCGGCGCCGTGAGCGAGGGGCCGGGCCCCGACGTTCTTGACACGGTCTGATCTGCGGATACATTTGCCTCCATGACGAGACGTCGACCCGATCCCACGACGCAGGGCGTAGTGGGTGAGGCAGCGTTCCTTCTGAGTTCACCGCGGCGCTTCCTGACGGAGATCGCCTTTCCACCTGTCGGGCGTGGCGTCGTCGAACACAGCAAGGCCCTGACGGATCCGATCACGCGGTTCCGCAACACCAGCGCGTACATCTATCTCGTGGCCTTCGGAACCGACGACGAACGGCGCGCTGTGGTGCGGTTCGTCAACCGCGCCCACGCGCCGGTTCGGGCGGGCGGATACAACGCCTTCGATCCGAAGTTGCAGTTGTGGATTGCGGCGGTGATGTTCCACGGGGGCCGCGACATCTACGAGCGCTTCTTCGGGCCCCTCGCTCCCGCCGGGACCGAGCGGATGTACCGTGACTTCGCCGTGTACGGCACGTCGCTCCAGGTGCCGGCCGAGATGTGGCCCGCCGATCTCGCAGCGTTCGGCGACTACTGGAACGGCGTCGTGACAGGGCTCGTCGTGGACGAGAAGGTCCGCAACTACGCGCAGGCCCTCCTCCGCGGTGGCTCAGCCTCTCGGCCGGTGCGCGCGGGCATGCCGCTCAACCGCTTCCTGACCCTCGGTCTGCTCGATCCCCGAATCCGCGATGCCTACGGATTCACCTGGACCGACGGGCAACAACGCAGGTTCGACACCGTGATGCGGGTCGCGGCGCCGCTGTACCGGGCACTCCCACTCCGGGTGCGACGCCTTCCGGCAACGCTCGTCCTGCGGGATGCGCGGCGACGGTTCGGGGCGGCGCCGCACGCAACCGGCGAGGCGGCCGCATGACCGGCGCGTCGCTCGCACGAACTACAGATCTGGCGCGGGCAGGAGCACCTCTGGCACGCCTTCCATCCCTTCGTCCCCGAGGCGGCTCTGGCTGCCCGCAGCATCGGGCACTACGTGCGCGACGCTCTCGAGACGACAGCAACCGATGCCTGACCGCATCGGGGTGCTACGAGGCCCGGGTCGCTACGCCGCCTGCGTGAGCGCCTTCGCCAGTCGCGGTGCCGTGAGCGCGCGTTGCCACGGCCGGGCACCTCCTGAGGCGAACCGATCCTCGATGTACGCCTCGGCGTCCGCACCCGCCGACTCGTCCCAGTCCCAGCACAGACGACGAACGAGTTCGGGGCTCACCAGATTCTCGACGGGGACGGAAACCTCTTCGCTCAGGGCTGCGAGTTCGGCTCGTGCCGCGGTCAGCCGTGCGGCAGCGTCGGGATGGTGCCTGGCCCACCGGCCGACCGGAGGCGGACCGGTCAACGGGGGAGCCATCGGCGGCAGTTCCGACTGGGGAAGGGAACGGGCACGCTCGATTGCCGCGAGCCACACCCGCGACGACCGGCGTTGCCTGGGCCCACCGAAGACCGGGAGGGCGCGCAGGTCGGAGAGGGTGGCGGGCTGAGCCTCGGCAGCGGCGATGATCGCCGAATCCGGGAGGATGCGGCCGGGGGCGATGTCGCGGTGCGCCGCGATCTCGTCGCGCGTCGTCCACAGTTCCCGCACGATCGCGAGGCGTCGCGGATCTCTGAGGGTGTGAATCTTCGAAGTACGGCGCCACCGTTCCGGCTTCGGTGCCGGCGGTCCGGCAAGCCGGATGTGCTCGAACTCCTGAGCCGCCCACTCCGTCTTGTGCTGCCGTTCGAGTTCCTCGGCCATCGCATCGCGCAGTTCGACGAGAATCTCGACGTCGAGCGCCGCGTAGTTGAGCCAGGTGTCTGGCAGCGGCCGGGTCGACCAGTCCGCGGCGCCGTGCCCCTTCTCGAGCTGGAATCCCAACGTGTCGGCGACGAGAGCGGCAAGTCCGACCCGCGGGAACCCGGCGAGACGGCCGGCCAGTTCGGTGTCGTACAGCGCGGCGGGATGAAGTCCGAGTTCGGCGAGGCCCGGCAGATCCTGGTCTGCCGAGTGGAGGACCCACTCCAGATCGTTGATCACCGCGGCGAGCGGCGCGAGATCTGCCGCGGTCGGGATCGGGTCGAGCAGCACGGTCCCGGCACCGTTGCGTCGCAACTGCACCAGGTAGGCCCGCGCGGAGTAGCGGTAACCGGATGCCCGTTCCGCGTCGACCGCCAGCGGTCCGTGACCGCCCGCGAGAAGCTCGGCCGCATCGACGACGCCCGCCGCGGTGGTGACGACGTCGGGCACCCCCTCGCGTGGTTCGACGAGCGGAACCGTCGCCGCAGGTGCTTTCTCGGTCGTCGAATCACCACCGGTCGGCGAACTGTTACCGGGCACTACCACCTCATGGTCCTGGCCTGCAGACATGGCGTGACTCTAGCGCTGTCGCGGGAAAGTCGGATGGCGCCGCGCACGGAGGGGACCGTCAGCTGCCCAGTTCATCGACCCGCGCGTCCTCCTCGTCAGACGCCTGCACCTGCCCGGCGGCGGCGACCAGCGCGTCGAGCGCAGGCGCCAGGTCGTCGCTCAGTTTCCACAGGTCGGGCACCAGTTCCGGGCAGGTGATGAGGCCGACGTCCAGCTTGTCTTCGAGCGAGACGACGGTGATGTTGAGCCCGGCTCCGTGGAAGAGCGGCCCGAAGGGGTACAGGGCGGTGACGTGTGCCCCGAGGAAGTAGAGCGCCTGCGGGGGCCCGGGCACGTTGGAGATCACCAGATTGTGGATTGCGGGGTGCTTGTCGGCGAGGCGCAGGGCCGCGTAGGTGCGCATGGCGGCACCGAACACCGACGCCCCCATGAACTCCGACCAGTCCTGCAGCATGTTCGCGCCGAGAGCGGAGTTGTGATCCTTCGCGACCGTGTTGGCCTCGGCGATAGTGTGCAACCGCTCGACCGGGTCCTCGATGTGCGTGTGCAACCCGGCGAACATCCCCGACACCTGGTTGCGCCCCGGCCGATCCGACTCCCCGTGCACCGAGACGGGCACCATGCCGACGAGGGGGCTGTCGGGCAACTCGCCGCGACCCTGGAGATAATCACGCAGCGCGCTTGCCACCACCGTCATCACGACGTCGTTGACCTTGACTCCGAACGAGTTCTTCACCGACTTCACGGCGGCGAGGTCGAGCTGGGCGAATGCGACGGCGCGATGGCCGGTGATCGTCGAGTTGAAGGGCGTGCGCGGCGCCGTGAAGGGCGCGGGCATCGCATCGCCCCGGCGCGCGCGGGTCACCCACGACACCAGCGACGACACCGCGGACGGAAGAATCCGTGCCAGGTGCAGGGGACGGAGGGCGACGTTCACCGCGCCGGTGACCGCCATCTGGATGTCGTTCCCGCCGCCGACGCTCGACGCGACAGGCTCCGGTCGCGGCGCGTTCGGGTCGAGACTGCACAACTGCGCGATCATGGCTGCACCCGAGACGCCGTCGACACTCGCATGATGCATCTTCAGGATGATCGCGATCGAACCGTCGTCGAGTCCTTCCACCACCCACATCTCCCAGAGAGGCTTCGATCGGTCGAGTGGTTGCGCGGCGATGTGACCGCACATCTCGGAGAGTTCGGTCCGGGAACCGGGGGAGGGCACCGCGACGCGGTGGAGATGACGGTCGAGGTCGAAGTCCTTGTCGTCCACCCACACCGGGTGGTCGATGTTGAACCGATTGTCGGCGAGTTTCATGCGGAAGGCGGGGACGGCGTCGAGCCTCGCCTCGATCTCCCGTCGCACGACCCGGTAGTCGTATCCGTCCGGCACCGTGGAGGGATCGAGGATGAGCAACCCGCAAATGTGCAAGTGCTGGCTGGGTGTCTCGAGGTAGAGGAAGCCTGCGTCCAGACCACTGAGGCGCTGCATCCACCCAGGCTAGATCGGGCGGATCGACCGGAGGGCCGATTCGGGCGTATCAGTCACGAGCGGAGCCGCGCGACACCGATCGGGGGGAGACCCGCGGCGTAGGCGAGGACATCGCAGAAGGCTTCGACGTGCGGGCCGAGCACGTCCGAGCGGGGAGTCCACGACGCACGCAGCTCCAGTTGATGTGCCCGCGGCGGGCCGGCTATGTCGCCGAACCGCACCGAACTCGTCGCCGTCACCGTTCCGCCCAGAGCGGTCAGCGGTTCACCGTGTGCCTCGAGCGCATCGACGAGCCAGCTCCACGCGACATCCGGAAGCAGCGGGTCGGCGGCGAGTGAGGCATCGACATCGGCCTGGATGTACGCGACGAGCCGGGTGGTGCCGTGCCAGGCTTCGTCCCCGTTCGGGTCGTACAGGAGGATCAGCCGCCCGAAGGCGTCACCTTCCGACTCCTCGGGCACGCCCTCGGACTCGTCGTGCAGGACCTCGGCGCCGAGCGCGAAACTGTGTGGGGCGAGCCGTTGCGGTGGGCGGATGGGCGCCACCTCGATCTCGCTGCGGACGGTGGCCGCCTTCATTGCTGCGACTGCCGCGGTGAAGCGGGCCGGCTCGGGCGGATTGGTCACGACATCGGACGTTAGTGCCGGTGATGCAGTGCACGCGGGAGGCGCGCCGGTTCCGGCGGGGCGGGCGAGCGTGGCAGCATGGGCATCGAACCGGGGTCCGATGAACCCGACGAGACCGAAGAACGAGGATCGATGACCGGCTTGGAAAACACGAACGTCTCCTCCGCGGTGCCCGCGCAGTCCCCGTCGCGCAGAGCCCTACCGGATGCTCCGCTGCTGAATGCGGCAAAGGGGATGCGGCCGTCGCATCGGCCGGTGTGGTTCATGCGCCAAGCGGGGCGTTCGCTGCCGGAATATCGTGAGATCCGTGCCGGTGTCGGCATGCTCGAATCGTGCTTCGATCCCGAACTCGTCTGCGAGATCACCATGCAGCCGGTGCGACGACACAAGGTCGACGCCGCCATCCTCTTCTCCGACATCGTCGTTCCTCTCAAGGCAGCGGGAATCGACCTGGACATCGTCGCGGGCACCGGGCCGGTCGTCGCCGACCCTGTGCGCACCGCCGCAGACGTCGCGGCGCTTCCGCATCTCGAAGTCGAGGAGGTCGGCGCTGTCGCTCGCGCGGTGACGCTGCTGACGCAGGAACTCGGCAACACGCCGCTGATCGGGTTCGCCGGAGCACCGTTCACCCTCGCGTCGTACCTCGTCGAAGGTGGCCCGAGCCGTAACCACGAGCGCACCAAGGCGCTCATGCACGCTGATCCCAAGACCTGGCACGCGCTCCTCGGGCGTCTGACCGACATGGCCATCACCTTCCTGCGCGCGCAGCTCGGAGCGGGTGTCGACGCGATCCAGTTGTTCGACTCGTGGGCCGGTGCCCTCTCCCTCGCCGACTACCGCGAGTACGTGCTCCCGCACTCCGAACGGGTCTTCGCGGAACTCGCCGCCGCCGACGTACCGCGCATCCACTTCGGTGTGGGCACGGGTGAGTTGCTCGGCGCGATGGGTGAGGCCGGAGCCGACGTCGTCGGAGTCGACTGGCGCATCCCGCTCGACGTCGCCGCGCAGCGCGTCGGCCCGGGCAAGGCATTGCAGGGCAACCTCGATCCTGCACTCCTCTTCGCAGGCTGGGACGTCGTCGAGCGAGAGGTCCGGCGCGTGGCCGCCGAAGCCGACCGCGCGCTCGCAGCCGGCAGCACCGGCCACATCTTCAATCTCGGCCACGGCGTGCTGCCCGACACCGATCCCGACATGCTCACCCGAGTCGTCGAGCTGGTGCATTCGTTGTGACCCGCCCTGTCGTCGCCGTTGTCGGTGGTGGCATCACCGGTCTGGTCGCCGCCTACCGACTGCGCCGAGCACTCGGCCCCGAGGCACGGATCGTCGTGCTGGAGGGGTCCGAGCGGCTCGGCGGCAAACTTCACACCGTCGATCTGGCGGGCGGACCCGTCGACGTCGGGGCGGAAGCCTTCATCGCTCGACGGCCCGAGGTTCCCGCCCTGCTCGACGAGCTGGGCCTGGGCGATCAGGTCGTCGCGCCGTCGAGCGCACGCCCTCTGCTCTACGCCGGAGAACGGCTGCGTCCGTTGCCGGCCGGCACCTTGATGGGTATCCCCGCCGACGCCCGTGCCCTCGAAGGGCTCGTCGACGACGCGACACTGCGCCGCATCGCCGACGAACCCGGCGTGCCACTGCAGTGGGACCCCACCCGCGATGTGTCGGTGGCCGCACTCGTCGGTTCGCGGTTCGGTGAGCAAGTAGTGCGGCGGAGCGTCGATCCACTCCTGGGCGGGGTCTACTCAGGTCTCTCCGACACCGCGGGTGTGCGTGCCGCGCTGCCTACCCTGGCTGCCGCACTCGACGCCGGGGCGACGAGCTTGACCGCAGCAGTCGCGGCGGCTCTCCCGGCCCCGTCCGACAAGCCCGTCTTCGGGACGTTGCGCGACGGATACGGAACCCTGCTCACAGCCCTCGAAGAGGCCGCAGCCGCAGAGATTCACCTGGGTACCGCCGCAACCGCGTTGCAGCGCCGCGACGGGCGATGGTCCCTCGACCCCGTCGGCGAAGTCGACGCCGTGGTCCTCGCGGTTCCCGCACCCGAGGTCGCTTCGCTCCTGCGCGGCGTCGTGCCGTCGGCTGCCGCCGGTGCCGCGGAGATTCCCCTCGGGTCGTCGGTCGTGGTCGCCCTCGGTCTACCCGGTGACGCGGCGCTGCCGCAGAACTCCGGGATTCTCGTGGCCACCGGTGAGGAGCTTTCCGCGAAGGCGTTCACGCTGTCGAGCCGGAAGTGGCCGCACCTCGCGGAGCGCGACGTCCTGTTCGCTCGGGCATCGTTCGGTCGATACGGCGACGACGCGCTCCTCTCCGCGTCCGACGAACAACTCGTCACCCTCGCCCGAGCCGACCTCGCCGCCGTCACCGGAGTGGACGACGAGCCGGTGAGTGCGTACGTGCAGCGCTGGTACGGCGGCCTTCCCCAGTATCAGGCCGGGCACACCGACATCGTCGCCTCCATCGAAGCCGGAGTGGCGGAGGTCGACGGACTCGAGGTCGCGGGAGCGATGCTGCACGGTGTCGGCGTCCCCGCGTG
Source organism: Actinomycetes bacterium (assembly GCA_023417985.1). GTDB lineage: Bacteria > Actinomycetota > Actinomycetes > Mycobacteriales > Mycobacteriaceae > Rhodococcus. The sequence goes on along the minus strand of JAEZDV010000035.1, from coordinate 7,098 downwards.
CGTGGCCTCGGCAACCACCGCGGCGGCACGAGTCGCCGCACGAATGGCAGGATGACCGCTATGGCACGTCTCGATTACGACAAACTCAACTCCACCCTCCGCTACACCATGTGGTCCGTTTTCCAGGTGCAGCCGGGTGTTCTGGACGACGACCGGACCGCCGCGGCGAAGAACGCCAAGGATTTCTTCGCGCAGTTCGACGACACCGACGCCACGGTGCGGGGCATCTACAACGTTGCCGGCACCCGCGCCGATGCCGACTACATGATCTGGTCGCACGCCGAACGTCTCGAAGATCTCCAGAAGCTCTACGCCGACTTCCGCCGCACCACCGATCTGGGACGTGCGAGCGCCCCGGTGTGGTCGAACGTCGCCCTGCACCGGCCCGCAGAATTCAACAAGAGCCACGTGCCGGCCTTCATCGCAGGTGAGGAACCCGGCGCGTACGTGTGCGTCTACCCGTTCGTCCGCTCCTACGAGTGGTACCTCCTGCCGGAGGCCGAGCGTCGCACCATGCTCGCCGACCACGGCAAGGCCGGACGCGGCTACCCCGACGTCCGCGCGAACACCGTGCCGTCGTTCGCGCTCGGCGACTACGAGTGGATCCTCGCGTTCGAGGCCCCCGAACTCGACCGGATCGTCGATCTGATGCGCGACCTGCGTGCTACCGAGGCCCGGATGCACGTGCGTGAGGAGACACCGTTCTTCACCGGCCCACGCGTCGAGGTCGAGGCGCTCATCGATCTGCTTCCCTGACCGTGATCGACGGGGGGACCGGTGGGGCCGGGGCCGACGCAGGCGCGCTGCCCGGGACCCGGTTCTCGCAGATGGCGCACTGGGGCATGTACTCGGCAGAGGTGCGCGACGGTGAGGTCGTCGCCGCGCATCCCTACGCCGGCGACAGCGACCCGTCGCCGATTCTGCAGAACATCCCCGGATCGGTGCGGCACCGGTCGCGCATCGCCGGGCCCGCGGTCCGGCGGGGTTGGCTCGAACACGGACCCGGTCCCAGCACCGATCGGGGCAACGACGAGTTCGTCGCCGTCTCGTGGGACGAACTCACCGACCTGCTCGCAACGGAACTGAAGCGCGTCGCGGAGCGGCACGGTAACCGGGCGATCTTCGGGGGTTCGTACGGCTGGTCTGCTCCGGGGCGTTTCCACCACGCCCAGAGCCAGGTCCACCGCTTCCTGAAGATGTTCGGTGGCTACACCCGGTCGGTCCACAGCTACTCCCTGGGCGCAACCGGTGTGATCATGCCGCGTGTCATCGGCACCCACTGGAAACTGTTCGCGCGCTCGACCAACTGGGAGGTCATCGCCCGCGAGACCGACCTGCTCGTCGCTTTCGGCGGTGTGCCGCTGAAGAACACCGGCGTCAACGACGGTGGCACGAGCGACCATCCGACGCGCAGCGCGCTCGACCGCCTGCGTGCCCGCGGCGGTCGCATCGTCTCGATCAGCCCGCTGCGCGACGATGTCCACGGTGAGCACGAGTGGCTCGCGCCGCGTCCGGGCAGCGATGTCGCGATCATGCTGGCACTGGCCTACGTGCTGGCACACGAAGAGCTGGCCGACCGCGACTTCCTCGAGCGTTACTGCACCGGATACGACCGTTTCGAGGACTACCTCTTCGGCCGTACCGATGGTGTCGTCAAGACACCGGAGTGGGCAGCCGACCTGTCCGGTCTGCCGGCCGGCACCCTGGTCGATCTCGCACGCCGCATGGCGTCGGGTCGCACCCTGATCTCGGTGACCTGGTCACTGCAGCGTGTCCGGCACGGCGAGCAGGCGCCGTGGGCGGGGATCACCCTGGCGGCGATGCTGGGTCAGATCGGGGTTCCCGGCGGAGGATTCGGCCACGGCTACGGCTCCATGAACGAGCCCGGACGTGCGCCCGTGCCCTACCCACTGCCCACTCTGTTCCAGGGCAACAACGATGTCGACGACTTCATCCCCGTCGCCGCGATCTCCGATCTGCTGCTTCACCCCGGCGAGGAGTTCGACTACGACGGCCGCCGGTTGACGTTCCCGGACACCCGGCTCGTCTACTGGGCTGGTGGTAATCCGTTCCATCACCACCAGCACCTCGCCCGCCTGCGGCGCGCCCTGACCCGACCCGACACGATCGTCGTTCACGACCCCTACTGGACGCAGATGGCCAAGCACGCCGACATCGTCGTGCCGTCCACCACTGCACTCGAACGCGATGATCTGTCGTGTACCCGCAATGATCCGCTGCTCGTCGCGATGCAGGCTGTCACAACGCCTTTCGCCGATGCCCGCGACGACTACGACGCGTTCTCCGCCCTCGCGCGCCGACTGGGATTCGGTGAGCGGTTCACCGAGGGGCGCACCTCGGCGCAATGGCTCGAGCATCTCTACGGACAGTGGCGGGGATACGTCCTCGCCGACGAGCGCCGGTTCGAGGATCCGCCGCCGTTCGCCGAGTTCTGGCGTCGCGGGCACGTGCGCATGCGCACCGAGGACGATCTCACCCTGTTCGAAGACTTCCGTGCCGATCCCGAGAGCAACCCGCTCCGCACACCGAGCGGACGCATCGAGATCTTCTCCGCGGACATCGACAGCTTCGGGTACGACGACTGTGGGGGCCACCCCACCTGGTACGAACCGGAAGAATGGCTCGGTAGCGAACGCGCACAGCGGTTCCCGCTGCACCTGATCGCCAACCAGCCCAGGAGCCGACTGCACAGCCAACTCGATCACGGTGCGAACAGCCAGAAGTCGAAGATCCACGGCCGCGAGCCGATCCGCATCCACCCCGACGATGCGGCCGAGCGCGGTATCACCGCCGGCGACGTGGTGCGGGTGCACAACGACCGGGGTTCGTGCCTGGCCGGAGCGGTGCTCGACGAGGGACTGCTTCGCGGAGTCGTCCAACTCGCGACGGGAGCGTGGTACGACCCGCTCGACCCGGCCGATCCGGATTCGATGTGCGTGCACGGCAATCCGAACGTACTCACGCCCGATACCGGGACCTCGTCCCTTGCTCGGGGATGCACAGGTCAGCACGTGCTCGTCGAGATCGAGCGGTTCGACGGCGAACTGCCGCCGGTGCGCGCCTACGAGCCACCCATGATCCGGCCGCGGCGACCGTGACACACAGGCCCGGCGGGCCTACAAACCGAGGGACCTCTGCACCTTCTGCAGTGTCGCCGCGGATTCGGCCAACCCGGCCGCCTCGTCGTCGGACATGGGAACGTCCAGAACCCGGTCGGCACCACCCGCATCGACGATCGTCGGCAACGACAGGCACACGTCGCGCACACCGTGCGTCCCGGTCTGCAACGAGCACACCGGCAGGACACGCCGCTGGTCGCGCAGGACGGCCTCCACGATGCGCGCTGTCGACAGTCCGATGGCGAGATTGGTGGCACCTTTGCCCTGGATGATCTCGTAGGCGCTGCGGACGACCTCGGTGAAGATGTCGGCGCGCGTGCGGTCGTCGAACGCCACGCGGCCGTCCACCGTGTACGAGTCGATGGGGATGCCACCTACGGTGGCACCGGACCACAACGCTAGTTCGGAGTCGCCGTGCTCGCCGACGATGAACGCGTGGGTGTTCTCGATTGCGACGCCGGCCCGCTCGGCGATGAGGTAGCGGAGACGACCCGAGTCGAGGACTGTGCCGGATCCGAAGATCCGGCCGTCGTCGACTCCGCTGATCGCAATGGCCGCTGCCGTCACGATGTCGACCGGATTGCTGACGAACAGCAGCACCGCGCCCGGAGATTCCGACAGCAACCGGGGAGTCACCGATTGCGAGATCGCGACGTTCGCGGCGGCGAGATCGAGCCGGGACTGGCCGGGCTTCTGCTTCGCACCCGCCGTGATGACGACGAGGTCGGAGTTGGCGGTCACCGCGATGTCGTCGCTGCCTTCGATACGGCAGGCGGGGGTGAACTGGGTGCCGTGGTTGAGGTCGAGTACTTCGGCGCGTACCCGTGCGGCGTTGGTATCGAACAGGGCGATCGTATTCGCGGTTCCGCGGAGCAGGCACGCGTATGCCACGGCAGCGCCGACGCTGCCCGCTCCTACGATGGAGATCTTCGCCGTGCCGATCCGGGGTCCGCTGCGCACTGTCGCCATCATCCGATCATCACCCCGTTGCCACCGCTGCGCCACTCGGCAGACCGGACGGGAGCGGGGGTGCCGGTGAGTCGTTAGCCTCGGGACATGAGCGCACGCCCGTTCGACGCCGTTCTCTTCGACTTCTCCGGCACACTGTTCCGCCTCGAAGAGGACGAGAGCTGGATGGCAGGCATCACCGATGCGAAGGGCGACGCATTCGATGTGAGCCGGCAGGCCGAACTCATGCGGCGGCTGACCGCGCCCACCGGGCAGCCGGTGGAGATGGACGCCGAGGAGCATCACGCCTGGACCAACCGCGACCGTGATCCGAGATGGCATCGGGAGGCGTATCTGACCGTGCTGTGCCGCTCGGGCGTCGAAGACCCGCAGCAGGCGGAGAGGCTGTACGGCAAGGTGGTCGACCCGTCGAGCTGGAGCGTGTACCCGGATACGGTGCCGGTGATCGAGGCGCTCGCCGGGGACGGCATCGCCGTCGGGGTTCTCAGCAATATCGCCTTCGACATCCGGCCGGCGTTCGCCGAACTCGGCATCGACGACGCGGTCTCCGTGTTCGCGCTGTCCTTCGAGATCGGTGCCGTCAAACCCGAACCCGAGATCTTCCGCTACGCAGTCGATGCGCTCGGGGTCGAGCCGAGCCGCACGCTGATGATCGGTGACAGCGCCGCCGCGGACGGCGCCGCGGTGGAAATCGGCTGTGCGTTCCAGCTCGTCGAGCCGCTTCCGACGACGGAGCGGCCCGACGGCCTGTGGCAGGCTCTGGCCGAGGCGGGAGTTACGTTGTCGGAACCAGGCGCAGGGAAATCGAATTGATGCAGTACCGCTGATCGGTGGGCGTCGGGTAACCCTCGCCCTCGAAGACGTGTCCGAGGTGGCTGCGACACGACGCGCACAGTACTTCCACGCGGCGCATTCCCAGCGAATCGTCGGCCCGCAGGATCACGGCGTCGGAGTCGGCGGGGTCGAAGAACGACGGCCAGCCGCAGTGCGACGAGAACTTCTCGCTGCTGCGGAACAGTTCGGCGCCACACGCCCGGCACTCGTAGACACCCTCGGTCTCGGTGTCGGTGTATTCGCCCGTGAAGGGCCGTTCCGTGCCGGCCTGACGCAGCACCGCGTATTCGGCGGGAGTGAGCTTGTCGCGCCACTCGTCCTCGCTGAGCACGACCTTGGGTGCGGGTTCGGATCGGGGAGTGGAAGTCATGTCCCCACGCTAGTCGCGCGCCGGGGGAGCCGCCACGACGCACCCCGCCGACACCTCGCGCTGCGCCGTCGACGTCAGGCTCGGGCGGGTGTTTCCTCGGTATTCGGCGAGGACGGCAGCAGGTGCGACGGTTCGATCCCCTCGTCCAGGCGACCCTCCCGCCGCGCCGCGAGATAGCGGTCGACCAGTACCGCGAATATCACGATGATGAGGAGCGACCATCCGAGCGTCGTCTTCATGTACTCGGCGGCGCGGCCTGCCTCGACCCAGCGCCCCGACAACCAGGAGTCGTAGCTCATGAAGCCGTACACGGCCAGCCAGGCCGGCCAGTTCCGCATCACGGAGTTGGGCAGCAGCACCGTCATGAGCAACGGGAACAGCATCATCGAGTAGTACATCTGGCCGAGCGAGCCGAGCAGGAACGACGCGCTCAGCAGGACACCCGTTGCGGTGCACACGAAGAACACTTCGTCGTTGCGGCAGTAGCGGTAGAGAAGCCAGAGCGAGACCGCCACGAGAACCGCGAGGACACCGCGCAGGCCCAGGATCAGCCAGCCGGGCAGACCGTAGTACATCCCGTTGCCCACGATGGCGCTGTTGAAGTAGTCGCGCGACTCGAGCAGATACGGCACGGTGTGTTCGACGAATTGCCACGCGTCGACCGACAGCGGCCACGCGATGATGTTGAGCAGGATCGGAACACCCGCGGCCGGGATGAACACTTTCCATTGCTTTCGCACCAGCGGAAGGAACAGCAGCGGCGCGAGGATCGGTTTGACCGAGAACGTGAGCCCGAGCATCACGCCCGCCCACAGGTCTCGTCGCTTGAGCAGGAGGACGAGGAATGCGACCTGTCCGAGCAGCACCAGTCCGTTGATGTTGGTGAAGACGAGGGTGTTCGTCACGGTCTCGGAGGCGAACGCACCCAGCACGAGGACGGGAGCGACAGGGGAGTCGAGTCGCAACCCGAACATGCGCAGCAGCAGATAGAGCGCGATCAGGACTGCGATGGCATTGGCGATGATGAACAACCAGCGCGACCGCTCGGGGTCGATCACGGCGATAGGGGAGATCAGGAGGGTCCCGGACGGCGGATAGAGATAGTGCGGATCGACCCACTGGAAGTTGGCGGTGTAGACGGGGCGCCGGTTGAGGAAGGCGAGTGCCGCGTTGTACACCGGGGTGAAGTCATCGGTCCGGAAACCGTTGACCGCTTTGATCACCACTCGGTGCAGAACGGTCATTACCGCCAGTGGCCACACCACGACCTTGACTACATCTGCCGTGGTACGCGCCGTCCGAGGTTCGAGACTCCTGAGGAACACTACGGCACGGTACCCCGTCCGAGATCGGGACCGTGAATGTCCCCCGGGGTCAGGCACGGCGGGCGGATCGGGTCTCACGCCGGGCACAGGCTCCCGTTCGGCGGTAGCTCACCCATGCTCAGATACCGTTCCATCCGGCCCTGGATACAGGTCGAATGCAACGAGGCGGAGTAGCCGGCGCCCTGCCACGACACGGTCGACCACGCGATCGCGCCGGCCGTGAGTGCACCCGTGACCGACTCACCTCCCGCGCTGCCGACGAGCGGATCCGCGGCACCGCCGGTGACGAGAACGGGAGTGTCGAGGGCGGCCGGCAGCGGCGGGGCGGGGAGGGTGGGCCACGACGAGCAGGCCGTGGTCGCCGCGGCCGCGTCCGCACCGAACAACGGGTACAGACTCTCCCAGGTGCGCTGGAGGTCGGCCGCCCGGGTCGGCGTCGGCCAGCGCTGGCCGTCACTGC
>JAEZDV010000376.1 GCA_023417985.1 Actinomycetes bacterium | reverse complement strand
GGACACACGTGTCCCGCACCGGCGCACTCGCGTCGACGAGTTCGGATCAGCCGCGCTGCACGAATTCCACGAGATAGCCGTCCGGGTCGCGGACTGTGCCGATCACCATTCCGTAGGCCTCGAGTTTCGTTGCCGGTGTCTCCTCGACGCCGCCGTGATTACATGCGTCGACCATCCTCCCCACGACGTCATCGGTGTTCAAGACGATCTTGACGAACATGTTGCCGTGTTCGTGTGAGGTTTCCGCGTCGGTGCCTGTCGGCAGGACGAGCTCGAGCCCGGAGGCACCGGCCCGGACGATCGCTGCACGGAAGTGAGGGGTATCCAGATCCCTGTCGTGCACGAATCCGCAACCCCGGATGTAGAATTCGGCCGATCTTTCCAATTCTGCGACTCTCAGTGCGGTGAGCGAGAGCAACGTCTGCGTATCCGGACTGTGCACGGTCATCGAGTTTGGGACCCGCCGTTGAAGTCCAATGTCTGGCCGGTCATTCCGCCCGCCTCGTTCGAGGCCAGGTAGGCGCAGAACGCGCCGACCTCGATGGGATCACCCAAGCGGCCGATCGGGATGGTCCGGAGAATCTGCTCGATCATCTCCGGACTCATCTTGTCCTCGAGGTTCTTCTGATGCCCCAGTGCCACGATATTTGCGGTCACACCGTACTGCCCGGTCTCGGCCGCCAGGTGACGGATGAACCCTTCGATACCGCTTTTACCCGTAGCATACATCGACTGATTGATGTTCTGGCCCGTGCGCGCAGAACCCGACGAGATCTGGACGACCCGGCCCCAGCCGGCGTCGCACATCCCGTCGATGGCGACCTTGATGCAATTCATCGCGCCGAAAATGTTGAGATCGATCGGAGCGCGCCACTCCTCGGGCGACAATTCGCGGAACGGTTTGATGACACGCCCTTCCGCGATGCCCGCATTGTTGACGACGATGTCGACATGCCCATCGAGTTCCCGCTCCGCCGCTCGTACGTGTTCGAGCGTGGCGTCGTAGTCGGTGACGTCGAACGCCGCCGTGACCGCCGTGTACCCCTCCTCGGCGATCGCCGCGGCGACCTTCTCGGCGCGATCCGCGAACAGGTCGTTGACGATGACCGACGCCCCCTGTCGCGCAAGAACCTTCGCGATTCCCTCACCGACACTCTGACCGGCACCGCTCACGAGCGCGATGCGCCCGGCAAGACTGAACACAGGTACTCCTTCCCGTCGACATGATTCGACGATTCGTGGTGTGGCCCAGTGCACAGCAGCCGACCGATTTTTGTCAACCAATATTGGATCCAATAAGGGATGCATATCTGTTACGGTCTCCGCATGACCCAGATCTCACCTGATTCGGAACTGGGCGCCGACCCGGCCCAACCGATCCTTTGCTCCGTCTCGGACGGCGTCGCCCGCCTGACCCTGAACAATCCGCGGCGCAAGAATGCGATCACCCTGGCGATGGCCGCCGAGATCGCGGCCTTCTGCGACCGGGTCGAATCCGACACGGCCGTCGGTGCCGTGGTGATCGATGCCCGTGGTGGCTATTTCTGCAGTGGTGCAGACACTCGCGACCTCGCGTCCTCGTCTGCGGATCCGGCATCTCCCGAAGCGGTGCAACGCACGTCGGCGGTCTACAACGCCTTCGTACGAATCGGGTCCCTACCGGTCCCGACGATCGCCGTAGTAGTCGGCGGCGCTGTCGGAGCAGGTCTGAACCTCGCCATGGCCGCCGACATCATGGTGGTCACCCCCGAAACGAGCCTCGAAAGCGGTTTCTCCGCCCGGAGCATCCATCCCGGTGGTGGCCATATCTCGCTGCTGGGCCGCGCTATGGGCCGGCCGGGGGCGATTGCACTCGCCGCATGCGGCCAGTCCCTGAGCGGGTCCGAAGCGGTGGCGCGAGGACTCGCCTATACCGCTGTCGCCGCGGAAGACATACCGTCCACAGTCGAGGAGTTGACCCGCACGGCAGCCGCCGATCCCGAATTGACCCGACGCATCATGACGAGCGCACGCCTCGAACTGGGGCCGCCTGCGGTCAGCTGGGAGTCGGCGCTGGAGATCGAACGTGGCGTGCAGATGTGGTCGATGGCCCGGAAAGGCCGCGCATCGTGGTCGTCGCGCGGACCGGGTCGCTCATGAGCACAACCGGAACCGAGCGCCTCGTCGGGATCGAATCCGGGTTCGAGCACCTACGCACCGAGGTGCGAGCCTTCCTGTCCCAGGAGATCGCCGCAGGCGGGTTCGTGCCGGACACCGACAGCTGGATGACCGGATTCGACCCCGGCTTCAGCGCTCGTGTCGCCGGACGAGGCTGGCTGGGCATGACCATACCCACGGAGTACGGCGGACACGGACGCAGCCCGCTCGAGCGCTTCGTCGTCAGCGAGGAAATGCTCGCGCACGGCGCTCCCGTCGCGGCGCACTGGATAGCCGACCGCCAGATGGCCCCGAGCATCCTCGCCAACGGATCCGAGGAGCAGAAACGGCGATACCTCCCTGGAATCGCCACGGGCCGTTCGTTCTTCGCAATCGGCATGAGCGAACCCGACGCAGGATCGGATCTGGCCGCGGTTCGCACCCGCGCCGTGGACAACGGCGACTCGTGGACGATCACCGGAACCAAGGTCTGGACGACCGGAGCCCACCTCGCGCACGCGATGGTTCTGCTGGCCCGTACCGACGGACAACCGGGTGACCGCCACGACGGTCTGTCCCAGTTCGTCGTCGATCTTCCCCACCCCGACATCGAGATCCGTCCCTTGCGGAGTATCGACGGACAGGCCCATTTCAACGAGGTCGTCTTCCACGGCGCGAAGGTCCCTGCCTCGGCCCTGCTCGGCAAACGTGGAAACGGCTGGGCACAGGTCATGGGCGAACTCGCCTTCGAACGTTCCGGTCCCGAGCGGTATCTGAGCACGATGCCCCTGCTGCGCGCATGGGCAGCCCACCTCGCGGCGACCGGGGCAACCCCCGGACAGCGACAGACGCTGGGCACTCTCACAGCACGAGCGTGGGCTCTGCGCAGGATGTCCCTGCGGGTTGCGACCGAACTCACCGCCGACCGCAAGCCCGACGTTCTCGCAGCGATGGTCAAGGATCTCGGGTCGACCTTCGAGGGCGATCTGGTCGAAGCCGTGCGAACCTCGAGCAACCTCGTTGCCCGTCGCGACGGAGCCGACCCGCTCGCGCGCATGCTCGCCCACAGCGTGCTGCACACACCAGTGTTCACCCTCAGGGGTGGTACCAACGAAATTCTGCGCGGGATCGTCGCGCGCGGATTGGGGGTTCGATGAGCGAGTTCACCAACGAGTTGGCGGAGACCACGGCGGCGATCATCGAACACGTGGGTGCCGACGCGGACACGCCGGCGGAAGGCATGTCCGGCGCACTCTGGACACAACTCGCGGACGGCGGCTTCGTCACCGTCGGCGTACCCGAAACTGCCGGTGGAGGTGGTGCAACACTCGGCGACGCACTCGCAGTCGTAACGACCGCAGCGCGGCACGGCGCAGTGGTGCCCCTCGTCGAGCACGGCATCCTCGCAGCCTGGCTGGCCGCCACAGCAGGTCACCTGTTGACCTCGGAGATCGCGACGGTGGCAAAGGGTGATGCGCAGTGCTCGGCCCGCAGTCACGGCGACAGCCTGTTGTTCGACGGAACTGTGACGGGTGTCCCCTACGCGGCCGACGCCGACACCCTGGTCGTGATCCTCCCCCCGGAACCCGGCGCGGATGGTTCGTCTGTTGCCGTAGTGCCCTTGCACGGGAGCGGCGCCGAGATATCGACCGAAACCGACCTGACCGGTATTTCTTACGCCGACATCGTTTTCCGGGATTCACCTGTCGTCTTCCACGGAAGTTCACCGGTGTCCCTTACCGAATTCCTGCACCGTGGCGCTCTCTCCTACGCGGCCGCCACAGCGGCTGCGGCCGCGGCAGTACAGGATCACACCGTCCGCTATGCGTCCGAGCGCACCCAGTTCGGACGCCCGATCGCGAAATTCCAAGCCGTTCAGCAACAACTCGCGCAGCTCGCCGCCCGGACCACGATGATGGAGATCGCCGTCGACTCCGCGATCGCCACGCACGACGACCCGGAGATCGGCCGGCTCACGACAGCAGCCGCGAAGGTGGTGACGGCGATGTCCGCGCACTCCGTCGCTGCTGCCGGTCATCAGATCCACGGTGCCATAGGCACTACCTCCGAACACAGCCTCGGCCGTTTCACCACCGCGTTGTGGAGCTGGCGCGACCGGTTCGGCTCCGAGCAGTTCTGGGCGGAAGACCTGGCGAGCCGGATCCTCGACGATGGCATCGACGTCTGGGATGTCGTCACCGGAACACGAGCAGAGCGCGACAGCACACCGACGACGCACAGGAGCCCGGCATGAACGTCTTCACTTCTCCAGGCCACACCTCCGCACCGAGGGACGTCGACGGCGATTCCGTGATCGACGGTCGCGCCGCGTGGCGGGCGGCCGATCGGAACACCGGGATCGGCGCGCTCGCCGGACTCCGTGTACTCGACCTCAGCAGAGTCCTCGCCGGTCCGTATACGGCTCAGACTCTCGCCGACCACGGCGCCGAGGTGATCAAGGTGGAAGCGCCGTCCGGTGACGAAACACGCGGATGGGGACCGCCTTTCGACGACTCCGGCGAGAGTAGTGCGTACTACGCCGGGCTCAACCACAGCAAGGACAACATCTGCCTCGATCTCCGGACGGACGAGGGCCGGGAAGTACTGTCGCATCTGCTGTGTGGCGCCGACGTGGTGATCGAGAACTTCAAAGCCGGCACCATGGCTCGTTGGGGGTTCGACTACGAGACGGTGCTCGCCGAGGACAACCCTCGGCTCGTCTACTGCAGGGTGACAGGGTTCGGTGTCGACGGTCCGATGGGCGGACTGCCCGGGTACGACGCGGTGCTGCAATCCTTCGGTGGGTTGATGAGCATCAACGGTTATCCCGAGGGCAATCCCCTGCGCGTCGGAGTTCCGATCGTCGATATCGTCGCGTCCCACATGGCGGTCAGCGGTATCTTGCTCGCGCTCAGGGAGCGGGACAGCAGCGGACGCGGGCAGCTCGTGGACATCACACTTCTCGACTCGGTCATCTCGCTCCTGCACCCCCACGCCTCGAACTGGGTCTCCAGCGGGAAGGTCCCTCAGCGCACCGGCGACTACCACCCGACGGTCGTGCCGTACCAGGTGTTCGCCGCACTCGACGGCGACTTCTTCGTCAGCGCCGCCAACGACCGCCAGTTCCGATCGCTGGTGACCGTGCTGGGCAGGCCGGATCTCGCCGACGATCCGCGATTCGCCTCCAACGGGGTGCGATCGCAGAATCGCGACGAACTCGCGAACTTGCTCGGTGGACTCGTCGCCGGCTGGAAACGCGACGATCTCGCGGGCGAACTCGAACGTGCGGGTGTCGCCGCCAGCCCGGTCAACACCGTCGACCAGGCCCTCACAGCGCCCCAGACCGTTCACCGTGAGCTCTTCATCGACACCGTCGACTATCGTGGCGTGGGTGTGCCGATAAAGCTCGGACGGACCGCGACACGGACTCCTCGGACGGCGGTCGCTCTCGGAAGCGACACCGAGTCTGTCCTGGACTCGATGGGATACAGGGAGGAAGCTGTCGCCGCCCTGCGAGCGACCGGTGCGCTGGGCCGTTCACGAACGACGCGCACGTGAGCGATTCGGAGGGACAACACAGGAAAGGAGCAAGGGTGAGCCCACGAGCGATGCGGACTGGCAACACTGCCGCCGTGTCCGGTCCCCCTGCATCCGTTCGCGGTGCCGAATGGGTCGCCACCGAGATCGAACGAATGATCGTCACCGGTGATCTACTCCCCGGCCAGCCGATTCGGCAGGAGCTGATGGCCGAACGGCTGGGAGTCAGTAGGCTCCCGATCCGGGAAGGACTACTCCAGCTCGCCTCGCAGGGGCTCATCGAGCATCGCCGCAACGCCGGGTACACCGTCGTCAGGTTCGAACAGTCCGAGTTCGATCAGATCTATCTGATGCGTAATGCCCTCGAACGGGAAGTTCTGGCTTCCCTTCCTGCTTTCGACTCCGCCGCTCTTACCGAGGTCCGCACGTTGGGCGAGCGTGTCGCAGAGGCAGCGGAACGCGGCGACCTGCTGGAAATGCGACTGGCGAACCAGGATTTCCACTTCGCGATGTTCGATCGCTCCCCGCTGGGGCTGGTCGTGTCGGAGATCCGCCGATTGTGGCGGCTTGCGATGCCGTATCACGCGGCGTATCTCTTCGATGCCGAAGTGCGGCGACGTGTGATAGCCGAGCACGACGACATGATCGCCGCGCTCGCCGACCACGACAACGACCGCCTGATCACCTTGATGAACGAGCACCGGCGCGGGGGCGAAGCGGGTACCAGCATGCTTCTGCGGAACACTTCTCGCTCGGGTTCGTGACGGGAGAACTGGGCCCGACGAAGTCGGCCCGGGCGGGGTACATGTCCCGAGCCGACTTCGTCGCGCCATCTCATGCCGATCGAACGGCGCCCAACAGTTTCTTCAACGGTACCGTCGTGTCCGAGAACAACTCTCGGGACGGGCGGGAGCCCCGCAGCAGCGCCGACCGCAGCGCGACGAAGTCGGCGGGCGCGTTGACACACTCCGCAGCGAGCAATCGGTCGTCCTCGAAATAGAGCGCGACACGGCGACGCGGCTTGCTCGGGTCGGTACGGACCACCACCTCCGTGTGTCCGTCGATTCTTCCGGCGATCTGCAGTTTCCAC
>JAEZDV010000010.1 GCA_023417985.1 Actinomycetes bacterium | reverse complement strand
CCCGCGGGTCGCCGGGCGGGCATCGCGGCGGCGCGACCCGGGGCCGCCGCGGGCCGCGACGGCTGCCGTCGGGCTCGGCCGATGCCCTGTTCTGGTTCGACGTGGACTCCGGCAGCTACACCGTGTGGTCCGGCGGTGCGCTCTCCCCCGGCGAGCAGGTGTACCTCACGAGCACGTCCGGCGCCGGCTACTGGGGAGCGATCGCGACCGACTTCGACGACCTGACGAGCTGGTTCCTGGTGTTCTCCGCCGATGATCCCGGCGCGGGACCGGTTGCGCGGGTGCGGTTACCGATCCGGGTACCGGCAGGGCTGCACGGGGCGTGGTTGCCGTCGGCGTGAGCGGACCGGTTGCATAGTGTGGGCCGATGGGTTTCACACGTGCCGAACTCGAATCCTTCCGCGACGCCGTTGTTCCCGACCTCGTCGGACCGGGGTGCCGCTTGCTGTTCGTCGGCATCAACCCCGGTCTCTGGACGGCGGCGACCGGCGCGCACTTCGCCCGGCCCGGAAACCGCTTCTACCCCGCGCTGTTTCGTGCCGGAATCATCACCCACCCTATTGCCCCGTCGGACGGGATGAGCGACGCCGATCGCGCCCATCTGATCGAACGAGGGGTAGGCATCACCAACCTCGCACCCCGCGCCACCGCCCGGGCCGACGAACTCACCCCGGAGGAACTGCGCGATGGCGCCGAACGACTGGCATCGGTGGTGGCCGAGTTCGGACCTCGGGTCGTCGCGGTCGCCGGGATCACGGCGTATCGAGCGGCGTTCGGGAAACGCAAGGCGCTTCCGGGCCTTCAGGACGAGACGCTCGAAGGGACACCCCTGTGGGTGGTGCCCAACCCGAGCGGGCTCAACGCCCACGAGACGGTGGAGTCACTCGCCGCGGCCTACGCGGAACCCGCTCGGGCCGCGGGGATTCTCACCGCTCCGGGGTCACACGCCCGGTGACCTTCCGGAGGTAGTCCGATGCCCGATAACCGGGCGGGGTTCCCTCCACCAGAATCGCTGCGCCGTCGGAGTTCTCGGTTCTGAGCGGCAGGATCGCCCGATACGCCGGCGAGTCGTACCACGCCCGTGCCCGCTCGAGGTCTGGGAACTCGATGAGCACGAGGTGGCCGGGCCATTCGCCTTCGATCACCTGCGGGTCGGTGCCGTGGACGAGGAACCGCCCGTCGTATGCGCGGAGGGTCTCGTCGATCTCGGTCAGGTACTCGGCGACGGCCTCGTTGAAGTCGACGCTGCGGAGGTGGGCTACTGCGTATGCGGTCATGCTCCGAGCCTGCCGCGAAGAGATGCGTCGAGCGATTACCCGCGAGGTAATGGCTGTCGTTCCCGCAGGCCCTATCGTCGAAGGCATGACGGTCGTGGAATCGATCCGGCCCGGTGCGTTGCTGCGCACCTGGCGTGAGCGTCGCGGACTGAGCCAGCTGGCTCTCGCGCATCGGGCGGGTGTCTCGTCGCGGCACATCAGCTTCGTCGAGACGGGCCGGTCGCAACCGTCCCGGGAGGTCGTGCTGAGACTGAGCGAACACCTGGAGATCCCTCTGCGCGAACGTAACTCGATCCTGCTTGCCGCGGGACTCGCGCCGGCGTATCCGGAGCACCGGCTCGGGGAGGTTCCGCTGGCCGCGGTCTCCGATGCGATCACCCGGATCCTGGAACTGCACGAGCCGTTCCCGGCTCTGGTGGTCGACCGGCACTGGACGATGATCGACGCGAACGACGCCATCGTGGCGATGGTCGCGGATTGTGCGCCGGATCTGCTCGAACCACCCGTCAACGTGCTGCGCCTGACTCTCCACCCGCGGGGGCTCGCACCGCGCATCCTCAACCTCGGGCAATGGCGTGCACACCTGCTGGAGCGGTTACGTCACCAGATCGGCGCGACCGGGGATCCGGTGCTGTCGCGCCTGTACGACGAACTCGAGCAGTACCCGTGCGACGATCCCGTGACGACGGCACCGCATGCGCTGGTCGTGCCCCTCCGGTTGCGCCTCGGGGACGACGAGTTGTCGTTCCTGAGCACGACCACGCTGTTCGGGACGCCTCTCGATATCACGGTGTCGGAATTGGCCATCGAAGCGTTCTACCCGGCGGACGCCTCGACGGCAGCGGCACTGCATGCGAGGTGACCCGTCGCGTACGGCCCGAAAGCGGTGTTGCCGCGGCGACGCGCGCGCTACCGTTGTGACGGAAACTGTGTTCGAGCAGATCCGAAAGGCTGTAGTCATGAGCGCTACGAAATGGTGGGTCGTCGACGGACGCGACGACGGTTTCGCTCTCGAGCAGCGTGCCACCGGAGACATCGTGATCATGAACAACGCGACTTCGGAAGAGCATGTCCTGCCGGGATACGTGTGGAAGCACTCCCCGAATTTCGGCCTTCAGATCCAGAGCGACGGGCCTCCGCCCTACGGTTCGTGGATCGAGAACCCGGAAGACTGAGTTCGGCGCGTCAACCGAGGGAAATCTGCCAGACGAGGGCGGCGGCAAGAGCGCCGGCGCCGTTGAGCGACCAGTGCAGCGCGATCGGCGCGAGGATGCTGCCGCTGCGCCGGCGGAGCCAGGTGAACACGAAGCCGGCAGCCGCGGTCGCGACCACTGCTCCCGCGACACCGACGATCTGCCCCCACAGCCCGTTGCCGAAGACGGCAGCCAGACCGGCGTTACCCGAGGTGAGGCCGAGGGACGACGCGACGTGCCACAGGCCGAACAGCAGCGAGCCCGCTGCGAAGACTCCGCGCGCACCCCACACGCGTTCGAGAGTGCCGTGAAGGACGCCGCGGAACGCGAGTTCCTCGGGGATCACGGTCTGCAGCGGGATGATGATCATCGAAGCGACGAGCGCGCCCGAGATGGTTGCGTAGCGTTCGGAGAGAAAGAACTGCCGGGTGAACGGAAGGGCGACGCCGATCGCGACGACGGTGAGGACCAAGCCGACGGCGGCGAGCGAGTAGACCGTGCCTCGTTTCCAGTGCCGCGGCGACAATCCGAGTTCGGACCACCGCATTCCCCGACGCCGCATCAGGACGACGAGGATCGCGGCAGAAATGGGAACCGTGGCGATCGACGCCCATACGGTGGTGAAGTGCGCCACCACGTTCGTGGAGATCAGGACGGCGACAACGATTGCGACGTCGACCCACGCGTGAAATCTGAGCAACCAGGCCAGAGAGGGTAATTGTCGGGTTTGGGTGCTCACGCAGTCTTCTTTCCGGGTTTTCCGTGCATCCATACCATTGTAAGGAATCTGCCCGGCCACCTGCATGACGCGCATCACACCCCCTGGGACCGTCCGGACTCGCATTCCGAAACCGCCCCCGGACTGCGGAGATGTGGATCACACGGATCGTGAGGGACTTCTGCGTCACACGCCCCGTTGTCGGGGCGCCGATTCTGCACGACTAATCTGTCTGCGGAACATCGCCCCCTCTTCCAGGAGAAACAATGGCCGACTTCCTCTACGAGGACCTGCTGCCGATCGGGGAAGACCCCACCGAGTATCGGCTGCTGACCAGCGAGGGGGTGTCCACCGTCGAAGGCCCCGACGGCCGCACCTTTCTGAAGGTCGAGCCCGAGGCCCTGCGCCTGCTGACCGAAACCGCGCTGCACGACATTTCGCATTATCTGCGCACGGATCACCTGAAGCAGCTCGCGAGCATCCTCGACGACCCCGAAGCGTCGGACAACGACAAGTTCGTAGCCCTCGACCTGCTGAAGAACGCGAATATCGCCGCAGCAGGGGTGTTGCCGATGTGCCAGGACACCGGCACCGCCATCGTCATGGGCAAGCGCGGCCAGCAGGTACTCACCCCCGGTGACGACGAAGAGTCGATCGCGCGCGGCGTGTACGACGCGTACACAAGACTCAATCTGCGCTACTCACAGAACGCGCCCCTCACCATGTGGGACGAGAAGAACACGGGCAGCAACCTGCCGGCCCAGATCGAGCTCTACGCAGATACCGCGAAGGGCCACGAGAACTCCTACAAGTTCCTGTTCATGGCGAAAGGTGGCGGGTCGGCGAACAAGTCGTACCTGTACCAGGAAACCAAGGCGATCCTGAACCCGGACTCGATGATGCAGTTCCTCGAGGCCAAGATCCGGTCGCTCGGCACGGCCGCCTGCCCTCCGTACCACCTCGCGATCGTCGTCGGCGGCACCTCTGCCGAGTTCGCACTCAAGACGGCCAAGTACGCGTCCGCGCACTACCTGGACGAACTGCCCACCGAGGGCGCGATGACCGGTCGCGGGTTCCGCGATCACGAGCTCGAGGAGAAGGTCTTCGAGCTGACCCAGAAGATCGGGATCGGCGCGCAGTTCGGGGGCAAGTACTTCTGCCACGACGTGCGCGTGGTCCGCCTGCCTCGCCACGGAGCGTCGCTGCCCGTCGCGATCGCGGTGTCGTGCTCGGCAGACCGTCAGGCGAAGGCGAAGATCACCCCGGAGGGCGTGTTCCTCGAGCAGCTCGAGTTCGATCCCGGCCGCTTCCTGCCCGAGATCACCGACAGCCGGCTCGACGCCGAGACGGCGGGTGTCTCGGGTACCGGCAAGGGTGCCGCCGTCAAGATCGACTTGACCCGTCCCATGCCCGAGATCCTGGCCGAACTGTCCAAGCATCCGGTGAAGACCCGCCTGTCGCTGACCGGGCCGCTCGTGGTGGCCCGCGACATCGCCCACGCCAAGATCAAGGAGCGTCTCGACGCCGGCGAGGAGATGCCGCAGTACCTCAAGGACCACCCGGTCTACTACGCCGGTCCCGCCAAGACCCCCGAGGGTCTCGCGTCCGGGTCCTTCGGCCCGACCACGGCCGGGCGCATGGACTCGTACGTCGAGCAGTTCCAGGCAGCCGGCGGTTCGATGATCATGCTCGCCAAGGGCAACCGGTCCAAGCAGGTGACCGACGCGTGCCACCGGCACGGAGGTTTCTATCTCGGTTCCATCGGCGGCCCTGCGGCGCGCCTTGCGCTGGATTGCATCAAGAATGTCGAGATCGTCGAATACGAAGAACTCGGCATGGAAGCGGTCTGGAAGATCGACGTCGAGGACTTCCCGGCGTTCATCGTCGTCGACGACAAGGGCAACGATTTCTTCGCCCACACCGGCGAGGTGACACTCACCATCGGCAAGCGTCCCGGTCTGTAACAGACAGGCGCACAGCACAATCCGGCCCCGGAGGACTCTGGTCCACCGGGGCCGGATTCGTCGATACCGTTGGTCAGGCCGCGCAGGCGTGCGTGCGCGAGAGCACTGCCGGCGACTGCGCGACGACCCTGCGCAGAAACCCGACGACGATCTCGGGCGACGGTTCCGCGCCCGGAGCAGCCACGCCGCAGAGCGCTCGATATGTCTCGAGCGCCATCACAGGTGCGACGCGGAAGTGCGTCGACATCGTGAACGTGACGTCGAGGTCACGCTCGGGGATCCGCAGTTTCAACTCCGGGCCGTGCGCGCCCACAATCACGCAGACGTCCACCGCGGCCCCCGCGGCGAGGTACTCGAACGACGCGGAATGCACACGGTTGTGTGCCATCTGCCGGTAGAGCGGCCGCAGCCCGCCGAGAACCAGCGGTGGAAGCGCGACCGTGCGGGATCGCTCGGCGCTGAACATGCGAATCTCTCCCTCGATACCCACGGCCGCAAAACAGCCGGTCTTAATTGTAGAAACACCAATATTGGAACTATCCCAGAAACGCCGGACCGGTGCAACCCTCGGGCAGTGACAGGCACCGCTCGATACCGTGGATACGCAGGTTCTGACCCGATCCCCTCACGACCTCCGCCGACACCCGCAGAGGACCACCATGACGACGACAACCCTGGTCGGATACGCCACCGCGAATGGATCCACCCGCGGGATCGCCGAACGGATTGCTGCTTCGCTCACCGCACGCGGCGTCGAGGTCGATCTGAGGGCGTTGAGCGAGGTGGACTCGGTACAGGCGTACGACACGCTCGTGCTCGGGAGCGCCGTTCACAACGGCCAATGGCTCCCCGAGGCCGTCGATGCGATCACCCGGTTCGGCACCACCCCAACAGGCCGGGCGACCTGGGCATATTCGGTGTGTTCGGTAGGCGCCACCAGTTCGACGCTGTCCCCGCGGGTGGCACGATATCTGCGGCGGGCGATGCCCGAACCGGATGCGGTACAGGAGTTGCGGGCGGTCACAGAGGTCCGTGATCACCGGTTCTTCGCCGGTTCGATCGCCCCCGGCGACTGGCCCGGATTCGGGCGGTTCGTCTTTCGCCTGATGGGAGGGAGATACGGCGATGCCAGGGATTGGCGCGACATCGACGCCTGGAGCGAAGGCATCGGTCGCGACGTCACTCCAGGTCTTCGCTGACGCCGCCCGCGCTTCTCTCCCGTCCGTCAGGCATCTCGCATCTGCCTCCCGGCATGTACGAATCCATCGAGTTCGACGACGCCCGAACCGCCGCAGGAGGACACTTCGAGCAGAGCCCTGTTCCGAAATGCACTACCGCCCATGGCAACGCGATCGTGCGTCACCGCAGGGATGAGACCATATGAGCGAGACAGCGAGCGGCGAAACCGATCACGTCGCACCGGTCGATCCACTCGAAGAACTCGACCGCCTGCTACGTGACCTGCGATCGTCCCG
Source organism: Actinomycetes bacterium (assembly GCA_023417985.1). Classification (GTDB taxonomy): domain Bacteria; phylum Actinomycetota; class Actinomycetes; order Mycobacteriales; family Mycobacteriaceae; genus Rhodococcus. The sequence continues at coordinate 6,802 of JAEZDV010000010.1, read as the reverse complement.
GACCGGTCTGTCCACTCGCGACGCGCAACGGCGCCTCGGCCTGTCCGGCCCCAACGAACTGGTTCGCCGCGCCGGCGAAGGATGGGTGCGTGCCCTGAGCCGGCAACTCCTCCACCCACTTGCACTGCTCCTGTGGGTCGCTGCCGCGCTTGCAGCGTTGTCGGGTTCGGTGCCGCTGGCGATCGCGATCGTAGTGGTCATCGGCCTCAACGCCGCGTTCGCGTTCGTTCAGGAACGCCACGCCGAACAGGCCGTCGAAGCACTTGCCGCCTACCTCCCCCAACGTGCCCGCGTCGTCCGGGACGAGGTCGAAACAGAGGTCGACGCGCGGGAACTCGTGCCCGGCGATGTCATCGTCGTCTCCGAAGGGGACCGTGTTTCCGCCGACGCGCGCCTACTCGACGGCTCGGCACAGATCGACGCCTCCGCGCTGACCGGGGAATCGACACCGGTACCGGTGAGCGTCGACAGCGGAGACAGTCGTGTTCCGTTGATCCTCGCCCGCGATCTCGTCTTCAGCGGCACCACGTGCGTCACAGGGGAAGTCACCGCGGTCGTTTTCGCCACCGGAATGAACACCGAACTCGGCCGGATTGCTGCGTTGTCCCAACGCAGTGGGCCTGAAGAGAGCCCGCTCGAGAAACAGGTGAGGAGGGTCGCCCGCCTGATCGCCATCGTGGCAGTGGGGCTGGGTCTCGCGTTCATTCCCCTGGGCACCCTGCTGGCCGGGTTGTCGCTGGCCGATTCGCTGAACTTCGCGATCGGACTCATCGTCGCCAACGTTCCCGAGGGCCTGCTCCCGACCATCACCCTCGCGCTCGCCGTGGGTGTGCGGCTCCTGGCCCGGCAGGGCGCCTTCGTCAAACGGATCTCTGCCGTCGAGACGCTCGGGTCGACGAGCGTCATCTGCACCGACAAGACCGGGACACTCACGCTGAACCGAATGACCGTCACCCAGGCATGGACGCACGAAGGCGTGCTGGACTTCCAAGATCTTTCGACACATCCCGCGGCAGACTCGGCGGCGGGACAACTCATGACGGCTGCGGTGTGGTGCAGTAACGCCGAACTCGCACAACCGCCCGGTGCGACACCGCCCGTCGGTGCCGAACCGGAAGACGGTGCGAAACCGGAAGACGCCGGGATCGGCGACCCGACCGAACTCGCTCTGCTCCGGGGCGCGGGAAAACTCGGTCTCGACCCCCACCGCAGCAAGGAGGACAGACTCGCACAATTCCACTTCGATCCGGCCCTGCGGCGGATGTCGACGGTCGACCGCGTCGGCACCACGGTCGTCGTGCACACCAAAGGCGCACCCGAGGAGGTCGTCGCCCGCTGCACACACATCTCCGACGGGACCGCACCCAGACCGTTGACGGAGGAGGACCGCGCCACGATCGAAACCGTCGTCGACGACTGGGCGGCTCGCGGCCGACGGTTGCTGGCGTTGGCCGAACGCACCCTGACACCCTCCGAAGTGGCAAGGAACCTCAGCCGAGAGCAGGCAGAGCAGGGCTCGACGTTGCTCGGCATCATCGCGATGATCGATCCGCCCCGCCCCGAAGTTCCCGGCGCCGTTGACCGCTGCCATACGGCCGGCATCCGGCTGATCGTCGTCACCGGCGACCACGCGCTCACTGCCCGCGGAATCGCCGAGAGCGTGCACATCGGGAAGAACGGCCTGCGCGTGATCGGCGGAGACGAAGCAGACGCGATGTCCGACCGCGAACTCGACGAGGCGCTCGCCGGTGACGACGAAATCGTCTTCGCCCGCAGCTCACCGGAGACGAAGCTGCGCATCGCCGACGCGCTTCAGGAGTCCGGCCGGATCGTCGCGATGACCGGCGACGGCGCCAACGACGCACCCGCCCTGCGCCAGGCCGATATCGGCGTGGCAATGGGTCGATCGGGCACGGACGTCGCGCGTGAGGCGGCGGTGATGGTCCTCGTCGACGACAACTTCGCCACGATCGTCGGCGCCATCGAAGCGGGCCGGCGGGTCTACGACAACGTCCGCAAGTTCATCGTCTACATCTTCGCGCACGCGACCCCCGAGGTCGTGCCCTTCCTTGCCTACGCGCTCACCAGCGGCGGTATTCCCCTGCCGCTGACCATCATGCAGATCCTCGCCATCGATCTCGGCACCGAGACCCTCCCGGCGCTGGCGCTCGGACGGGAGAAAGCCGAACCGGACCTGATGCGACGCCGGCCCCGGCCGCGTTCGCAGTCGGTGATCGAGGGAGTCATGCTGGCCCGTGCCTGGGGCGTCCTCGGCGGAGTCTCCGCAGTCCTGGTGATGGCACTGTTCCTGCTCACCCTCCTCGACGGTGGCTGGACCTTCGGAGCCGACGTCTCCAGCGGGGAGTTGCACGACACCTGGCGGCAGGCCACGACCATGACATTCCTCGGTATCGTCGCCTGCCAGATCGGCACCGCGATGGCCGCTCGCGCAAGTCGCTCCTCCCTTGCACAGATCGGACTCACGACGAATCGAATGCTGTTGTGGGGAATCGCCTTCGAGGCCCTTTTCGCCGCAGCGGTCGTGACCATCCCACCGTTTCAGGCCGTCTTCGGCACCGAGGTCCCGGATCTGTGGTTGCTGACTCTGCTCATCCCGCTGCCGGTCATCGTGTGGGGTTGCGACGAAATCTTCCGCTGGTGGTTACGGACCCACGACTGAAGGACCGTTCGCCGACGGACCGGACGGACCACCCTCCGGCCGATCCGGTGGTACCCGGAGGGACGAGTCCGCCGCGACGCGGGAACCTCCGTTTCCCAGGGGATCGCCGAGCGTGATATCGACTTGAACGACAGATCCCGGCTCGCTCCCGTTCCGGGACCATCCCAGTTCTCCGAGGACCTGCAGCATCGTGGTGTTCACCGACAACACGTACGCCGACAGACGCCGAATTCCGCGTGCTCGTGCAATTTCGACCAGGCGTTGCAGCAAGGCGGTTCCGATGCCGTGGTGCTGCATGGGGTGGCTCACGGCGACCGCGCATTCCGCCGATGCGACGTCGTCATCGAGGACGGTGTAGTTCGCTACTGCGACCACCTCGGCATCGTCGAACGCCCCCAAGCTCACATGTCCGTCGTCCTGGCGACACAGCATTTCCGCAAGCTCGTCCACGCGCCGTGGGGCCACAGTGAAGAATCGCAGGTACGTGTCGCGCTGGGTGAGATGCTCGTGCAAAGCCCGGACCGAGTCCTCGTCCTGCGGACCCAGCGGGCGGATCCCAGGTCGGGGCTGACCGTGTGCTGTTCTGCGAACACCGGCTCATACGTCCTTCCACGGAATCGGGACACCGCATGGGCCGCCGCGTCATTCTTCCTTCCGGCGGGCCTTGCCGAGCACGATTCGCTGTTCCGCTTGTGCGACCGTTCGTCTGGTGCGTACTGCGGCATCGGGAGTGACGGAAACCGACGTGATGCCGCGGCGCACGAGGTGCTCGGCGAGGGCGGGGCTCGTCGACACGGCCTGACCACACAGCGACGTCGTCAGTCCGGCTGCAGATGCACGGTCGATGATGTGGTCGATCGCGTCGAGAACTGCCGGGTCCAAGGTGTCGAACAGTTCCTTGCACATCTCGGAATCCCGGTCGACCCCCAGCATCAACTGGGTCAGGTCGTTACTGCCGATCGACACACCGTCGATACCGAGTGCCGCGTATTCGGGCAACCAATAGACGACGGAGGGCACCTCGGCCATGATCCATCGCCACATCCGACGATCTGCGCCCAGCGGATGGGCGTCGAGCTGTGCCAGGCACTCCTTCAATTCCCACCGTGTGCGCACGAAGGGAATCATCAAGTGCACGTTCGGATACGCGCTCCGCACGCGGTGTATCACGTCGAGGTCCAGGGAGAACAACTGCGGATCACGGACGTACCGGAAACAACCCCGATAGCCGATCATCGGATTCGCCTCGTCGGGTTCGATCTCACCACCTTCCAGATCGGCGAATTCGTTACTGCGCAGGTCGATCGCCCGGTAGACCACCGGCCGGGGCGCGAACGCCGCGGCGATCTTCGAGACACCACCCGCCATCTTCTCGACATACTCGTCGCGGCGGCCCTCCGCGATCATGTGCGCCGGATGCTCCCCGGCCAGCGCCTCGGTAATCATGAATTCCGCCCGCAGCAGGCCGACCCCGTCGACGTCGGTCGCGGCGACGGCCTCGGCTGCGTCCGGAGTGGCAAGGTTGACGTACACCGAGGTCGCGGTGACCGTCGGAGCACTACCCGCGGCCGCCGGACCCGCCTCGTCCGCCCTCGCCCGACTGCCCGCGGTGGTCACTGCCCCCTCGAACACCACGCCCGCGTCGCCGTCGACGGTGATCACCTGCCCGTCTCTGAGCGTGGTCGTTGCGGTACGCGCACCGACGACCACCGGCTTACCGAGTTCACGACCGACGATCGCGGCGTGACAGGTGATTCCACCGCCGTCGGTGACGATCCCGCCGGCTCTCCGCAGAATGGGCAGCCAGTCCGGCCGGGTCATCGGTGCCACGATGATCTCACCGTCGGTGAGTCTCTTCCCGTCCGCGAGGTCACGCAGTACGCGTACCCGCCCGGTCGCCGAACCGGGTCCCGCGCCCAGTCCGATCAGCAAAGGTGCCGTGTCCCCGTCACCGGACGGACCCGCTGTCGAGCTACTCGGTCTCCCCGTGCCCTGCCCGCTCAGCGTTGTGATCGGCCTCGCCTGCACGATCCACAGGTGGCCCTCGGCGAAGGCGAACTCGAGATCCTGCGGGCTGCCGTAGTGCTGCTCCACACCGACGGCCAGCCGTGCAACCTTGCCGATCTGGTCGTCGTCGAGGACCTGGACACCGCGTGACGGATCCACCGCAACACGGCTGTCGCCCTTCTCGGTCGAGGCGATCTCGAACTCCTGATGCCCGAGGTGCACGTCGAGCACCTGCAGTCCGTCCTTGGCGACGACGTAGGTATCAGGCTCGACCTGCCCGCCGACGACGACTTCCCCCAGCCCGAGCGCTGCCTCGATCACGATGCGGTCCAACTCGCCCGTGCGCGGATCGGCGGTGAACGCCACACCGGACGACTCCGACCTGACCATCACCTGCACGACGACCGCAATGGACGGTTCCTCCGCGATCCCTCGGAGCCCCCGATAGGTGCGGGCACGCTCGGACCACAACGACGCCCAGCACGCCTGCACCGCACGAACCACCTCGTCGGCACCGACGATGTTGGTGTACGACTCGTGAATTCCCGCGAACGAGGTGTCCGCCGCGTCCTCCGCCGGCGCCGACGACCGAACTGCCACCGCAACACGCGCCCCGAGAGCCTCGTACGCCGCGACGATGTCCGCCCGCATCTCGTCCGGAACAGACGTGCCCGTCACCAACTCGGCGAGTTCGGCCGAGGTACGGATGAGTTCTGCCTCGTCGATATCGGGAGCCGGTACCGCCTCGGCAGCCAGCCGGGCACGGACTCCCGCGGCCTGCATCGCATCGATGTACGCGTCCGCCGTGACCGCGAACGCAGGTGGAACCGGAAAACCCGCCCGCGTGAGCTCACCCAGATTGGCGGACTTGCCACCCACCGTCGGCGCGTCCTCGGCACCCACCGTCTCGATGGGACGTACCCACAAATGATGTTCGGCCATTGCTGACTCCCCCGGATCGTGGTGCTCCCTAGCGAAGGCCGCCCAGCCGCGCGCTCGGCGGAATGTGTCTCACGGTAGGTGGCGCGGACGATCTTCGGGCGAAATCGCACGTTCGGAGCACTACTGCCTTGCACCTGGGTCACACAGCATCGGGCAGAACCTGAACCTCACGACGCCTTCTTCCCGAGATAAGCGTGTGTCGCGGCGAACCGCGACAGCATGTACTCGCCGACGGTGACGGGCGGGTAGACCGGTTCCGCGCCCGGCTCCACACACGTCGGAATCGCTTCGATCACCGCCCGGAAATCGGGGGCGACGAAATACGGAAGCGAATAACGATGCTGCCCCACCGGATTCAGCACGCGGTGCCGTGTGGATACGTAACGGTGGTTGGTCCAGCGGGCGATCATGTCGCCGAGGTTGACGATCAGCGCATCCGGCGGGGTGGCGACATCGATCCAGCCGCCGCCGCGCGCGGCCACCTGCAGTCCGCCGATGTCGTCCTGTGCGAGCAACGTCAGTGAGCCGTAGTCGGTGTGCGCGCCCGCACCCGGGGCCACCTCTCCCGTGCCGGCAGGTGCATAGTGCAGCATCCGCAGCGAGGCGATCGGATCGGTGAACATCGGCTCGAATACCTCCGGCGCCAAGCCGAGCGCGAGAGCGAGACCGCGCATCAGGTGTGTGTTGATCTCGAGGCAGGCGTGCGCATACTCGTCGGCCACACTCTTGAATGCCGGCATGAGTGCGGACGGCCACTGGGCAGGCCCGTGCAGTGGCGTCCCGGCGACGACCTCCGGATGATCGGGGCCTCGGTCGTAGGTGATGTCGAGCGCTTCCTTGGCGTCGGCGCCGAGCGCGTCGTCGAGTGTTTCGGCCTTCGACGGGACGTATCCGCTGTGGCACGACGACTTCGCGATCGAAATCTCCATCTTCTCCTCGAACGGCAGCGCGAAGAATCGGCGCGCCTGTTCCATCGTTTCGGCGCGCAGTGCGGAGTCGAGTCCGTGGCCGGTGGCGACGAAGAATCCGAGGTCGGTGCAGACAGCGTCGAGAGCGTCGGCGACACCGCGAGGATCGCTCCCGTCTCGTAGGGGCCGCAGGTGGATGACCGGGAGGGTTTCCATGATGTTCTCCTGTGAGCAGGTCGCAAGATGATCGCTATCAGTTAATTCT
>JAEZDV010000332.1 GCA_023417985.1 Actinomycetes bacterium | reverse complement strand
GCACCGCGATCACCCGGGCGATGTTGAACCCGGACTGGCCGGCGGGCTGGCCGCAGCCGACCATCAGGTCGTCGATCTCGGTGGGATCGAGTTCGGGGATCTTCGCGAGCGCCGCCGCGACCATCTGAGTTGCCAGGTCGTCGGGGCGGATCGACGCGAGCGATCCCTTGCGTGCGCGCCCGATGGGCGATCTCACGGCCGACACGATCACTGCTTCGGTCATCTTCTCTCCTCGTATTCGTTTTGTATCAGGTTGGGGCCGAACGTAGTACGTCCCCAGTTCTCGGAGAAATCGCGTTTCTGCGCGAGAGCGGACCGCTCGGCGAGCGCTTCGGGCTTCTGTGCCTCGCAGGGTTCGTGTGCTAACTTACCAAGCAATCGCTTGGTTTGGTACAGACGTTAGGAACATGCCATGGGCATCACCTCGACCTCCGACAGCGCCGGTATCACCACGGTCACCGTCGACTTCCCTCCTGTGAACGCCCTCCCCTCACAGGCGTGGTTCGACTTGGCCGACGCGGTCCTCACCGCCGGAAAAGACCCGAAAACCCACGTCGTCATCCTTCGAGCGGAAGGCCGCGGCTTCAACGCGGGCGTCGACATCAAGGAAATGCAGGCCACCGAGGGCTACGACGCCCTCATCGCCGCCAACCACGGGTGTGCCGCGGCCTTCGCGGCGGTGTACGACTGCGAGGTTCCCGTGATCGTGGCCGTGAACGGCTTCTGTGTCGGCGGCGGCATCGGCCTCGTCGGCAACGCCGATGTCATCCTCGCTTCCGACGATGCGGTCTTCGGACTCCCCGAGGTGGACCGTGGGGCACTCGGCGCCGCAACGCACCTTGCGCGTCTCGTCCCGCAGCACCTCATGCGCACGCTCTACTACACGGCACAGAACGTGACCGCGCAGCAACTCGAGCACTTCGGATCCGTCTACAAGGTGGTTCCGCGTGACGAACTGGACGCCGCTGCGCGCGAGGTCGCCGAGATGATCGCCGTGAAGGACACCCGCGTGATCCGCCGCGCGAAGGAAGCGATCAACCGCATCGACCCCGTCGACGTCAAGACCAGCTACCGCATCGAGCAGGGCTTCACCTTCGAGCTCAACCTCGCCGGGGTCGCCGACGAACACCGCGACGAGTTCGTCGCCACCGGAAAAGCCCGGACCAACAGCTGAAGTCCCCACTCTCACAGGAGTTCGAAACCCATGCGTGACAAGAGAATGTCGCTCGACGATGTGGTCGGCGAGCTGCGCAGCGGAATGACCATCGGCCTCGGCGGCTGGGGTTCGCGCCGCAAGCCGATGGCGCTGGTCCGCGCGATCCTGCGATCGGACATCACCGACCTCACGGTCGTCACCTACGGTGGCCCGGATCTCGGTCTGCTGTGCTCGGCCGGGAAGGTCAAGAAGGCGTACTACGGATTCGTCTCCCTCGACTCCGCGCCGTTCTACGATCCGTGGTTCGCCAAGGCGCGCACCAACGGCGAGATCATCGCCCGCGAAATGGACGAGGGCATGGTCAAGTGCGGCCTCGAAGCGGCCGCCGCGCGGCTTCCGTTCCTTCCCATCCGCGCCGGCCTGGGCTCCGACGTCGTCGAGTTCTGGGAGGGTGAACTGAAAACCGTCACCTCCCCGTACGCCGGACCGGACGGCACCGAGACCCTCATCGCGATGCCCGCGCTCGAACTCGATGCGTCGCTGGTGCACCTCAACATCGGTGACGCCCACGGCAACGCGGCATACACCGGTGTCGATCCCTACTTCGACGACCTCTACTGCATGGCCGCCGAAAAGCGTTTCGTGTCGGTCGAGCGCATCGTCGACACCGAAGAGCTCGTCAAATCCGTTCCGTTGCAGTCGATCATTCTCAACCGGATGATGGTCGACGGGGTTGTCGAGGCTCCCAACGGTGCACATTTCACCCTGGCGGGTGACAGTTACGGACGCGACGAGAAGTTCCAGCGTCACTACGCCGAGTCGGCCAAGGACCCCGAGTCCTGGCAGAAGTTCGTCGACCGATTCCTGTCGGGCAGCGAAGACGACTACCAGGCCGCCGTCCAGAAGTTCGCAGCCGAATCCAAGAGTGGGGAGCAGGCATGACCACCACCGAAACCGTGACCCGCGCCGAGTACTGCGCGATCGCATGTGCGGAAATCTTCTCCGGCGCAGGCGAGATCATGGCCAGCCCGATGGCGACCCTCCCGCAGATCGGCGCGCGCCTCGCCAAGCTCACCACCGAGCCCGACCTGCTGATCACCGACGGTGAAGCGCTCATCCTCGCCGAGGTCCCGCCGCTCGGCGGCAAGGCTCCGATCGAGGGATGGATGCCGTTCCGGAAGGTGTTCGACGTGGTCGCGTCCGGTCGCCGCCACGTGGTCATGGGCGCCAACCAGATCGATCGCCACGGGAACCAGAACCTCTCGGCGTTCGGCCCGCTCCAGCACCCCACCCGTCAGATGTTCGGCGTGCGCGGCGCCCCGGGCAACACCATCAATCACGCCACCAGTTACTGGGTCGGCCGGCACAGCACGCGGGTGTTCACCGACAAGGTCGACATCGTCTCGGGTGTCGGCTACGACAAGGTCGATCCCGAGAATCCGGCCTACCGGTTCCTCGACATCCCCCGCGTCGTCACGAACCTCGGCGTCTTCGACTTCGGCGGACCGAACCACACCTTCCGCGCGGTGTCGCTGCACCCGGGCGTCGAGGCTTCGACGGTCGCGGAGAACACCTCGTTCGAGGTCGCCGGACTCGACGAAGCGGGTGTCACCCGCGAGCCGACCGCCGAAGAACTGCGGATCATCCGCGAGGTGCTCGATCCGAAGAGCCTGCGCGACCGCGAGGTCTCGCTGTGACGACCCTGCGCACGCCCCTCACGGAACTGGTGGGCATCGAACATCCCATCGTCCAGACGGGCATGGGCTGGGTCTCGGGCCCCCGGCTGACCGCCGCGACTTCCAACGCGGGCGGCCTCGGCATCCTCGCGTCGGCCACGATGACGTACCCCGAGCTCGAGGCCGCGGTCCTGAAGACCAAGGCGCTCACCGACAAGCCTTTCGGTGTCAACATGCGCGCCGACGCCTCGGACGCGGAACAGCGGATCGACCTGCTGATCCGCGAGAACGTCAAGGTCGCGTCGTTCGCGTTGGCTCCCAAGAAGGAACTCATCGCGAAACTCAAGGATCACGGCATCGTCGTGATCCCGTCGATCGGGGCCGCCAAGCACGCGGTCAAGGTCGCCTCGTGGGGTGCCGACGCCGTGATCGTGCAGGGCGGTGAAGGTGGCGGGCACACCGGGCCGGTCGCCACGACACTGTTGCTCCCGAGCGTGCTCGACGCTGTCGACATCCCGGTCATCGCCGCGGGTGGTTTCTTCGACGGGCGAGGACTTGCCGCCGCACTCTCCTACGGTGCGGCCGGTGTCGCAATGGGAACGCGGTTCCTTCTCACCAGCGACAGCGCGGTGCCCGATTCGGTCAAGCAGCAG
>JAEZDV010000330.1 GCA_023417985.1 Actinomycetes bacterium | reverse complement strand
GCACCGCGATCACCCGGGCGATGTTGAACCCGGACTGGCCGGCGGGCTGGCCGCAGCCGACCATCAGGTCGTCGATCTCGGTGGGATCGAGTTCGGGGATCTTCGCGAGCGCCGCCGCGACCATCTGGGTTGCCAGGTCGTCGGGCCGGAGGGTCTTGAGCGACCCCTTCATCGCACGCCCGATGGGCGAGCGTACTGCTGAGACGATCACTGCTTCGGGCATCGGATGCTCCTTCGAGAAAGTGAGGCGGTGAGAACTACAGGCCGAGGTCGCGGCCGATGAGTTCCTTCATGATTTCGTTGGTACCGGCCCAGATCTTCGTCACCCGGGCGTCCTTCCATGCCCGCGCGACACGGTATTCGTTCATGTAGCCGTACCCACCGTGGATCTGAACACACGCGTCGAGGACCTCGGACTGGGTCTGCGCGCTCCACCACTTGGCCTTGGCGGCATCGACCGCGGTGAGTTTGCCGTCGGCGTGAGCCTCGACGGCCTGATCGACGTACGCCTCGGCAACCTCGATCTTGGTCACCAGCTCGGCGAGCAGGAACTTGTTGTACTGCATGGTGCCGATGGCCTGCCCGAATGCCTTGCGCTCCTTCGCGTACTCGAGAGTCTCGAAGAGGATGTGCTTGGCATGGTGCACGTTGTTGACTGCCGAGCCGAGGCGCTCCTGCGGCAGCAGCTTCATCATCGAGATGAAGCCCATGCCTTCTTCGCCGAGGAGGTTCTTGCCCGGCACCCGGACGTCCTTGAAGAACAGCTCGGCGGTATCGGCTTCGGGCTGCCCCACCTTGTCGAGCTTACGACCGTTCTCGAAGCCCTCCATGCCGCGCTCGACGACCAGCAGCGAGATACCCTTCGCACCCTTCGACGGATCGGTACGGGCCGCGACGACCACGAGATCGCAGTTGTAGCCGTTGGTGATGAATGTCTTGGCGCCGTTGAGGATCCAGTCGTCGCCGTCACGAACCGCGGTGGTCTTGAGGTTCGCGAGATCGGAACCGCCGGACGGCTCGGTCATGCCGATGGCGCAGATGAGCTCGCCCGTCGCACAGCGGGGCAGCCAGCGCTCGCGCTGCTCCTCGTTGCCGAGGTGGACGATGTAGGGAACGGTGATGTCCGAATGGATACCCATCGAGGACGACAACGCCATGTTGGCGCGTGCGAATTCTTCGGCGACGATCGCGTTGAAGCGGTAGTCGCCGGCCTCCATGCCACCGAACCGCTCCGGAATCTCGAGGCCCAGGAAGCCCGCCTTACCGGCTTCGATCCAGATGTCACGCGGAATCTCGTGACGGTCGATCAGTTCCTCTGCGCGGGGCAGTACGAACCGGTTCACGAACTCCCGGGCGGACTCGCGGAAGGCCTCGTGATCGGGACCGTACAGGGTGCGTCGCATCAACTGCTCCTAAAACAAATAAGCGAGTGCTTATTTTCTAAGCACTCGCTTATGATGAGGCGTTGTGGTGAGCCTGTCAACCACACGAGCAGGGCAGGAACTGGAGAAACCGTGACCACACCGAACCCCGGCGTCATCAGCACCTCGAAGGCAGCCGCGCGCCTGCGCGAAGCCGCCATCGAAGCGTTCGCAGAGAACGGCTACGGCGGCACGACCACCCGGCAGATCGCAACGCGGCTGGATATGAGCCCCGCCGCGATGTATCCGCACTACAAGTCGAAGGAAGAACTCCTCTACGCCATCTCCTACGAGGGGCACGACCTCGCGCTGCAGGTCGCGCGCAATGCGGACCTCCCCGACGCCGACGCCACCACCCGGCTCCGGTCCGTCATCGGCTGCTTCGCCGGCTGGCAGGCCGAGCACCACCGACGTGCCCGGGTCATCCAGTACGAACTGAACGCCCTCGCCCGCGACCACTACCGCACCATCACCGGGCTGCGACGGCAGACCACTCAGGTCGTCAGGGATGTGGTCGACGCCGGGCTCGAGTCGGGTGAGTTCACGGTGCCCGACGCAGAGGGCGTCACCCTCGCGCTCATGTCTCTGTGCGTGGACATCTGCCGCTGGTATCCGTCCGGCCGCTACAACGACCCCGAGGCGATCAGCACCCTCTACGCCGATCTCGCACTGCGCTTGGTCGGTGCCGTGCGCTAGCATCGCGCCACCGACAGATCGGGGGGTCTTGTGGTGGGGGAACATCGTGTCGTGTCGCGTTCCGGCGACGTCGCCGTGGCTTCATGGGCCGCTCGGGCACTGACGTCGTTGTCGCGCCCTCGCCGTCCCGCCGGACGAGGACGGTGACCGGATGTCGAACGACGAGAACCCGGTCGACGAACTCCTGCAACCACTTCTGGGGTCGGGTACACCGGTGTCGGTGACGCGACGACAAGCCCGGCACGACGAACTGGCCGCGCGACTCGACGCGGGCGTCGAACCCGAGTACATCCGGGATTTCGAGAACTTCCACAGCATGGAGCACGCCGAGATCTACCGGATCGCCCAGACCATCAGCCCGGTCGCCATGACCACACTTGCCGTCGAGTGGGCCAAACTGGGCAAGGGTTTCAGTCTCACGATTGCTCTCGGCACCGTCATGATCCGCGACCGGATCGCACGACACTGGGAGGGTGACGCAGCAACGGCAGCGCTCACCGCCACCGCCCGTTTCGGCGACTCCGCGCAGCAACTCTGCGACGCAGCGCAAGCGGTGTCCGAGAAATTGCACATCGCGGCAGATGTCGGTGAGCGGGTGAAGTCGTCGATTCCGCCGCCTGCCGAGCGGATTCCGTCGGCGGTCGCCGCCCTGAATCCGTTGACGGAAGCGGAGGCCGCGCGGCAGGCGGAAGCGATTCGCGCGCAATCGGTTCGCGTGATGGAGTCGCTGTACAAGCCCTACTACCGAGATTCGGGCGCTGCGGTGCCGGTGTTGCCTCCTCCCTACGTTGCGGCCACAAGCGTCGGTGGAGAGAACCCCGGCAACGCAGGAAGATTCGAGGACGTGACCGGTGCGCATGCATCCGGAACCGGTTCTCCCGCGACCCGCAGCGTCGACTCGGGCGAGCGAGCAGATCCCGGCACCTGGCAGTCACATACGGGTAAGAGCCCCGATGATGGTTCGTCGAGCACATCCCCGTGGTCGGGGGAGGGCGGCGCGTCGCCCGGAGCACTCGAGGATTCGGCCTCCGGCCCGGCCACAACCACCCCGGCCGGGGCAACGGGCGCCACGGCCCTGCCCGGTCAGACGTACGGTTCCCCGTCGGCCGGGTCCGCCGCCGGCCTCGGAACCTCCGGCAGCGCGGGTCTCGGCTCACCCGGCAGCGTCGGGAGCGGAGGCGGAGGTGCCTCGTCACCCTGGGGTTCGAGCCTCGGTGGTATCGCGGCGGGCGCGCCGGTATCCACCGGTACCGAGCGCGTGGGTCAACCTGCCGCTGCCGGATCACGCAACGGCGTTGCGCGCCCGATGGGGATGTTTCCCGGCATGGTCCCGCCCGGCGCGACGCAGGGCAGCGACGAGCAGCGGCGGGTGCCCGGCTACCTCGTCACCAACGACAACGGCAACGAACTGATCGGATCGATGCCCGACACCGCGCCGCCCGTCCTGGGAGCCGGCCCCGGATGAACCGACGCCTGACGCCCGACCGCTTCGTCTCGCTCTGGACTGCCGCGGGAGGAGACGACATCCCGTTCCCCCTCCGGTACCGCTCGACCGCCGCCTGGGAGGACGAGTACGTCGCAGACCAGCGCGCTGCGGAGGAATGGCGGCGACGCCTCGACGACCCTGCCCTGGAACTCGCGATTCGCACCCTGCACACGGGCGAGATCTCGATCGAGGTCTACGGAAACTCCGTCCACCCCGACGAGTCCGTTTTCGCCTCGGGCGCTGTCGTCGGGGAGCACGCGGTGCTGGCGCGGCAGAGCCCGGGCGCGGGCGACATCGAGGTCACTGCGATGCCGGCGAATCTGCTGCCCGCCACCGTCGCCGGATTCCTCCCCGTCGGCCGGCCCGGCCGGACGGCACAGCAGACGGCGCCGACACGAAATATTCTGGACCGCATCGATCACACCGCTGTGCGCCTGCCGCAAGTAGGCAACCCTGCCCACGCGATTCGTGATCTCCTGCTTCGTGCGAGAGCAGCGACCGGCAGCATCCGGTTTCTTCTCGGCGCACCCGGTACCGCCTCGGAAGCAGCGTCGGCCGTCGGCTGGTTCGACGTCGTCGACGACGGCCGGTATCTGTTCACCGAAGC
>JAEZDV010000162.1 GCA_023417985.1 Actinomycetes bacterium | reverse complement strand
CACGGCGCGGAGAGACGCATCGAGGGCCATCATGAGCTCCGCGACGCGGCCGTTACCAGGTTGAGCGACCGGATATCTGCCGAGTACATCGATCAACGTAGGGTTGGCGCGTTGCCGAGCCTGCTCGATCAGCTCATTCCCGACGCCTGGATCGTCGTTTGCCGCCAACTCACCGATGCGCGCTGCACTTGCGGCAGCCCGCAGGATGTGGCCGACCTGATGGGATTTGGCGATCGGGTGGAGGTAGGCGGCTGACGCTGCATCGCCGGCGGCGCGAGCAGCGAGATGTGCGGCCTTCGTGGGGGCTGCCTTCGCAGCTCGGTGTGCGTCCAGTGAGGCTATGCGCTGCAGATTGGTCCTCCGGGCGCCGTTGACGAACTCCCATGCGGCATCGATGGCTGCGCGGGGCCGAGGATCATCGGGGCAGACGGCCTCGAACGCCGGCAGGACATCTTGGGCGCTTTCGGCCACGTAGCGCGCGACAGATCGAAGCTCCTCGATGGTCAGCTCGAAGTGGCCGGACACAGTCGTCATTACTCGAGCTTCTCACTGAGGGGTTCATTGCAGACGGGTTTCAGGTCGGCCGGACATGTCACCGCCGAGTTTCGCTGGTCTCCGCCGCAATCGGCTTCTGCTGCTGCGCTTCCCGTTTGCTGCAGTTTCCTTCGCGCCGGTGTTTCATCGGCCTGAAAGGTCGAATCGCATGAACCGTGCCGTGGTTGAGCAAAACCACGATGCATTCTCAAGTGACCGAAATGTCCGTTCATAGGTAGTCTCCTGGTCCGTGTCTGCTAATCCGCCTCCGGCCGAGGTGATCGACGGTGCATGCAAAGTCCTGCGCGCCTACAAACTCGACGCAGTTGCGGCGCGAGCCGAACAGAAGCTCTCCGGCGGTGGCCGGCCCCACGCGGTGGTCGTGGTGGGAGAAATCAAGCGCGGGAAGAGCCTGCTCGTCAGCGCACTGGTCGGTCGCGACGGTGCCTCGTTGGACGACGTGGAGCACTCGACCGCTGTGGCGATCCGATTCGTCGGCGCAGACGACGAGTTCCCGGACGGGACCGCCGAATTGGTGTTTGCGGATGCGCGGCGGCGCATCGACCGGTCCGAGTTGGCGGACTGGACCCTCACCGGCGGCCGGAAGGTGCGTGACCCATCGGTCGATGCATTGCCGGTCGCCGCGATCGTGCCGGTCGCGTCCCCCCGCCTGGCCGAGGTTGCTGTCGTCGACACCCCCGGAACGGGAGGTCTCGATCCGAGGCATGCGGCGATGGCGGCGCAATCGGCCGACAAGGCAGCAGTATTGGTCCTGGTTTGCGACGCGTCGACGCCACTCACCGAACCGGAGATGCGGTTTCTGCGGGAGAGCGCGGCAGGCGTCGAGAACGTCGTCGTGGTGGTCACCAAAACCGACAAGAACGTCACGCGGTGGCGTGACGTCGTTGCGGAGAACCGGCGGGCGATCATCGCACACGTCGGGCGGGACATCCCGGTTGTTGCGGTCTCGAGCGTACGGGCACTGGCCGCCTATCAGTTGAGGCCCTCACCCGCTCGTGATCGGGCCTTGGCCTGTTCGGGGCTTCCGGAATTGTGGTCTCTGCTGGACGAACGTCTGGCCGCGGCGCAGCGGTGGCCGGTGACCGACGCGCTTCGCACCGTGCTGGAAGGACTGCGTCAAGTCGAGCGCACCATCGTCGAGGATCTCACCGTCGCCCGCGACGGCGAAAAGGCTCTCCCCGATCTCACGGCAGAGGTGGAGCGACTTCGTGGTCTCAAAGACGAAGTCCAGCAGTGGGAACAGCACCTGCAGCGCGATCTGACGCTCGCACGTCAACGAGCGGTGGCCCGGCTCGACGAGGCTCTCGCCGAGGTCCGCGAATCGTGGACGACGAGGATCAACAAATCGTCCATGGAGGTGCTCCGCCGTTCACCTCAAGTGTTCACGGCGCGCATCCAAGCAGATCTACTCGCCGCGATGTCCGACACCGCCCAGGTCTTCCTCGACGATCTCGAACAGACAGTCGCCGGGCTGTTCGAGGACGGAGAGGAATGGGAACGTATCCGCGAAATCACCGTCGCCGCATTGCAAGCCGACCCGCTCACCGTCGGTGAGGTCGCTTCCAAACGGCAGGGACTGCTGGATCCCAGCGTGCTGACCATGGGCATGATCGGCACCACGATGCTCGGGGCGATGATCGGCGCCGGCGCGATTGCCGGGGTTGCGTGGGTAGCGGTCAACCTCGGATTCAAGGCGATGCGGGCCGGCAAGACGAACCTGCTCACTTGGCTGCGCGAAACGATCGCGACCGCGCGCACCGCCACGACACGGATGCTCGAGGCCGCGATGGCAACGACGCGCCCCGAGATCGTGCTGCGGCGTCGCCGTTGTCTGCAGGACCGGATCACGGAGTTGCAGAACCGGATCGAAGAAAGCAAGCGATCCGCTCAGGTCGACGCCGCCACGCGCACGGCGAATATCGAACGGCTGGAGAAGAACCTGCGAGTTCGGCCAACAGCGACGAACCCTGGTCGACTTCGTCCATCGAGAAGAGCACGTTGAGGCCCGTCGACTTGTCGATGACGGTGAAGCTGACGTCGGTTCCCGCCTCGTCGTAGTCGACGATTCGGTTGCCGTCGGACGACACGGCGGTGGTGTGCCCGTCGTTCGCGTCTCGAAGGCGGATGAACATCGATCGGGCGTACTGGTCGTCACGCCAGGCGGTGACCGAAGAGTAGTCGTGGCGTTGCATTCCGACTGCTTTGCCGAGCGTCGAATCGGGATTGATCAGGCACCGCACCTGAAGTGCTCCTTGGCCCGAGAAGCCGGATTTCTCGCAGGCAGTGGAAGACGTGAGCAGCTTCGTCGGTAGCAGCCCGAGCACATCGTCGGTCGCCTCACTGCGATAGTCCGACTCCGCTGTGGCCGCGGGCAGCCTATCGTCGGTAGCCGCGGCGTCGCCCGGCGCGGCGGGTTGCTCCAGTGCGGCTGCACCGGACGCGGGCATGCCGGAATCTCTACCGCTTGCGAAGGTGTAGACCCCGGCTGCGACGGCGATCCCCGCGAGCACCACACCGGCAACCACCAGCGGCGTGCGGGACTTCGGCGCCCCTTCGCCGGCGCCGGCGACTGTTCCTGGGTCGGGCGTCCGGGACGCCGGGACCTGCTCTCCCGATCTACGCGGTCCTGGTCGCAATACCTCGGTGTCCAGCACCGCCGACGGCTCTGTGCCGCGTCCTCCTGCCACGAATCCGGCCGCACCCTTGGCCACTACCGTCTTCGGATCGTCGAGGGTGGCGATCGGCCCGAGCTCCGACAGGCGCCGGTGGACGTAGGGTATCCGCGACGATCCACCTGTCAGATAGAGCGCTTGCAACGTCGAGCGATCCACACCGGCTTCGCGCAGTACCTGTGCGGCAAGTCGTACCCCGCGAGTGATCTGCGGTTCGATCATCTGCTCGAACTCGTCGCGGGTGAGGGTGAACACCATGTCCGCACCGTTGCCGGTGACCCGGATAGTTGCCGAGGGATGCTCGGAGAGGAGTTCCTTCGCACGGCGGATCTGGTCGTCGAGAGTGCGCCGGGTGTCGAGCCCGGCAGGGCTACGCAACCATGCCATCAGATCCGGGTCGTCGTCCCGCAGGCGATCCTCCACCCAGCGAGCGATCGTCGCATCGATGTTCTTCCCGCCCAGCGCGTTGTCACCCCCGGCACGGATTACTTCGAAGGTCCACTGGCTGGTCGCGGTGAGCACCGCAACGTCCAATGTCCCACCGCCGAAGTCGAACACCGCGATGGTCGAGCCCTTGACCACCTTCGCGTCGTGCTGACGCGAGTAGTAGAACGCCGCCGCCCGTGGTTCGGAGATCAGGGACACCGCCCCACCCAGACCGGCGAGCGAAGCCGCCTCACGAAGCACCGCGAGTTCGCGCTGCGACCAGGCTTCGGGGTGCGTGAGCACCACCTCGGCCGGCGGTTGATTGTTGTGACGTTGGAGAGCTTGGCCGTACACCGTGCGCAGTACCGCCGCGATCATGGCAGCGACGGCGATGTCTCTGCCGCGTACCAGCAGCCTTCCCGCCGCGACATGCATCTTCGGCGCGATGATGAAACCGGAAGGATCCATGGTGGCCTGGTTGATCGCAACGTCCCCGGTGGTGATCGAGTGACGAC
>JAEZDV010000251.1 GCA_023417985.1 Actinomycetes bacterium | reverse complement strand
GTGCAGACGTACCCGTGCAAGATATCGATAGGGCGCTTCGGTCACCGCACGCTGGACATACGCGATCGGGTCCGGGTAGTCCCTCGGGCGGAAACGCCACGTCGATGCCGTCACCTCACTCATGCGGTCCAGCCGGAAGGTGCGCCAGTCTTCGCGGTCGACGTCCCAGGCCATCAGATACCACCGATGTCCGGCCACGACCAGTCGCACCGGTTCGGTCGTACGTTCCCGGTCGTCACCGTCACGACCCGGGTAGGCGAATCGCACGCGCACCGCGTCGCGGCAGGCCCGGGCGAGGATCATCAGTGTGTCGGCGTCGATCTCGACCCCCGGTCCGACGAGGGTCTCCATCGCGCCGTAGACGGCCCGTACTTCCGCCCGAAGCCGGGGTGGCATCACCTGGTCCAGTTTGGCTAGCGCACGCAGCGAGGCCTCGGCCGAACCGGCGATGGTGCTTCCCGACGCCAACCGCAACGACACCGCCGTCGCGATGGCCTCCTCGTCGTGAAAAAGCAAGGGAGGAAGGCGGGTACCCGCACCGAGTCGATAACCACCACCGACGCCGGCAGTCGCGTTCACCGGATAGCCGAGCGCACGCAGTCGCTCCACATCACGGCGGACCGAACGATCGGTGACACGTAGTTCCGTCGCGAGTGCCGCGGCCGTCCACGACGGCCGGCTCTGCAGCAGAGCCAGCAACCGCAGCACCCGCTCGGTCGTCGCCTCGACGGTCACAAGTTCGATCGTCGCACAGATCACGGAACCCAGCTGTCCGCTATATGGGGAAACCTCTAGCCCATGACGGAACGCAACTGGAACTCCCTACTGCGAAACCAACTCGACGCCTACCCGGTGCGCGACCGGCTCGACGGCCTCACCGACGACGAATACTTCTGGGAACCGGCGCCCGGATGCTGGAGTGTGCGCCCGCGCGGTACCGGGACCGCGCCCGTGCAGGCCGGGTCGGGATCCATGACTATCGACTTCGCGTTTCCCGAGCCGGACCCGCCTCCACTGACGACGATCGCGTGGCGACTCGGCCACGTCATCGTGGGGGTCCTCGCAATGCGCAACGCGTCCCATTTCGGACGGGCACCCACCGACTACTCCTCGTTCGAGTACGCCGCAACCGCAGACGAGGCACTCGCCCAACTCGACGCGGAATACGCGACCTGGACCGCCGGAGTCGAATCACTTGGCGAAGATGACCTGTTCCGCCCGTGTGGAGAGGCGGAGGGGCCGTTCGCCGCATACCCGATGGCAGGCCTTGTACTGCACATCCACCGCGAGTTGATCCATCACATAGCCGAGGTGTGTCTGCTCCGCGACCTGTATCTGCACACCCGTTCTCGACAGGAGGTGGGCTGAGATGGCCCGCGACATCCAGATCACGTTCGACTGCGGCGATCCCGCGAAGCTGGCGCAGTTCTGGGCCGACGTCCTCGGCTACGAGGTACAGGCTCCCCCTCCGGGGTTCTCGTCGTGGGACGATGCGCTCGAGGCGATGGGAGTGCCTCCGGAACACCGCAACGATGCTTCGGCGGTCGTCGATCCCGGCGGGGCGGGACCACGACTGTTCTTCCAACGAGTTCCGGAAGGCAAGCAGGCCAAGAACCGAGTGCATCTCGACGTTCGAGCCGCCCCCGACACGGACGGTGATGCCCGGATGTCGGCCTTGGAAGTTGAAGCCACGCGACTCGTTGCCCTTGGAGCCGAACGTATTCGGCGCCACGACCCCGCTCCCCCACTCGACGCGGGACACATCGTGATGACCGATCCCGAGGGCAACGAATTCTGCCTCGACTGACGGCCGTGTGAAGATCACGGATATGCGGGCTTTCCTGGAGACCGAACGACTTGTGCTGCGGCCTTTCAGCGGCACCGAGGCTGAAGTCGACGACCTGGTCGCACTCGAGAACGACCCGGACGTCATGCGTTTCATCAACGGTGGCAGACCCGTGAGCCGCGAGACCATTCGTATGCACACGCTGCCACGACTCCGCCACAACTATCCGTGCTTCGGCACTCGCGGTTACTGGGCCGCGGAGGAGAGGACCACCGGGAGGTTCCTGGGATGGTTCGAGTTCCGGCCCTTGGATGAGTCCAGTACCGCCGAGGTCGAACTCGGCTACCGGTTGAACAGGGCCGCGTGGGGAAGAGGCTTCGCGACGGAGGGATCGCGGGCCCTGATCGACAAAGGGTTCACCGACCTCGGAGTCGATCGGGTCACTGCGAACACGATGGCGGTGAACGCACGATCCCGTCGGGTGCTGGAAAAGGCGGGTCTGGTGTTCGTCCGGAACTTCACCGGGGACTGGGCAGAGCCGATCGAAGGATCCGAACACGGCGACGTCGAGTACGACCTCACCCGCTCCGAGTGGGCACGGCGCCGCTAGCTTCATCGAGCCGACCCGACCCAGACTCGTACCCGCAACCACGCCGATCCGGTCATGATTGGCAGACAACGGCATGCGGTGGCCGACAGGTCGTGCGGCACGGACGTGGGAGGCGGGTCCCTATGAGCGTCGAGGCATCGTTGCGTGACGAGCAGGAACGGGCGGAGCGCCGGGAGACTGCAATCATCACAGCCATTCCCTACTTCCTGCTGGGCACGAGCACCGTCATCACGTTGTTGTATCCGGCGGGCGTCCACCTCGCGGCGGCGTCAGGACTCACCGGCGTGACTGCGGTGTGGCTCGCGTGGCCCGACGTACTGGGCAGGCGAGGGAACTCCGGCGGCGCCCTGTCCGGTATGCACTACGCAGGGCTGATGCTGCTCGCAGCCGGATTGGTGGTGCTCGCGCCGTGGTACGGCATCTTCGCGTTCGCCGGGTACGTCCATGCGTTCATGTATCTGAAAGGCACGTGGCGGTACGCGGGAGTCGTAGTCACGTCGTTGCTCATGTCCGTGACGTACATGGGCGGCTGGGCCGCCATCGACGCCGACAACGAGTGGCGGTTGTGGGGCGGTGTATTCCTGGTCAGCACCGTACTGTCCGCCACCTTTTTCTACTTCGCAGCGACAACAGATCAGCGCGGGCACCGGCAGAGGGACGCACTCGACGCTCTGCACGCAGCCAACCTCAGGCTGGAGTCCGCTCTGCGGGACAACGCGACGCTCCATGCACGGTTGCTGACTCAGGCACGCCAAGCCGGTGTCCTGGACGAACGGCAGCGGATCGCGCGCGAGATCCACGACACCCTGGCCCAGAACCTCGCCGGAATCCTCACTCAACTCCAGTCGGCGGAGCAGACGCTCCACGATTTGTCGATTCTGCGGCGGCACATCACCAACGCCACGGACCTCGCTCGTGAAGGTTTGTCCGATGCGCGACGAACCGTCCATGCGGTGCAGCCACAAGCCCTCGCGGATGCGGGCCTCCCCGAAGCGATCGGCGACGTGACAGGGCGATGGTCGGGGATCGTCGGCATCCGAGCGAGCCTCACGATCACCGGTGATCCACGCCCGCTGCATGCCGACGTGGAGGTGACTCTGTTGCGGGCCGCGCAGGAAGCGCTCGCAAACGTCGCCAAGCACTCCGAAGCGACCCGCGTCGGACTCACCCTCTCTTACATGGACGACGTGGTGACGCTCGACGTGCGGGACGACGGTGCCGGATTCGATCCCCACTCGATACGTGAAAACTGCTCCACTGGAGGTGGTTTCGGACTAAAAGGAATGCGGGAGCGCGTGCAGCAACTCGCCGGCACGCTGGTGGTGGAGTCCGAGCCCGGGAATGGAACCGCGCTCTCGGTTTCCGTACCGGCCATCCCGATCGGCGGTATCCGGGGTGATCTTCTGCGAAGACAGGCATAGTGAGAATGACTTCCACCGCGCCGACGAGTCGACCCATTCGACGACGTTCCGAGGTAAGGACCTGACCATGAACGAGGACACCGACAGCGCATTCATCGACGTGATGACGATCGGAGTGCCGGTCACCGACCAGGACCGCGCACTCGAGTTCTACGTCGGGAAACTGGGCTTCGAGAAACGACTGGATGTACCCCTCGAACAGCTCGGGGGCCGTTGGATCATCGTTGCGCCGCCCGATGCCCGTACAACAATCGCACTGGTTCCCGCCGGCGACGGCATTCCCGCAGGTATCGAGACCGGTATTCGGCTTACTACGTCGGATGCCGCCGCGCTGCACACGCAACTACGCAGTCGCGATGTCGCCGTCGGTGAACTGCTCCTCTGGGACGGCGTGCCGCCGATGTTCACGTTCCGCGATCAGGATGGAAACGGTTTCGAGGCGGTCGAGCAACCGACGCTCGAAGCCGTCTGAAGACCCCTGCATGCGCTGAAATCCTTGAATCGCGCAACTCAGAAACCCGACGTGCGCTACACCTCGGGTGCGTCCTTCCCTCGGCGAGCAGACGTCAGCCCGTCAGTCCGAGCTCGCGGGCGTGGTCGAATTCGTCGATGCGGAGATCGACGAGCGGTACCCGGAAGCGCAATGCACCCACACCTCCCCGCTGGGGACCTCATCGAGACGAACTGCAAGTTCGTGCAGTGCGATGCTGATGGCGTTGTCGATGTGCGCCTCGTCGAACTCGTTGGCCTGCCGCACGTCCAGGATCGTGATGTCCTGCTCGTCCCTGCGACGGGCCAGAGCGGGAAAATCGGCGACCCGATACGAACGCAGTTCGCGGCCGGCAACAAAGGTGTGAATCTCGCCTGTCGCGGCACCCTCGAGGTCGTCGATACCGATGCGGACGAGCTCACGGCTCCTTCCCATGGTGGCTCTGCGATTCGGATACCCGCACCCGTATCGGCACAACGGCGGACTCGACGACCGCTACCGCAGAAGCACAGCGTCGACGAGCACGTAGGCAGCCACCGCGAACACCAGATACGCGAACCACCGTTGAAGCCGGTCCGTATCGACCCGGGCACCCAACTGTCCCGCGACGAGCGACCCGACGATCGCGGTACCCGCGAACGCAGCGGTGACTTTCCAGTCGATGCTCGTACCGCTCAGATGCGAGATCAAGCCGGTCGCCGAATTGGCGACGATGATCACCAGCGAGGTACCCACCGCGACAGGCATCTCGATGCCGAGCACCAGTACGAGAGCGGGAACGATGAGGAATCCCCCGCCGACACCGAACAGGCCGGTGAGGAAACCGACCGCGAGGCCGGCAGAGATCGATCGGGGGGCGCACCGGCGCCAGTTGATCCCGGAGTCTCCGGTCGAGCAGGCGGTTCCGGTATTGCCCCGATCGGCGAGCATTCGTACTCCCGCCACGACCATCACCGCCGCGAACCCGATCAGAAGAGCGCGTTCGGGGAGCAGCCGTCCGAGCGCAGTGCCTGCGAAGGTGGCCGGAATGCCGGTGGCAGCGAATATGCCCGCCAGTCGCCACTCGATCTGGTGGGCACGCACCTTCGGTAGTGCGCCCACTGCCGATGCCACACCGACCACGATCAGCGAGATCGGGATCGCCTGCTCCATGCTCAGCCCCAGACCGAAGACCAGCGCTGGAACCGCCAGGATCGATCCGCCTCCACCGAGCAGGCCGAGGAGGACACCGATCACGGCGCCGAAGGTGAGTGCGAGCGTCAGCGTCATCTCGATCCCATCTGTCGCATCCTCGATGAACGGTACGCCCGACTACCACGGCAGGCTTGGCGCAACCGTCGGTATCGGTCCGGCACGAACCCGATGTCGGCTCCTACCGCCGTTGCCGAATCAGCCGGACCGCGACCGCAGCGAAGGCGACGAGCGCGGCGATCAGGAGTATGCCGGGGCCGGAGATGCCCGCAGCCCATCGTCCGAGGGCAACCTGCAGGTCGAACTGCTCGTCGACGCCCATCAAGCCGGTGAGATTTGCGGTGCCGTCCGTGACGAGAAACAGCACGCCGATGCCGATGAACAGCAACCCCGAGATCAGCGATGTGGAATGAGTTCGCAGCGGGCCGACGGTGATGGGACGGCCCCGAAGCCAGGTCCGTTTTCGCAACTCGAAGCGCTCCCACACGACGGCGAGTACGAACAGCGCCAGCGCCGTACCGAGTGCATAGACGGCCATCAACCCGGCGCCGTGGAGCGGGTGTCCGCCGGCGACCGCAATGGTCAGCACACTCCCGAGCAAGGGGCCGGAGCAGAATCCCGCGAATCCGTACACGGTGCCGAGGGCGAACACCGACAGGGTGCTGGAGGGGGTGAGCGAGTTCGCCGCTCTCTGCGCCGACTTCGACGCGAATCCACCGCCGAGGACCGTTACGATTCCGAGGCCGACGAGAACGACGCCACTGACGAGGGTGATGAGGGCGCGGTGTTGGGTCAGAAGTGCACCGATCAAGCCGAGTCCCGCGCCGAGAGGCGCGAGGACTGCAACCAAGCCCGCGTAGAAGATGGCGGTGCGTGCTGCCAAGCGGCCGGCTCCATCGAACGCATACGCGAAGAACGAGGGCAACAGCAGCGCCGAGCATGGACTGAGGAGAGAGAGCACGCCGCCGAGGAAGGCACCGAGCAGACCGATCTCGATCACAGTGCCGAACCGGCGGCCGCCTCGATGACCTGCTCGAAGACCCCGAGAGGCTGAGCACCCAGGACCGGGGTGCCATTGATCACGAAAGACGGCGTGCTCGAGACCCCGATGGTGTTCGCCTCCAGCAGGTCGGCGTAGACGGCCTGGTCGACGGAAGGGTCGGCGGCTTGCCGGTCGAATTGATCCAGGTCGGGCACTCCGCTTGCGACTGCGAAGTCACGCAGGGTCTCCCGTGTCAGGTCGGGGTGGCCGCGATCGGGCGAGGCTGCGAAGACGGATGTGCTGAACTCCCAGAACTTGCCTTGTGCGGCTGCGGCACGTCCGGCGCGGGCGGCAGTCATGGACTGCTCGCCGAAGATCGGAAGGTCGCGCCATTCGATACGAAGAATGCCCTCGGCGACATACTTGTCGATCAGGGCCGGCTCGGTGTCCCGGCTGAACTTGGCACAGAACGGGCAGCGGTAGTCGGAGTACGCGACCATCACCACCGGGGCGTCCACTGCACCGATCGCCAGCGGGTCGCCGTCGATGCGCCGGGACATATCACCGACCGGCCCCATCGCGGGCGTTGCCGCAGAGTCGGCCGCCTGATGGGTTCCGGTGCGATCGACGACGAGAAGCACGAGCAATACTGCGACCACGACGCCGAGTATCCCGAGCAGCCACGGGTCCCTCCGGCCGCGAACGGCTTGTTTCGTAGGGGTCATGCCCGCCTCCAGGGTCGTTGATGACGGGGTGCAACGATCACCCCCCGAACTACTAAGCGAGATAGTAGCTCGAGCTACTAAGCTGCCTAGTAGTTCAAGCCCGAGCCGCCGACAAAGGATTCAGATGTGACGAACCCCACCACAGATCTCGAGACGCGTGATCTTCCTGTAGGCCAGAGGAATTCGTATCGGAGCAGCGCCATGATCAGAGCGGTGACCGCAGGAGCAGCCACTCTCCTGCTGGTCGGTGTCCCGACGGACATCCTGGCGAACCCGTGGTTCGGCCGGGAGATCCCGGTGCGGTGGTGGGAGTACCCGGTACTGGGAGCAACTGTGGTGCTGACCGCCCTGTGGTTCGGCCTGCAGAACTCTCCCTCCGACCGATCGCGGACGGCGGCACCCGCTGCCGGGGTGATGTTGACCGTGTTTGCCGTGGGGTGCCCGGTCTGCAACAAATTGGTGCTCGTCACGATCGGCGCTTCCGGAGCGCTCGGATGGTGGGCCCCGCTGCAACCGATCCTCGCCGTCTTTTCGCTGGCCCTGCTCGCCGGCGCAGTTCTCTACCGGTGGCGGCGCCGTCCCTGCGGCGACTCCTGCGAATCTCCGGTCGCACCGATCAGACGGTGAGGCACGACGCAGTCACGATTCCGACCACGGAGACTCCGGTGACAACCGCAGGAAAAGCGGAGAACGCCACAGCGAAAGGGTAGGTGAACGATCCGGGTGAGCGGCCGGGCCGACGAACAGTGCTCAGCCATCGAAGTCTCGCGTCGAGACAGGCGTCGGACGACTCGCTTCGTGCCGCGAGTGCGCCGGTCTGCGAGCACCGGAGCAGAGCATCGCGGACCGCATCGTGCCCGCAGTAATGCGCCGCCCGGCGATCGGCTGCCAACTCGACGAGCACCCGGATCCACGCTGCCCCATGCCGGCACAGCGGCACGAACGGCAATGCCTTGCTCAGAGCACCGCTGATCGCCACCAGCACGTGATGGCGGCCGCGAATGTGCGCGTACTCGTGGTCGAGGACCGCGCGGCGCGTCGTCGGGTCGAGCGCTTTCAGTCCCTCGGCGGCGATGACGGTGCCGTTGCGGCCACCGATGCTGTATGCGGCACATGTGTTGTCGCGCAGCCAGATCACCTCGACTCCACCGCGCGTCCGGACCCCACCGAGGACCCGGAGCAGGTTCAGGTGTGCAGCGGTTTCGCGGCGGTGCCGGCGATAGGAACGCGAGACCACCATGAGTATCCGCAGGAGGACCGATCCGGCGATCACCCATAGTGCTGTCTCGACGTAGGGCAGCCACGGCAACAGTCCTTCGTCCCGTGCCGTACGCACACACGATGCGGGCAGAGGCAGACGGTCCACATGCAAGCCGGGCCTCGTAGCCACAGCCAGGGGGCCGCCCACCAGCGTCGCGACGAACAGCACCTGGGTTGTCACCCATGCGGTCAGCGCGCCTCGCGGGTCCCTACCAGGCACTGCCAGACGTGAAAGCCACCGCGGCGCTATGAATCCGAGCACGAGCGCTGAAACGAACAGCGCTGTAGCAATGATCACGAGGGAGGTTTCCCACGGTTGCGGATTGTGGTCCGCCGGGCGGCGCGGCGCAGGATCCGGGACTCGTTCTCCGTCGCAGAGCTGGCGAAGTGCAGCATGATCTGCTCGGCGTCGCCGGACGTCCGGAGCACGTGTCGCACAAGTTCCGCTGCAGTTTCCTCGCGACTCCGGGTCGCTCGATAGCTGTAACCCCGACCGATTCGATCGCGCGTGACCATGTCCTTGGTGTGCAGGTTGTCCAGGACTGTCATCACGGTCGTGTAGGCCAGTGACCGCTCAGGCTCGAGGCGTGCCAGCACATCGCGTACGCGAAGGGGTTCGTCGCTCTGCCACAGCACGTCCATGATCGCCGATTCGAGGTCGCCGAGGCCCATCACGTCGGTGTCACCGCTTTCGTTTCACTCCTACCACCCGGGGCGTCGGCCCGGCAGGGTTCTTACTCTACGTCCCCTGACCATCGTCGTCGGAGGCGGCGAGCGGACGCCTCGTGCCCGGTTGGTACGGCACGATTCGCAGGCGGCTGGGTCCGCGCCGGACCACTCGACCAGCGAACACCCGAACCGTCGCGGGCAAAGTCGGCCACTTCAGGCTGCCCGAGGCTGGCATCGACACGTTTTCCGCGCCGAGGTT
This sequence comes from Actinomycetes bacterium, assembly GCA_023417985.1. Taxonomy (GTDB): domain Bacteria; phylum Actinomycetota; class Actinomycetes; order Mycobacteriales; family Mycobacteriaceae; genus Rhodococcus. Next base: position 6,836 of record JAEZDV010000251.1, on the reverse strand, counting down.
ACGATCGCGGTGTTCAGCCCGCGGATCGCGTGTGCGTCATCGGTCCCGATCGGGTGCAGGCGGAGCCGGCCTCGGTTGTGGGGCGGGCGGGGCTCGAACCCGCGACCAATGGATTATGAGTCCACGGCTCTAACCGACTGAGCTACCGCCCCTCCGCGGCGAGGTAGCGCCACAGAACGCCGTCCGCGTCGAACAGCGCTCCGGAATGGTACCCGGAAGCGAGGCGGCATTTCGACACCGGGTTGGGCATCGCTGTCGTCATCCTCACACCGACTACCTGCCCAACGAAAAATCCTCCCACCCGTGACGGGTGGGAGGATTCCAGGTGCTCCCCCGGCTGGACTCGAACCAGCAACCGTTCGATTAACAGTCGAATGCTCTGCCAATTGAGCTACAGGGGATTGTCCTGCGGCGCTCCGCGGTTTCCCCCGGTGCGTGGAAAACCATAGCGCCCTACCCGCCGCGGTGCCAAATCGCCTGCACAGTGCGCGTCCACACGAAGATCAGGCAGGATGGAACGGACGCGCAGACACGGGTGGAAGGACAGCACATTGATGGGTTTGTTGGTCGGAGTCGCAGCGGGCTATGTACTGGGCACCAAGGCGGGCCGCGCCCGATACGAGCAGATCAGCAAAACCGCTCGGGCGGTGGCAGGCAGCCCGGTCACCAAGAAGGTGATCGAGGTGGGGCGACAGCGACTTGCCGACTCGCTGAGCCCTCAGCCGAAGCTCGAACCGATGAAGCCGATCGACGAGCACACCACGATCATGATCCCGCGGGATCAGCTCAGGAAGTAGCAGCTCAGCCGGCCAGGCCGTCGCCACTGGTATCGCCGATGGCCTGGTCGAGCAAGCTCCGCCGGTACTGTTCCAGCGCCATGAGGTCGCCGAGGAGCGCATGGAACTCGTCGGATTCGGTTGCCGGCGAGATGCGCTGCAGCTTCGACTTCAGTTCGGCAACCTGCTCCCCCACCCATACTTCTTGCAGGCGGGCCAGTACGCCGCCGATGTAGCGCGGGATGCGGTCCTCCTCGGCCGGTATCGGCTCGACTGCGAGTTCCATCACCAGGGAGTGCGCGACAGGGTCTTTCGCCGACCGTCCGACCGCGTCGACCCACTCGCCGCCGCCCATCCCCGACCCCGTTCCTCCTGCGGCCGCGACAGCCGTACGCACGGCCGCATAGGCAGGGTCGGTGAAGGTCTCGTTCGGCAGCGAGTCGAAGACGGTTCCGGCGATGCCCGGATACTGCAGGGCAGCCTTGAGCGCGTCGCGTTGCGGCCACAGAGCCGGGTCGTTCGGGCGGGGACGACGCAGCGCCGACGCGGGCGTCGCAGGGGCAACGGTCGCTCCTGCCCGCGGCTTCGCTTCGGGCGCCCGGGCACCGCGACGCGCTTCTTCCTGTACTCGGCGCCGCACCGCCGGAATGTCGTCCCAGCCCACCCAGTGCGCGAGTTGCACCGAGTAGTTGTCGCGCAGGGTCCGGTCCTTGATCTGTGCGACAACCGGCACGCAGCGTCGCAGCGCTTCGACCCGCCCCTCCGCGTTGTCCAGATTATGTTCGGAGAGAATCGATTTCACTACGAATTCGAACATCGGGGTCCGACGGGCGACAAGATCCCGCACTGCGGCATCGCCGGACTCCTGGCGCAGTTCACACGGATCCATCCCCTTGGGGGCAATCGCAACGTAGGTCTTCGCGGCCGTCTTCTGGTCACCCTCGAACGCCTTCATCGCGGCAGCGCGCCCGGCGTCGTCACCGTCGAAGGTGTAGATCACCTCACCGCGGAAGTAGCTGTCGTCCATGAGGAGACGGCGCAGCATGGCGAGATGTTCGTCGCCGAAGGCGGTACCACAGGCGGCAACAGCGGTCTTCACGCCCGCGAGATGCATCGCCATGACGTCGGTGTAGCCCTCGACGATGACGGCCTGGTGAGACTTGGCGATCTCCCGCTTCGCGAGATCCAGCCCGAACAGCACCTGAGACTTCTTGTACAGCTGCGTCTCCGGCGTGTTCATGTACTTCGCGGTGATCTGATCGTCGTCGTAGAGCCGTCGTGCACCGAACCCGATGACGTCGCCGGAGAGATTGCGGATCGGCCACAGCAGGCGTCGGTGGAAACGATCGATCGGCCCGCGACGCCCTTCCCGCGACAGTCCGGCCGCCTCGAGTTCGGAGAACTCGAAACCGCGCCCGAGGAGGTGCTTGGTGAGCAGATCCCATCCGGCGGGCGCGAAACCGCAGCCGAACATCTCGGCGGCGGCGCTGTCGAAGTTGCGTTCGGTGAGGTAGTCACGTGCTGCCTGGGCGCCCGGCGTGCGGAGTTGCTCCGCATAGAACTCCTGGGCGGCCGCATTGGCCGCGACGAGGCGGGCACGGGTGCCGCGGTCACGCTGAACCGACGGTCCGCCGCCCTCGTAGTTCAGGGTGTATCCGACGCGCTCGGCGAGTTGCTCGACGGCCTCGACAAAACTGACGTGTTCGATCTTCTGCAGGAACGAGTAGACGTCGCCGCCCTCGCCACATCCGAAGCAGTGGAAGTGCCCGTGGTTGGGGCGTACGTGGAACGACGGCGATTTCTCGTCGTGGAACGGGCACAGTCCTTTGAGGGAGTCGGCGCCACCCCGCTTGAGCGCGACATATTCGCCGACGACGTCCTCGATGCGGGCGCGGTCGCGAATGGCCGCGATGTCTCTGTCTGAAATTCGGCCGGCCACGACGTCGATTCTAAGCCGCTGCGCCGCGGGTGCCCGCAGCGGTGGTGCCGCGTCGCAGCACTATCCCCAACTGGCCTGGGCGGCGAGGCTGTCGCGGTCGATGCGTTCGAGGCGGGATTCGGTGCACGACGCGATCTGATCGACGACCACCCGCACCCGGGCGGCGTCGTCGGGCGCGTGGTTCCAGGCGGCGACGAAGAACGGATCGAGCCCGACGGGCGCGGTCCGCAGAAGCCATTCCGCGACGCGGTGGATGCGTTCGCGCTGCGCTTCCTGCCGCGTGCGGTGCACCCGATCGGACATGACGAACTGCAACGCCATCGTCTTGAGCAGGGCAACCTCGGCGGCGACGACAGGCGGGATCACCAGGTCGGCGTCATACCTCGTAACGGGTTCGTCGCCGGTGACCTCCCGGGTCCCGAGGATCGCCGCGGTGGCGTACCGGCCGACGAGTTCGCTGGTGAGTCGCTTGAGGGCGACGGAGCTCGCCAGCGTGCCGTCGAAGGTTCCGACGTCGATCACCACCGGCATCTCCGACAGTCGCTTCGCTGCTTCGGTGAGTTCGTCGGGGACGAGATCGGAGAATTCACGCATGCCGAGTTCGATGAGGGCCGAGACGGCGTCCGCGTCGCGGAGTACGCGCAGGTCGATCCGGCCGTCGATGACGCCGTCCTCGACGTCGTGCACGGAGTACGCGACGTCGTCGGACCAGTCCATGATCTGCGCCTCGAGGCACTTGCGGCGATCCGGCGCACCTTCTCGCACCCACTTCAGCACGTCCACATCGTCGTCGTAGGCGCCGAACTTCGCTCCGGGGGACGGTCGCGTCCACGGGTATTTGAGCGTCGCGTCGAGTGCCGCCCTCGTGAGGTTCAGGCCCGCGCTGGTGCCGTCGGGATAGAGCACCTTGGGCTCGAGGCAGGTGAGGATGCGCAGGTTCTGCGCGTTTCCTTCGAATCCTCCGCACGGCGCAGCCACCGCGTCCAGGGCACGCTCGCCGTTGTGTCCGTAGGGCGGGTGCCCGATGTCGTGGGCCAACCCTGCAAGGTCGACGACGTCGGGGTCGGCGCCGACTCCCTCCGCGATGCTGCGGCCGATCTGGGCGACCTCCATCGAGTGGGTGAGCCGGGTGCGCGGAGTGTCTCCGTCGCGGGGGCCGACGACCTGCGTCTTGTCAGCCAGCCTGCGCAACGCCGCACAGTGCTGGACCCGCGCCCGGTCGCGCGCAAATGCGGTGCGGTCGGCGGCGACACGTTCCGCGCCCTCCAGTGCCGAGCGTTTCGGCGATTCGGCGACACGCCGCTCGAGATCGTGTTCGGTGTAACCCTGCATCAGTCCGTCCTTCGTCGCACCGACGGTGTGTCGTCGGCCCTACTCACTCCCCGCCCAAACCCATACCGCGCCGGTCACATCTCGGCCACTCGGAGGGCCTGCCGTTTCGGTCACACTGCCGCGGTCACTGCTCCGCCGTGTACGGGAAGTCCGCGGAGAAATGGGTGATCTGGTACCAGATCAAGGCGCCGGTCTCCCGGGCGATCGCGTGGATCTGGGAGTTTCGGGTGAACACTGCCGGCCCCTGACGGGTGGGCGCCGTCCATGCGTCGAGCCCCGAATCGCGGGCCATGGTCCGAGTGCGGAGTGAATGCCACGGATCACTCACCAGGACCGCCGACGACAGTCCCATCTCGTCCATGTCCCTGCTCACCGCTTCCACGCTGAGCAAGGTGTCCGATCCCTCTTCCACCGCGATGATCGACTCCGCGGGCACGCCCCGCGACACGAGATAGTTCTTGCCGGCGGCCGCTTCGGTGAAGAGATCGCCTTCCTGTTTGCCCCCGACGGTCACGATCCGCGGGGACACTCCCGCGTCGTAGAGCTTGAGTGCCTGTTCCAGCCGAGCCTCGAACACCGACGACGGAGTGCCCGAATACTGGGCGGCGCCGAGCACGACGATCGCGTCGGCGGGCGTCCTGTCGTCGATGCGGGCCACCTGCCACACCCGGACCGCGGTTCCACCGACGACGAGAATCGCGGCGAGCAGGGCACCGACCACCAAGCGCCTCAGCCACCGTGCGGCGCGGGCAGCCAGGCCGAGGTCGTCCTCGGCACGGCCTGGCGCGGGGACCCTGGGGCGGGATGCGGTACTCACCCCCCAAGTCTGCCAGGGCCCACGCGGAACGAAGCAGGATGACGCGCCGACCGTGTTTCCGTCCCCCGAACCACTAGATTCGAAGGCATGCCTCACGCCTCGTCTCCGCGCCGACATCCCGCACGGATCGTGCCTGCGCTGCTGCCCCTCCTGCTCGCAGCGGCGGCCTGGCTGCTGATTCCGGCGGCAGCGTCGGCAGAACCGCCTTCGCGCCTCCAGTCACCGATCAGCGACTCCGCGGGCGTCCTCGACGCCGACGACGTCGCACGCATCCAGCAGGCGGTCGACACGTTGTACGACGAACACCGTCTGCAACTCTGGGTGACATACGTGTCGAGTTTCGACGGCCAGAACTACGACGCCTGGGCGCAGGCAACTGCGCGGGCCAGCAACTTCGGCCCGGACACGGCGCTCCTCGCGATCGCGACCGACGACCGCGAGTTCGCGTTGTGGACCCCGTCGGGTTCGGATGTCAGCACGTCGGAGCGAAACAGCATCAGTTCGAACGACATCACCCCTGCGCTGCGCAGCGGCGACTGGGCGGGTGCTGCTGTCGCCGCCGCCGACGGCCTCGACGCAGCGTTGACGCCCTCGAGCGCGCCGACCACGACACTCCTCGTCGGCGGTGGAGTGATCGCCGCGGGTGCGGGTGGCGTCTACGCGTACTCGCGGCGATCCAAGCGCAAGCGCACCGAGACGGCTGCCGCGCGCGCTGCGGCGATCGACCCCGCCGACACCGGTGCCCTCGCCGCGCTTCCGGTCGAGGGACTGGAAACGCATGCGCGGAAAGTGCTGGTGGACACCGACAACGCGGTGCGGTCCAGTTCGGAAGCACTCGAGTTGGCACGCGGCGAATTCGGCGACACCGCGGTCGCACCGTTCGATCGGGCATATCGTCAGGCTCAGGCCGCCCTCGCGAACGCATTCGAGATCCGTCAGCGACTCGACGACGACATTCCCGAGACTCCGCAGCAACAGCGAGACATGCTGGTGCAACTCATCTCGTCGTGCGGGCAGGCCGACCGCGAACTCGATGCGCAGGTGGAGGCCTTCGACCGCATGCGGGACCTGCTGCTCGACGCTCCGGCTCGGCTCGACGCGCTGACGCAGCGAGCGATCGGTCTGCGGGCGCGGATACCTCAGGGTGAGGCGGCGCTCGCCAAGTTGACCGAGGAGTTCCCGTCCGCGGCGCTCGCACCGGTCAAGAACAATGTTTCGCTCGCGCTCGAGGAAATCGAATTCGCCGAGAAGTCGATCGACCAGGGCCGCGTTGCCGTGTCGCGGCCGGCCGGCGAACAGGGCGACGCGGTCCGCGCGATCCGCGAGGCCGAACGCGCCCTCGGCCACGCGGCAACACTCCTCGACGGTGTCGAGCACGCCGAGGAGGACATCCGACACGCCATCGCGACCCTCCCCGCAGCCATGGAAGATGCCGCGCAGGGCATCGCCGACGCCGAACGGCTCGTCACGGCAGGTGGCCCGGAACTCGTCGAAGCACGGAAGGCGGCCCAGGAGGCGCTGGCCCACGCGCAGGCCGAGCAGCACACCGACCCGCTCGGTAGCTTCACGCGGGTGGTGGAGACGGATGCGCGTCTCGACGCGTTGCGTGCGCTGGCCCGCGAGTCGCAGGAAGAAGAAGCTCGCGTCCGCCGCCGACTGGAGCAGGACCTCACAGCGGCGCAGGCGCAGATCACCGCCGCATCCGACTTCATCGGCACCCGACGTGGCGTCGTCGGCGCCGAGGCACGTACGCGACTGTCGGAGGCACAGCGTCATCTCGATGCTGCCCGGCAACTGGCGTCGACCGACGCGGCCCAGGCGCTCCAGCACGCTCAGACGGCGGCGGCGCTCGCCTCGCAGGCCCTGAACGCGGCACGACGGGACGTCGAGTCGTGGGAACGCCGCAACCCGCCTCGCGGAGGCGGCTCGGCAGGCGGGCACATCGCCGGCGCCGTGCTGGGGGGCATCCTGG
>JAEZDV010000116.1 GCA_023417985.1 Actinomycetes bacterium | reverse complement strand
CATGTCCACCTCGTCGAACTCGACGATGCCGAGGGTGCCGACGCCGGCGGCGGCCAGGTACAGCAGCACCGGTGATCCGAGTCCGCCCGCGCCGATGCACAACACCTTCGCGTTCTTGAGTCGCTTCTGTCCCGTGACTCCGACGTTCGGAACGATCAGGTGGCGGCTGTAGCGCGCAACCTCGTCGTGGTCGAGGTCGGCAGCCGGCGCCACGAGGGGAGGAAGCGCACTCGGTTCGACGGCGGGCGGCGATACGGTCACGGATTCTCCTCGGGCGGTGGTACGGACGGTGTCCATTGTTCCACCGGTCACACCGAAGTCGTCACGCCCGCGGGTACGGCCACGGGTTGAAGCGACATCCCAGCCCGTCTGCCGGGACGTCGCCACCGGGATCGAGCCGGGCGATGTCGTCGTTGGCGGTCCCGAAAGTCTGCTGCATCATGATCGGCGCGAGACCGTCCGGGGTCGCGCACCGCTCGTGCTGGGCGAATCCGAGCGCGTGCCCGACCTCGTGGTTGATCAGGTACTGGCGGTAGGAGCCGATGTCGCCCTGGAAGGCGACCGCCCCCCGGACCCAGCGCGCCTCGTTGAGCAACACCCGGCCGAGGGATGCGTTGAAGCAGGATCCTTCGAGCCGGATCTGGTAGCCACAGCCCTCCCTGATGGTCATCTGGGAGGTCAGGGACACGCGGAAGTCGGGCGTGCCGACGTCGATGCGGCGGAAGCCGAAGTCGGGGTTACCGATCCAGCTGCGCGGATCAGCAAGCGTTCGGTCGACCATGACGGCGAATGCGTCGTCCCCGCCGTATCCCGCGGTGTCGACGCCGTCCTCGACTTCGATCGTGTAGGTGAAGGTGCGTGCTGCCTCGGCACCGACGCGCTCGGTTGTTCCGGGCAGCACCCTCCACCGCTGCGCACCGCGCACGGTGAACGGACCACCCTCCGGCAGGGCGCCGGATGCGAGATCGGGTGGGAACTCGCCGTCGGCGATCGGCGCTTCCGCGATGATCCGATCGGCTCCCACCGGGCTCTGCTCCACAGTGCCACCGCCGTCGTCACCACCGCCCCGGATCGCGTCGACCAATACGAGGACGGTCACGACGACGAGCACGGGCACCACGTACGCACGCCAGCCGTAGGTTGCGACGAACTTGCCGAGCGGGCTCTGCTTCGGTAGATCCCGGACGGGACGCGGCCTGCGGGGTTCGCGCGCGCGGTCGTCGCCGGCCACCGGGTCCCACTGGGCTCGCAACGGCTGATGGGACTCCCGTTTCGGGACGCGTGAGGCGCCCGCAGGCCGTCGTGCTTCGGAAGCCTGTCGCTGTACCGGGAGACCGGGCGGCGGGGTCCGGGTGGAGTCCTCCGCAGACCTACTCGGGCGCACTCCTCCTCGCTCGATCACGGTTGACAGGATGTCACACCGAGATGAATACGACCCGGTCTCGTCGGAGTCCGGAAGTCTCCGAACCAGAAAAGCGGATACTTGCCAGAGGGCCGACCAGGAGAAAGGCGGGGCGGCCTGTAACCTGCAAGGACGATCGATGCCGAAGTGGCGCTGCTCACTTCGGCGAAGTGCGCAGACTGGAGCAAGCATGACCGAACTCGCCGACCGGGCATCGAGCCGCGGCAACAACAAGCGTGGCGCCCGGATGCCTCGGGACGAACGTCGTGCCCAGCTCCTCGAAGCCGCGAGCGAAGTTTTCGTCACACGCGGCTACCACTCCGCCGGCATGGATGAGATCGCCGAGTGCGCGGGCGTGAGCAAACCGGTGCTCTACCAGCACTTTCCCGGCAAGCTCGAGTTGTACTGCGCGGTGCTCCAGAACTACGTGGACGTGCTCATCAACGGTGTTCGCCAGGCGCTGCGCTCCACCACCGACAACCGTCAGCGGGTGCGGGCGGCGGTCCAGGCCTTCTTCGACTTCGTCGACAACGACAGCCAGGGTTTCCGGCTGGTGTTCGAGTCGGATCTCATGGGTGAGCCGGAGGTGTCCCGTCGCGTGGAGCAGGCCACGGAAGCGTGCGTGGACGCGGTGTTCGACCTGGTCAGCCACGACTCCGGCCTCGACCCCTACCGTGCGCGCATACTCGCGGTCGGGCTGGTCGGAACCAGCCAGTTCACCGCCCGTTACTGGCTCGACGCGGCGCGCCCGATCCCGAAGGACGATGCGGTCGATACGACGGTCGCGCTGGCGTGGGGTGGCCTCAAGCACGTTCCGCTGCAGCCCGAACTCCGGCTGCGCTGATTTCCCTCCCGGCCGCACCTCGTACGCCGGAGATTCGACGCGATACGGCAAGAGGCCGGGGCGATGCGCCCCGGCCTCTCATCGTCTGTCGTCCTTGCGGTCAGAGGGCTGCGAAGCCGACCTTCCCGATGGTGGAGGGGCCGATCTCCACGTATGCGATCTTCGCCGCCTGCACCAGAACCTTGCGGCCCTTCTCGTCGATGAGCGCGAGCACACCGCTGCCGCTGCCGCTCAGTGCGTCGGTCACAAGCTTTTCCACCTCGTCGTGCGTCTGGTCGCTGACGAGGACGAGTTCACGCGGGCTGTCCGCAACGCCGATCTTGACCTCCACTGGGGACCTCCGAAATCTCAGGCTGTACTGCTTGTCACCGCCAGGCTAATGCAGTCCCAGCACTGCCATCCGTTTGGTGTGCTCGACCTGCATGCGGTCGAACAGGGCGGCGATGCCGGTGAGGTCCCCGCACGTGAGAATCACCAGTTCGGCGAGTTCCTCGTTCTGGGCCAGCACGTACTGGGCCTGTGTGATGGCTTCACCCAGCAACCGGCGGCCCCACAGCATCAGGCGGTCCTTCTGGAGGGGGCTCCGCTCGACGACTTCGCGCACTTCCCGGACGACGAATTCGGAGTGGCCGGTCTCGGCGAGCACGTCGCGCACCACCGCCGCTACCTCGGGGTCCAGCCGGTCGGCGATCTCACAGTAGAAGTCGGCGGCGATCCCGTCGCCCACATACGCCTTGACCAGGGATTCGAGCCACGTCGACGGGGTGGTCGACGCGTGATAGGCGTCGAGAGCCTGCCGATACGGCTCCATAGCCGCGTAGATCTCCACACCACGGTCGGCGAGCGCCGCGTGGAGCGTCTCGAAGTGGCTCATCTCGGCGGCCGCCATACTCGCGAGCGCGACCCGCCCCCGCAACGACGGGGAGAACTCGGCATCGTCCGCGAGCCGGTAGAACGCAGCGATCTCGCCGTAGGCGATCACCGCGAACAACTCGGCGACGCCGGGATGACCGGCGGGGACGAGGGTCGAGCTGGATGATGTTGTGGACGGCGACGATTCGGCTCCCATGACGACAAAGCGTAGTACTACCTCGGCAAATCCGCCCGAACCGGTACAATGGTTCTTGAAGTTCGCGCTTCGAGCCGCTGAACGTGGCCCGCGAGCTTCACCGATAATGTGCGCGCACCCGACCGCGGATCGCCGCGCTTCGCCGAGCCAGAGATGCTCGTGCTGAGGCGCAGGCCGGTCCCCTGCCCAACCTCGTGCGTGCGTGCCGAGACCAGGAAGGCCGGACCCCTGAGCAAGATCACAATCGACCACGAAGACGACGCGACCGAATCGACCGTCTCCGCCCAGCTCGACTCCACCCACGTTCCCCCCACTTTCGGGGAGCTCGGTGTCCGCGACGAAATCGTCCGGGCACTCGCCGAGGTGGGCATCGAACGCACCTTCGCAATCCAGGAGCTCACGCTCCCCCTCGCCCTCGCCGGCGACGACCTCATCGGCCAGGCCCGCACGGGCATGGGCAAGACCTTCGGCTTCGGGGTCCCCCTGCTCAACCGCATCACCACCGACGGATCGGGCACCACGACGCTCGACGGCACCCCCCGCGCGCTCGTGATCGTCCCGACGCGCGAGCTCTGCGTGCAGGTGACCGGCGACCTGGTGAACGCCTCGAAGTACCTGCCCGGCAGCGGCAAGAAGGGCCTCGAGGTCCTGTCGATCTACGGCGGGCGCCCCTACGAGCAGCAGATCGCCCAGTTGCAGAAGGGCGTCGACGTCGTCGTCGGCACCCCGGGACGACTTCTCGACCTCGCCAACCAGGGACATCTGATCCTCGGGAAGATCGGCGTACTCGTCATGGACGAGGCCGACGAGATGCTCGACCTCGGGTTCCTCCCCGACATCGAGCGCATCCTCACCATGGTGCCGGACAAGCGTCAGACGATGCTGTTCTCCGCCACCATGCCGGGCCCGATCATCACGCTCGCCCGCACGTTCCTGAACCGCCCGACGCACATCCGGGCCGAGGAAGCCGAGTCGTCGGCCGTGCACGAGCGCACCGAGCAGCACGTCTACCGTGCCCACGCGCTCGACAAGGCCGAACTCGTCGCACGTGTGCTGCAGGCCGAAGGCCGCGGCGCGACCATGATCTTCACCCGCACGAAGCGCACCGCACAGAAAGTCGCCGACGATCTCGTCGAGCGGGGCTTCGCGTGTGGCGCCGTGCACGGTGACCTGGGCCAGATCGCGCGTGAGAAAGCTCTCGACAAGTTCCGCGCAGGCAAGATCGACGTGCTCGTCGCGACCGACGTCGCGGCACGCGGCATCGACATCGACGACGTCACGCACGTCATCAACTACCAGTGCCCCGAAGACGAGAAGACGTACGTGCACCGCATCGGCCGTACCGGTCGCGCAGGTCGCACGGGAATCGCCATCACCCTCGTCGACTGGGACGACGTACCCCGCTGGCAGCTGATCGACAAGGCACTCGGGCTCGGCATGCCCGATCCGGTCGAGACCTACTCGAGTTCGCCGCACCTCTTCGAGGAACTCGGCATTCCCGCCGGCACCACGGGCCAGGTCCGGAAGCAGGCTCCCGCTCGTTCCCCCGAGAGCGAGCCTGCGGAGCGCCGCACACGCGGCGACCGCGAGGA
>JAEZDV010000019.1 GCA_023417985.1 Actinomycetes bacterium | reverse complement strand
TGCGGTACGACCGAACCGTTCCACGCCGGGAACCACCGGGCGACGGCCCCGAGGTAGAGGAGTGCGTTCGCCGCTCCGACTCGCTTCATCTGCCGCTTGTCACACAACGACGCCGACAAGCCGAGGGCGATGCACGACCCGAAGATCATCACCACCGCGGTAGGTGTCCACCACGAGTCGGTCAGCGCGGCCTGCCCGACGATCGCCGGAGCGACCAGGAGCACGTAACACATGTATCCGATCGCGATGAACCACGCGAACATTCGCAGTAGCCGGTCTGCCGCCGCGGTCGCACCGGCGGTCGTCCCGTCAGCCACGCCGACGCGCATCGTCCCGCTCCGGAATCGGCAACCACCCGTCCTCGATCGCACGTTTGTACAGGTCGGTCTTGGTCGGGGCGGGCCGGCCCGCTTCGGCGTACTTGGCCCGGATCCGCTGCAGGTAGTCGTTGACCGTCTGGGGCGCGAGGCCGGTCAATCGCGCGACACGATCGAGTTTCTCCCCCGACGCGTACAGTTCGAGCACCTCGAGTTGCCGAGGGCTCAGGCCCACGTCGCCGAGTTCGGGGTCACCGTCGATCGCCGCAGCCCACTCGGTGCTCGCGACCTGCCCTCCCGACGCGGCCGTCCGGATGGCGTCCACCACCACAGCGGCGGGTTCCGACTTGCGGACCACGCCCAGAACCCCAGCGCGTGCTGCGGAGCGCACCAGAAAAGCGTTCTCGGCGCCCGTGAACACCAGCGTTTCGAGTCCGGCGGCCCGCAAACGTTCGACGTTGTTCTTCGGCGACGACCCGTCGGAGAGCCGCAGGTCCAGGACCGCGAGGTCGAGGTCGTCGTGCTGCGCGAGTAGGGCGTCGACCGTCGCAGCAGCACAGACGAGTTCGAGATCCGGTTGGTCGGCGAGCATCGCCGCCAGTCCCAGAGCCACCGACTCGTGGTCTTCGACGAGCCCGATCCGGCGGACGGGAGCAGAATTCTCGGCCATGACAGCCCTCCCGATTGCCTGATGTCGTATGCAGAACGAACGGTATCAGCCTGAGTCAGGACGGGCTTTCTCTGTGGACCGACGCCGGATCGAGGTCGTCACGTATGCCCTGCCAACTCGTGTGCCGAAGGCGCCCGCCGTCCGTCCACCCCTGAAACCGCACTTCGCCCACCAACTCCGGATGCAGCCACACAGCGTCCCGTCGCTCCGCCCGCGGTACCTCGTCGGAGAAGGGGTTCGTCGGAGTCTCGAGACCTTCCATCGCGTCCACCAGTTCGGCGAGGGTGCGTTCGCCGAATCCGGTACCGACCTTCCCGACGTAGAGCAGGCCACCCTCGTCGTCGTACACCCCGAGCAACAGAGACCCGAAAGTCGCAGAGCGGCTTCCCCGTCCCTTCCGGTAACCGCCGATGAGCACCGACTGCGTGAGCCAGTTCTTCTCCTTGATCCACGCACTCCCCCGTTTACCCGGGAGGTAGACGGAGTCGCGCCGCTTGGCGATCACGCCTTCCCAGTGCGCGTCCCTGCTCCGACGGAGCGCTTCTGCCCCGTCTCCGGGCAACTGCTCCGGAACGAGCATCCCCCCGGTCGCGGCAGCGAGAGCGTCGAGCACCCGGCGCCGGTCGTCATACGTCTTGCGCAGCAACGACACCCCGTCCAGATACAGGATGTCGAACACGCGGTACTCGGCTTTCACACCTTGCTGCAGACGCGAGAAACTGGTGACTCCTTCGGGATCGACCGCCACGATTTCACCGTCGAGTACCACGTCGTGTCCCTCGAGGATTCCGGCGAGGTAGGCGAGCGGCGGATACTCCCGGGTGATGTCGCGCCCCGACCTGCTGTGCAGACGCAACTCGCCTTCGCAGACCTCCGCGACCGCGCGATAACCGTCCCACTTGCCTTCGAACGCCCAGTGTTCGGCGTCCAGCCGGGACACCTCGCCCGGAGTCGCGAGCATCGGTGCGATGCCGCGCGGAAAATCGGATGCCCGGCCGGTGGACGACTGGTCCTTCATCCGGTGTGCCAGCCACTGATCCTTCTCGGTGCGGATCAGCGCGTACCGCCCGTCGATTCGCTTTCCGTGCAGGCGCACGATGACCTCGTCGTCGCGCCACTTCTCCGTCTCGTAGGTGCCGGTATCCCAGATCGTCATCGTCCCGCCGCCGTATTCACCTTTCGGTATGGTGCCGTGAAAGGTGAGGTACTCGATCGGATGATCCTCGGTGTGGACGGCGAGATGGTTGCGGCCGGGACTGTCCGGCAGGTTCTTCGGGACGGCCCACGACGCGAGGACGCCGTCGCGCTCGAGCCGGAGGTCGAAGTGCAGCCGCCGGGCGTGGTGTTCCTGGATGACGAACCGGTCGCCGGAACCGTCGCGCGGGACACCACGCGGCACGGGCTCGGGAGTGCGCGATGCGTCGCGCTTGCTGCGATACGACGCGAGCGCGTCGGACTCGGGGCGGGTGTCCAGTGGCGGGTCGAGACCGTCGAGCAGGTCGCCGGATTCGCCGAGGCGGTCGAGCACCTCCTCGAATCGCAGATGCCGCAGGTCCGGGGCGTCCAGCTCGTCCCAGGCGCGAGGCGCCGCCACCCACGGCTCCTCGCGTCCGCGCAGCGAATACGGCGCGACCGTGGTCTTCGCCCCGTTGTTCTGACTCCAGTCGACGAACACCTTGCCGGGCCGCACCGACTTCGACATCGTCGCGGTGACGAGGTCGGGGTACGTCACCGCCAAGTTGGTCGCAACCTGCTTGGCGACGGTCGACGCCCCGGACGTGCTCAGTATCCGGTCGAGCGGCACATACAGGTGGATTCCCTTACTCCCACTCGTGACCGGATAAGCTTTCCAGCCCAATTCGGCGACGGTGTCGCGGACGTACCCGGCCACGACAGCGCATTCGGGAAGTCCCGCGCCGGGCCCCGGGTCGAGGTCGAAGACGATCCGGGTGGCGGGGCCGGCGTGGTCGTCGTCGAAACGCCATTGCGGCACATGCAGTTCGAGAGCGGCCTGTTGCCCGAGCCAGACGAGGCTCGCGGCCGAATCGAACAGCGGATAGGTGACGCTGCGTTGCTTGTGGTGCAGGGTTCGCCGCTCGATCCACGACGGCGCATGCTCGGCGAGGTTCTTCTCGAAGAACGCCGGTTCGTCGACGCCGTTGGGCCAGCGTTTCCGGGTCCCGGCCCGGCCGGCGACATGCGGGAGCATCGCGTCGGCGACCGCCTCGTAGTAGGCGATGACGTCACCCTTCGTCGTGCCGGTCTTCGGATACAGCACCTTGTCGGTATTGGTGAGGGTGATCCGATGCCCGTCGACTGTGCGTGTCGGCATACCTCATCATGCCGTGCCCGGGCGTGGACCGGCCGGATTGCGGGCGAGTTCAGTCCCGGAAGCGCAGATCGACGGGCTGACCGTCGGAGGGGAACGGCAGGGACGTGAAGTTCAGCGGTGCGACGTAGCCGGGATCGACGTGCCAGTCGAAGCGCAACAGAAGGTGGTGCATGATCGCCTTGATCTCGGCGCCGGCGAAGTGCATCCCGAGGCACTTGTGCACACCGCCGCCGAACGGTTCCCACGCGTAACGGTGCACCTTGTCCTCCCGGCGATGCTCCGCGAAGCGCTCGGGATCGAAACGCTCGGGATCGGGCCAGTACTGCGACATGTGGTGGGTGAAGTGCGGTGCCACCGCGGCGTAGGTTCCTGCGGGAATGAAGTGCCCCTGCACCTCGGTGTCGCGGACGGCCCGACGCGCCATCACCGGAACGGGTGCGACGATGCGAAGGCATTCCTTCATCACCAGATCCAGGCTCACCAAGCCGTCGAGGTCGGCGTAGCCGGGTGCCGGCGTGCCCAGCGCGAGCGACTCGGCCCGGCACCTCTCCCGCCACTCCGGGTACTGCCCCAAGTACTGCATCATCGTGGAGAGCGTGATGGTCGAGGTGTCGTGCGCGGCCATGAGCAGGAAGATCATGTGATCGACGACTTCGTCGTCGCTGAAGCGTTGTCCTGCTTCGGATTCGATGTGGCACAGCACCGAGAACAGGTCGTCGGTCTCGTGTGCCCGGCGCGCCGGGAGGTACCGGCGGAAGAACTCCTCCAGCAGGCGCCGGCCGTCGAGTCCGCGCTTCCACCTCGTGCCGGGAACCGGATACCGGATCACGGACGTTGCCGCCTGGACGCAATCGACGAAAGCCGTTTTCACAGCTTCGATCTCGCGTTCAGTGCTGTCTTCCGCGCCCCCCATGAAGATGTCCGTGGCGAGATCGAGGGTGAGTGTTTTCAGCTCGGTGTAGGCCCGGAATCCGTCGGTGGGCGTCCACGTGTCGAGCGCGGCATCAATAGCGGGATGGAGCGCGTCGACCGTCTTCTCCAGGCGGGAGCGGGTGAACGCCTGCTGCATGATCCGCCGGTGCCGCAGGTGCGCGTCCGAGTCGAGAAGCATCAGGCCACCGTGGAAGAAGGGCCCGATCAGCGCCGACCAGCCGTCGCCGTTCACGAATGCCCGGTCCTTGTTCTGCAGCACTTCCTGGCACGCGTCGGGACCGAGGACGGCAACCCAGCGCCGGCCGATCATCGTGAACCAGGAGAGCTCACCGAATCGGTCCCACCGTTTCTGCATCATCGCCAGCGGATCGCGGATGTATTCGAGGGCGTGACCCACGAGAGGCGGCCCCGAGCGGCCCGGGATCGGACGCAACTGCGAATCGGCGGGTGGAGCGGCCAGGATCTTCGGCACGTGGAGCCCTCATTTCCGGTTTTAGATGATCTGACAGGACCCTCTGTCAGATGCCTGTAGTGTGAGTCACACCCTCCCGATCTGTCAATATCGCCGTATGACTTCTCCGACGCCGCGTCGATATGCGGGCATGACCGGCGACCAGCGAGCAGCACTACGACGCGAGACCTTGCTCGAGGCGGCACTGGACGTATTCGCGGCCGAGGGCCGCGGCGGCGCGACCATGACCGCGATTTGCGCAAAGGCCAAGTTGACCGAGCGATACTTCTACGAAAGCTTCACCAGCAGAGACGAATTGCTACAACATGTGTTCGACCGTATTGCCGACGAAATCCGTGACGCCGGACTCGACGCACTGCGGACGAGCACCGGGCCGCTGGACGAGCGGGTGCGCAACGCGATCACGGCGTTCGTCACCATCCTCACCGACGATCCGCGGAAGGGGCGGGTCGCGATGATCCAGTCGGCCGCCTTCGAGCCTCTGCGCTCCCACCGCCGTGCGGCACTGCGGGGCTTCGCCCAGATGGTCGCGAACGAAGCGACGGTCATGTACGGAGATCGCGCGTGGCCGCCGCATCAAGGTGAAATCAACGGATTGCTGTTCGTCGGCGGCCTCGCCGAGCTGGTCACCGCGTGGCTGAACGACGAAATCGCGATCACTCCCGAGGAGATAGTCGACGCGGCAACCCACCAGTTCACCTCCACCGCACACCGCTGACAACACCGGTTCCGTGCCCCGGGCGGCGACGAGTGCCCGGCGGGTTTCCGTCGGCCGCGATCGTTCCCGAACCACTCGCGACGGTGCTACGTTGCGCACATGACCGCGGAAGAAGCCGCCGTGTCCACACGCACCGTCGCTCGCCAATGCACCCTGTGTGAGGCGCACTGCGGAATCCTCGTCACCGTCGACCACGACAAGGTCACCCGCATCGTGGGTGATCCCGACGACGTGCTCTCGCACGGGTACATCTGCCCGAAAGCGACCGCGCTCGCGGATCTGCACCACGACCCCGACCGGCTGCGTCGCCCGATGCGGCGCGTCGGCGACAGCTTCGAAGAAATCGGCTGGGACGAGGCGTTCGCCCTGGCCGGAAGCCGGCTGCGCGATGTCCAGCGCCGGCACGGACGCGACGCGGTCGCGATGTACCTGGGCAACCCGGCCGCACACAGTTCGTCGGTCCTCTACGGCATCGCACTGCGTCTCGCCCTCCTCACCCGGAAGTTCTACTCGGCATCCTCGATCGATCAGTTCCCGCAGGAGTTCGCGGCGTGGAAGATGTTCGGCTCGAACGTGCTGATGCCGATCGCCGACGTCGACCACACCGACCGGCTGCTGATTCTCGGGGCCAATCCGGCAGTGTCCAACGGCTCGGTCACCACCATGCCCGACGCCCGCGGGCGCATCGCCGCGATCCGTCGCCGCGGCGGCTCGGTCGTCGTCGTCGACCCGCGGCGCACCGAGACCGCGCGACTGGCGGACGAACACGTCGCGGTATCCCCGGGCGGCGATCCGTACCTGCTGCTCGGCATGCTGCACACGATCCTCGCCGACGGTGGCCGCGAGGATACCGGCGCCGTGCCGCTGGCAGGTGTGGACGAGCTTGCCGAGTTGGTCGCGGACTGCACACCCGAGAAGATGGCGCCGCGCGCCGGGGTGGACGCGGACACGATCCGGCGCCTGGCCCGCGACCACGCCGCAGCACGGTCCGCCGTCGCATACGCCCGCATCGGTGTCTGCCACCAGGTCACCGGCACCCTCACCCACTGGCTGGTCAATACCCTCAACGCCGTGACCGGCAATCTCGACCGGTCGGGTGGGCAGATGTTCGCGTCGCCGCCGATCGACGCGGCCCGTCTGCTGCGACGACTCGGTTCCGGATACGGCAGGTGGACCGACCACACCGGCGAGCACAAGTCGTTCCGCACAGAATTGCCGGTCGTGGGTCTCGCCGACGAAATGCTCGGTGATACAGAGGGCTCCGTCGGACCGGTCCGCGCGCTGGTCACCTACGCCGGAAACCCGGTGCTGTCCACTCCGCAAGGCGGGCATCTCGACGAGGCACTCGACAGCCTCGACTTCTTCGTCGCGGTGGACATGTACCTCACCGAGACGACGCGGCACGCCGACCTGATCCTTCCGCCGGTGTCCCACCTCGAACGGGAGGAGTTCGACTTCCTGTTCCCGGTCTTCTCCGTCCGCAACAACGCCCGGTTCAGCGCCCGCGTGTTCGAGCCCGCGGCTGACGCGCTCGAGGACTGGCAGATCATGTCGCACCTGACCCTCGAGGTGCTTCCCCTTCCGTTCCGGAAACACTCGGGTCGTGCATTCCGGGCGCTGCTCGATCGGCTCAGCCCGCAACGACTGGGCGCGCTCGGCGTCCTGACCGGACCGCACGGAGTCCTGCGCCGCGGCCGACGAGGGCTGACACTCGGGCGGATCCGGCGCACCCGCGGCGGAATCGACCTCGGGCCGCTGCAACCCCGGCTCCGGTCCCTGCTGGCTACGCGAGATCGCCGCGTGCACGTGGCATCTCCGGAGTTCGTCGCCGAGACACGCCGCCTGCTCGCAGAGACCGAGAACAACTCTCGGGACGAGGAATTCGATCTCCGGCTGATCGGACGCCGGCATCTCCGATCGAACAACTCGTGGCTGCACAACATCGAGACGATGGTCAAGGGCCGGGACCGGTGCACGGTCCTGATGCATCCCGACGACGCGGCGTCCCGGACGCTCGTCCACGGTCAGCCGGTGACCGTGCGCTCCCGGATCGGGAGCATCGTGGTGCCCGTCGAGGTCAGCGACGAGATCCGTGCCGGGACCGTCGCCATCCCGCATGGGTGGGGTCACGACGAGAAGGGTGTCGGATGGTTCACCGCCGCCGCGCATCCCGGCGCCAACGTCAACCTGTTGCACGATCCGGCAGTCACCGACACTTTCACCGGCAACGCCGCAGTCAACGCGACGATGGTGAACGTCGCCGCGAGCCGACAGCCGACGGATCAGGACGCGGTCGCCCGGTCACGCACGTCGTGACGGCCTGCTTTCCTATTTTCCGCCGTACACCGGGAAGACGCTCGAGGCGCCGTAGTCGAGGGGCCGCAGTTCTCGTAGAGCAGTCATGTCCGGCTCGGATATGACGAAGTCGACCTGGGCATTGGAGCGCATGTGGGCGGGATTCTCGGTCTTCGGCAACGACACGGTGCCCAATTGCAGCGTGTACCGGATGCACAGTTGAGGTACGGAAACGCCGTACGCGTCGGCCATCACCTGTACATCCGGGTTGTGGAGGATCTCGCCGTGCGCGATCGGCGAGTACGCCTCGACGAGAATGTTCCTGTCCTCGCAATAGGCGATCAACTCGCTCGGCGTGTTGCCCGCGTGCACCAGCACCTGGTTCGCGTGCGGGACCGAAGCACTTCCCGCCAGAAGGTTCTCCAAGTCTTCCTGCAGAAAGTTCGAGACGCCGATCGCCCGGAGCTTGCCTGCCCGGTGAGCGCCCTCCAGCGCGCGCCACGCTTGGCGGTTGCCGTCGGTGTAGTCGCCGCCGCGGAAGTCGTTCCAGGGTTGTGGGCTGTGGATCAGCATCAGGTCGATGTATTCGAGGCCGAGCGTGTCCAGTGATCCGTCGATGGCGGCCACCGCGGCGTCGTAGTCCTTGATCTCGGCGCGCAGTTTGGTGGATACGAACAGTTCGTCGCGGGCAGTCCCGGAGGCGCGGACGCCCTCGCCGACACCGCGCTCGTTTCCGTAGGCCTGCGCGGTGTCGATGTTGCGGTAGCCGATCTCGAT
>JAEZDV010000125.1 GCA_023417985.1 Actinomycetes bacterium | reverse complement strand
AGTTAGCGGGGTTTGTCTCGGGGTTGTTGCCCGGATATATGGTGCCGTCGGTCTTGATGGTGCTCGATGAGTTTCCGCTCAACAGCAGTGGGAAGCTCGATCGCAAGGCGTTGCCTTCCCCTGTCTTCGGAGATCGCGAATCCCGAGATCCTGCAACCGAATCCGAGATCACGATCGCGAAGGTATGGGCCGATGTCCTCGGAATCGATCGAGTCGGTGCAGACGATTCATTCTTCGCGCTCGGTGGCAACTCTCTGGTCGCTACCCGGGTGATCGCCCGGGTCAACGAGGCCCTCGCTTCTTCGCTGGCGATCCGTGAATTGTTCGAGGAACCCACCGTCGCCGGCCTCGCGGCGCGTATCGATGCGGGTCCCGTGGCATCCGGCAGGCCGGAACTCGTGGCGAGAACCCGCCCCGAACGGATCCCGCTGTCCCTTCCTCAGCAGCGAATCTGGGTGCTGAACCAGCTCGACCCCACATCCGGCTCCTACAACATCCCGCTCGGCATCCGGTTGCGTGGCGAACTCGATGTCGCGGGCCTGGGTGTGGCAGTGCGTGATGTCGTCGAACGTCACGAGGCCCTCCGCACCGTGTACCCGCACGACGAACATGGCCCTCGGCAGCAGATCGTTCCGGCCACCACGGTGGAGGACCTGACGGTGGTGACCGCAGCCTCGGAGCACGAGGCGTTCGAGGCCGTGGCGGAGATCGCGGGGCGCGGATTCGACGTCACCACCGAGGTGCCCGTACGCGGTCGCCTCGTATCCCTGGGGCCGGACGACCACGTACTCGTGCTTGTCGTGCACCATATTTCGGCAGACGGTGCGTCGCTGCCCACGCTGGCCCGCGACCTCATGGGCGCATACATCGCCAGGGCGGCAGGAACGGCCCCGGCCTTGCCTCCGCTCGAGGTGCAGTACGCGGACTTCGCGCTCTGGCAACAGGAGGTACTGGGCGACGCCGACGATCCCGACTCGCCCGCCGGGGTCCAACTGGCCTACTGGCGTGAGAGGCTCGCGGGCATACCGGATCTGCTCGACCTGCCCACCGATCGTCCGCGTCCCGCCCAGGCGAGCGGCCGGGGTGCAACCACGACAATCGAGGTGTCGGCGCGGACCCACTCGGGTCTCGACTCACTCGCGGGGTCGCGCCGGGCATCCCTGTTCATGGTGGTGCACGCTGCTCTCGCCGTTCTCCTCTCCCGGCTGAGCAACTCCCGCGATGTGGTCGTCGGTACCGCGGTGGCGGGCCGTGGCGCCCGAGCACTGGACGACGTGGTCGGCATGTTCGTCAACACCCTCGCGCTGCGCACGGACGTCGATCCGGCCACGGCCTTCGAGTCGCTGCTCGACGCAGTGCGATCCGGTGACCTCGAAGCGTTCACGCACGCGGACATTCCGTTCGAGCGTGTCGTCGACGAATTGGGGATCGCTCGGTCGTCCGCTCGTCATCCCGCGTTCCAGACCGTCCTGTCGTTCCAGAACCTCGAGCAGGCACGGATGGAACTGCCCGGTCTGACGGTCGACACGATCGGCACTGGGGAACTCGCGGCCAAGTTCGACCTGCAGGTCACCGTCGAACCTCACGACACCCCGGAGGGAACGCCGGCAGGCATGTCGGTAGCACTCACCTACGCGACAGATCTGTTCGACAAGGGCACCGTGGATGCGTTCGCCCGTCGTTTCGTGGCTCTCCTGGATACGGTGGCTGCGGATCCCGCCGCGATCGTCGGGGACATCGAACTCCGCACGGAGGACGAGATCACAGCGGTGACAGGCAGCGCCCCGCGCCAGGACACCACGACGGTGCAGGACGCCGACGTCACCATCGCGCAGGAGTTGCGCGTCGCCGTCGAGTCCGATCCCGATGCGCCGGCAGTGGTGATGGGCGACGTCGAGTCGACATACGGCGAGGTCGAACAACGCTCGTCGCAGTGGGCTCGCTACCTGATCGCCCTCGGAGCCGGCCCGGGTGAGACGGTCTGCGTCGATCTGCCTGTGGGCACCGACCTGGTGGTCGCTGCGTGGGCAGTGGTCAAGTCGGGAGCAGCACTCGCAGTGGGGTCGTCGGAGGCTGCCCGCTGGGTACTGACGACCACCGACCGCGACGTTCACGGCTCCGGCCGACGACTGGCTATGGACGCACCGGACCTGGTCTCGGAGGTGTCCGGGCTCTCGGCGCGGACGATTGCCTATACCGAGCGGACCGCCGTACCGAGTCCCGGGGATACGGGGATCTGCTTCCCGGACACCGCGCTCTCCCAGGGAAGGGCGGTCGAGCTCCTCCGCAACGGTATCGTCGGCAAGGAGTTGACCTACGACGCAAGGATTCTCGTTGCCGGTCCGGACACGGATCGGTGGGTGCTCCATGCCGTACTCGCTGCCGCCCTGGCGGGTGCCGTTGTGGTGATGGCGGACAATGCGTCCGATGTTGCCCAAATCGCGGAGGAAGAGTGGGTGACCCACGCGTTCGTGCCCCGCGATGCGGTGGATGCTCTGACAGCGTGCGCCGACCTCGAGACGGTGTTCGTGATCGACGACGGAGACGTGAGCGCGCCGTCGGATGCGGCGTGGGTTCTCAGCCCGTCCAGAGATCCCTGGGTCACGGGTCGGTGAGGGAGTTTTTCGCATAGAGAACGCTGTGAGAACGGAGACCGCTCGGGTCGGGCCGACGGCATCGTCGTCTACGAATGCCCTTCCACCGCGTCCACGCATCCCCCGCACTCACGCCATGGGAGTCCGGGTCGGCGGTCACTCGGGACGCACACGATTTGCACCCTGAACAGGAAGAACGCCAGATTTCCTTGTGTTGCGGGGGCTCTCGCGAGGTCGCCCCAACGGGTGCGACCCACCAGTAGCCGTAACATGACCCCCGGCCCACGATGCTCTATTTGGGCAGCTGACGACTGTCCGGTAACCAACGGGCGGCGACGGCCGAAACGGAGATATGAGGGAAGCGAGACCAGTGGTGAGTGAAGCCTCGCGGAAGGCCGGCATGCAGCAGGGGGACGGCGTGGCACGGGAGAACGTCGGCGAACCCGGGCGTGGACGGCCGCCGGTGTCCGAACGTGCCAGGGAGCGTCGACGTCCCGCACGTCGGCGCGGTTCGCGCGCGATACTTCTGCCGCAGCTGCTTGCGACCGCGGTGGAACGTGACCCTTCTGCTCCCGCGCTGATGTTCGAGGATCGCTCGTGGACGTACGCGGAAATCGACGCCGACTCTTCGCGCCTCGCGCGAGCGTTGATCGACCGCGGACTCGGCCCCGAAGACGTTGTCGCAGTCTCGCTCGCGCGGTCGTTCGAGTCCGTGCTGGCCATCTGGGCGGTGGCGAAGACCGGTGCGGCCTTCGTTCCGGTAGATCCGAACTACCCTCCCGATCGCGTCGCCTACATGCTCGCGGATTCGGGTGCGGCGATCGGGCTTACGCTCGCGGCGACGGTGTCGTCGCTGCCGGACACCGTGGAGTGGCTCGCGCTCGACGACCCGCAATCGAAGACCGAAGTGGAAGCGTTGTCGCCCGCTCCGGTGTCCTTCGACGAGCGCGTGCGTGCGCTGCGAGCCGAGAACCCGGCGTACGTCATCTACACCTCGGGGTCCACGGGCCGCCCGAAGGGCGTTCCGGTCACGCACAGCGGTCTGTCCGACCTGGCACAAGAGATGGTGGACCGCTTCGGGGCCACTACGCGCTCCCGCACCCTTCATGTCGCCTCGCCCAGCTTCGACGCGTCGGTGCTCGAATGGCTGATGGCGATTTCCGTAAGTGCTGCCATGGTCGTCGCCCCACCCGATGCGTTCGCCGGCGCCGAACTGACCGAGCTTCTTCGTCGTCATCGGGTGACCCACGCGCTGATTACACCCGCGGTGTTGGCGTCGCTCGATCCCGAGGGACTCGACGGACTCGAAATGGTGGTGTCGGGCGGCGAGGCGTGCCCGCCCGATGTGGTGGAGCGGTGGGCACCGGGACGGCGGTTCCTCAACGCCTACGGGCCGACCGAAGCGACGATCATGACGCATTGCAGCGGTGCTCTCGAGCCGGGTCGGCCGGTGACCATCGGTACGCCGGTGCGAAAACTGGGTGCGTACGTACTCGACAGCCGCCTGAATCCGGTCGCGCCCGGCGTTGCGGGTGAGCTGTATGTGTCGGGTCCCGCTCTTGCTCGTGGTTATCGGGGCAGACCAGGTCTGACAGCCGAACGTTTCGTCGCGGGTCCCGACGGAACGAGGCTCTACCGCACCGGTGATCTCGTTCGTGCGCCGCGCAGCGGCGACGACGAACTGGTCTACCTGGGGCGCAACGATTTCCAAATCAAAATCCGCGGCCTTCGGGTCGAACTCGGTGAAATCGATGCGGCGCTTACGGCCTGCGATGGAGTCGATTTCGCGATCACTGTGGGCCGCGAGACGCCGGCGGGTGAGATGCGACTGGTGTCGTATGTGCATTCCGCGGGAGGTGTCGAGATCGATGCCGGTGAGATATCCGCAGCGGTGTCGCAAGTGCTCCCGGCGCACATGGTTCCGTCGGCGATCGTCGTGTTGGATGCTGTGCCGTTGACGCCGTCGGGAAAACTCGATCGTGCGGCGTTGCCTGAGCCGGAGTCGGTTTCGGTGCAGTTTCGTCCCCCCGCAACTGCGCTCGAGGTTGCCGTGGCGGAAGAGTTCGGCGCACTCCTCGGTGTCGAGTGCATCGGGCTCGATGACGACCTGTTCGCACTGGGTGGTAATTCACTCGTGGCGACCCGACTCGCCGCGCGCCTCGGTGAACGCCTCGGCACCCGCGTACCCGCGCGTCTGCTCTTCGAGCACTCCACGGTGGGAGAACTCGCCGCCCTGATCGAACACCTGGCGTTCGGGAACGAGATCCCTCTCGTCGCGAAAACCCGTCCCGAGCTGGTGCCGTTGTCGTTGGCGCAGCAGCGGATGTGGTTCCTCAACCGGTTGAATCCGGCGTCGGCGGCGAACAACATCCCGGTGGCGATCAGATTGTCGGGCTCGTTGGATGTCGATGCGTTGCAGGCGGCGGTCTCGGATGTGGTGGCGCGGCACGAGTCGTTGCGGACGGTGTATCCGGAGGTCGACGGGGTCGGTTTCCAGAAGGTGCTCGATGCCGGTGACGCGGTCGTGGAGGTACGCGTCGAGGACGTGAGTGCCGACGAGGCACCGGGGCGGGTCGTTGAGGCTGTGACTACCGGTTTCGATGTGACGCTCCAGGTTCCGGTGCGGGTGAGGTTGTTGCGGGTCGCGCCGCAGGAGCATGTGCTGGTGGTAGTGGTTCATCATATTTCCGGTGACGGGTTCTCGATGGGGCCGTTGACCCGGGATGTGGTCACCGCGTATGCGGCGCGGGCTGCGGGCGCGGCCCCGGGGTGGTCGCCGCTCGAGGTGCAGTACGCTGATTATTCGATCTGGCAGCGTGAGGTTCTCGGGGATGAGTCGGATCCGGAGTCGTTGGCAGCCAAGCAGATCGCGTTCTGGAAGCAGTCGTTGGACGGTCTTCCCGATCAGCTGGACCTGCCGACGGATCGTCCGCGGCCTGCGGAGCAGTCCTTTGCCGGTGACAGGGTCGAGTTCGTGATCGATGCGGATCTGCATCGTAGGCTGGTGGAGCTGGCACGAGCGCGGAATTCGACGCTGTTCATGGCGGTGCATGCGGCTTTCGTGGTGTTGCTTGCGCGTTTGTCGGGTACCGATGACATCACGGTGGGTACGCCGATTGCGGGTAGGGGGCGTCGGGAGCTCGACGATTTGATCGGGATGTTCGTCAACACGTTGGTGTTCCGTTCTCATGTGGATGTGGGCGGTTCCTTCGATGCGTTGCTGGAGCAGACGCGTGAGCGGGATCTTCAGGCGTTTGCGCATGCCGATGTTCCGTTCGAGCGGATCGTCGAGGTGCTCAACCCTGAACGGTCCACTGCGCGGCATCCGTTGTTCCAGGTGGGGTTGTCGTTCCAGAACTTGGCGGCGACGAGCCTGGAGTTGCCGGGTCTGACGGTGTCGGGCGTGGATGCGCAGGTGCAGACGTCGCAGTTCGACCTGCATCTGGTTGCTGCGGATCGTTACGGCGAGGACGGGTCTCCGGCGGGGATCGGTAACGTGCTGACGTTCGCGACGGATCTGTTCGACAAGTCGACGGTGTCCGGTATCGCGGAGCGGTTCGTGCGGGTGCTCGAGCAGATCGTTGCCGAGCCGGAGCGTCCGGTGGGAGATCTCGATATTCTCGGGGTCGAGGAGCGGGACCTGCTCTTGGAGGAGTGGAATCGCACGAGTCGCCCGCACGGTGCGCCGGTGACGTTGGTGGATTTGTTCGACGCTCAGGTGTGTCGGGGTCCTGCGGCGACCGCGATCGTGTTCGAGGGCGTGTCGCTGTCCTATGGGGAGTTCGATGCTCGGGTGAACCGGCTTGCCCGGCATTTGATCTCGGTGGGTGTCGGGCCGGAATCGACTGTTGCGCTGGCGATGCGGCGGTCGGTCGAACTCCTGGTGGGTATGTATGCGGTGGCCAAGGCTGGTGGTGCGTATGTGCCGCTGGATCCGGATCAGCCGGAGGAGCGTACGCGCTATATTCTGTCGGTCGCGGCTCCTGCGGTGGTGTTGACCACCGCGCGTGACGGGTTCGATGTTCCGGAGGACAGGAGCGCCGGGATTGTCGTTGTTCGGCTGGATACTGCGGACTTCGACGGGTATTCGGGTGCGCCGGTCACCGATGTCGATCGGCTTGGACCGTTGCGGCCGGGGAACACGGCGTACGTCATTTTCACGTCGGGTTCGACGGGCCGGCCGAAGGGTGTGGCGGTGTCGCATGCTGCGATCGTCAACCAATTGCTGTGGATGCGTGACGAATACGATCTCGGGCCGGATGATGCTCTGTTGCTCAAGACGGCTGCGACGTTCGATCTGTCGGTGTGGGAGTTCTGGTCGGCGCTTGTGTCGGGTGGTCGTGTGGTTGTTGCGGCGCCGGATGGTCATCGTGACCCGGTGTATCTCAACGGCCTTGTCGCATCGGAGGGTGTGACGACTTTGCATGTGGTGCCGTCGATGCTTGCCGCGTTGATGACGGATACGGATGGTGTTCTGCCGTCTTCTCTGCGCCGGGTGCTGGCGATCGGTGAGGCGTTGCCTGCGTCGATGGCGCAGCGGTTCCTTGCGGGTAATGAGGCACGGTTGGATAATTTGTACGGTCCGACCGAGGCTGCGGTGTCGGTTACCGGTCATGCTGTCGATGTGTCCGATGTGGTGTCTGTGCCGATCGGGTCACCGCAGTGGAATACCCGGTTGTTTGTGCTCGATGCGCGTTTGCGGCCGGTGCCGGTGGGTGTGCCGGGTGAGTTGTATCTTGCGGGTGTGCAGCTTGCCCGTGGGTATTTTGCGCGGCCGGATCTGACGGCGGAGCGGTTCGTGGCGTCGCCGTGGGGCGTTGGTGAGAGGTTGTATCGCACGGGCGATTTGGTGGCGTGGACGAGGGACGGTGAGCTCGAGTATCTGGGGCGTACGGATTTCCAGGTGAAGGTTCGTGGTTTCCGGATCGAGCTCGGTGAGATCGAGTCGGCGTTGCGGCGGATGGTTGACATTCGTGATGTGGCTGTGGTTGCTCGTGAGAGTGAGCGTGTGGGTACTCGGGTGGTTGCGTATGTGGTTCCTCGGCCGGGTGTGGATCTCGATACCGGTGAGGTCGCAGTCGAGCTCGGACGACGCGTCCCCGCTTATATGGTGCCGTCGGCTTTTGTGGTGCTCGAGGGGTTGCCTCTGAATGTGAATGGCAAGTTGGATCGTAGGGCGTTGCCTGATCCGGTGGTCGAGGTGACAGCGTTCCGGGCGCC
>JAEZDV010000303.1 GCA_023417985.1 Actinomycetes bacterium | reverse complement strand
GCTCTTGGTTGCGGTGGTGGTCTTCTTGGCCGGAGCCGACTTTGCCGCCGTGGTCTTCTTCGCAGCGGTGGTCTTCTTGGCGGGAGCCGACTTTGCCGCAGTTGTCTTCTTCGCCGCAGTGCTCTTGGCTGCCGTGGTCTTTGCCGCGGTGGTCTTCTTGGCCGCCGTCGACTTCGCGGCGGTCTTCTTCGCGGCCTTCTTGGCAGCCGCGGTCTTCTTCGCCGCCGCAGCAGCACCGCGCTTGACGGCCGGACCGGTGGCGGGAAGCTTCTGGTTGCCGGCGATGACTGCCTTGAACTGTGCACCCGGACGGAAGGCCGGTACGGACGTCGGCTTGACCTTGACCGTCTCACCGGTGCGCGGGTTACGGGCGACGCGTGCCGCACGGCGACGCTGCTCGAAGACACCGAATCCGGTGATGGTAACGCTCTTCCCGTCGTGCACGGCGCGCACGATCGCGTCCACGATGTGCTCGACGGCCGCCGTTGCGGTGCGCCTGTCCGAACCGAGCTTCTCGGTCAGAACGTCGATCAATTCTGCCTTGTTCATTGATTTCCTCCGCACATCCACGGTCCACCGTCAGACCGACTCCAGTCCACGGTAGACCCGCAAACGGGCTAGAGTCTATGTGCCACGCGGATTCTCATGCAAATACGTGGCCGGCCCCGGCTCGACCGAAGGGTCGAACCGGGGCCGGCAGAGGCAGTTTCGGTGCCCGATCAGGGGGCCGGAAGCGTCCGTGGTTTCCAAGAAGGCCTTGACTTTTCGTACTCGGAAATCGCGCCTACCTGGCGCAATGTCAATCCGATGTCGTCGAGACCCTCCAGCAGACGCCACCGCGTGTAGTCGTCAATGACGAACGGCACCACGGTGGTTCCGGCGGTCACCGTCCGAGTTTCCAAATTCACATCGAGTTCGAGTCCGGGCTGCTGTTCGATGAGCTTCCAGAGCAATTCGACGTCGTCCTGCTCCACCTGAGCGGCGAGCAGACCGGCCTTACCGGCGTTGCCGCGGAAGATGTCGGCGAAGCGCGACGAGATCACAACCCGGAATCCGTAATCGGACAACGCCCACACCGCATGTTCACGCGACGAGCCGGTGCCGAAATCGGGTCCGGCGACGAGAACGGATCCACGATCGAACGGCGGGGTATTGAGAACGAACGAAGGATCGTTACGCCACGCGGCGAACAGTCCGTCTTCGAATCCTGTGCGGGTGACGCGTTTCAGGTACACCGCCGGGATGATCTGATCGGTGTCGACATTGGAACGGCGCAGGGGGACGCCGATGCCTTTGTGAGTAGTGAAGGCTTCCATGGAAATATCTCCTCGGTCCTGTGCTCTAGTCCAGATCCGCCGGAGCGGAGAGGGTGCCGCGCACCGCTGTTGCGGCGGCCACTGCCGGGGAGACGAGGTGCGTTCGACCGCCCTTGCCCTGTCGCCCCTCGAAATTACGGTTCGATGTCGACGCCGAGCGCTCACCGGGTGCGAGCTGGTCCGGGTTCATGCCCAGGCACATCGAGCACCCCGCCTGACGCCATTCCGCCCCTGCGGCCGTGAAGATCTCACCGAGACCTTCCTCCTCCGCCTGGACACGAACGCGCATCGAACCGGGCACGACGAGCATGCGGACTCCATCCGCGACCTTCCTGCCCTCGAGCACCTCGGCGACGGCACGCAGATCTTCGATCCGTCCGTTGGTGCAGGATCCGACGAACACGGTGTCGATCTTGATGTCCCGCAGCGGCATACCGGGTTCGAGGTCCATGTAGCGCAGAGCCTTCTCGGCAGCAGACCGCTCGGTCTCCTCCGCGATCTCTTCCGGAACCGGCACGGTGGAACTGAGCGGGGCGCCCTGACCCGGATTGGTCCCCCACGTCACGAAGGGCGTCAGAGCACTGCCGTCGATGTGGACCACCGCATCGAAAACCGCGTCGTCGTCGGTCTTCAGCTGTTCCCACGCTTCGACGGCAGCATCCCAATCCGCACCCTTCGGCGCGTGCGGGCGACCCTTGACGAACTCGTAGGTGACGTCGTCCGGCGCGATCATTCCGGCACGCGCGCCCGCCTCGATCGACATGTTGCAGATCGTCATCCGCGCTTCCATCGAAAGCTTGCGGATAGCCTCCCCGCGGTATTCCAGGACGTACCCTTGGCCGCCACCGGTTCCGATCTCGGCGATGATCGCGAGAATGAGGTCCTTGGCCGTCACGCCGGGCTGCAGTTCACCGTCGACGTTGATCGCCATGGTCTTGAACGGGCGCAGCGACAGCGACTGCGTCGCCATGACGTGCTCGACCTCACTGGTGCCGATACCCATTGCGAGAGCACCGAAAGCTCCGTGGGTGGAGGTGTGGCTGTCGCCGCACACCACGGTCATGCCGGGCTGGGTCAGGCCGAGCTGCGGGCCGACCACGTGGACGATGCCCTGATCGAGGTCCCCCATCGGGTGCAGGCGGACACCGAATTCCTCACAGTTGCGGCGCAACGTCTCGACCTGCGTACGCGAGACGGGGTCGGCGATCGGCTTGTCGATGTCGACCGTCGGAACGTTGTGGTCCTCGGTTGCGATGGTGAGATCGGGCCGGCGCAGAGCCCTTCCCGCCAGCCGCAGGCCGTCGAAGGCCGGCGGACTGGTCACCTCGTGCACGAGGTGCAGGTCGATGTAGATCAGGTCCGGCTCGCGAGCCGCTCCTTCTCCTTCACCGCGCACGATGACGTGCTGATCCCACACCTTCTCTGCCAGAGTCTTTCCAGCCATGTTCTCCACCTGTCGTACGTGACGAACGCGAGACCGATTCAGGGCTGTCCGGTCCGCGCATGGTGTCGTCCCCGCCTCGTTCCGCATGCGATATGCTTCCCAGCATGCGAGACGGAGGTATCGACCTATGAGACAGCATAGCGGGATCGGAGTGCTGGACAAAGCCATGACCGTCCTGCACGCGGTGGCCGAACAGCCTTGCAACCTCAACGAGTTGTGCGTCCGGACCGGCCTGCCCCGTGCCACTGCACACCGCCTCGCGGTCGGCCTCGAAGTGCATCGTCTCCTCATGCGCGACGGCGACGGCCAGTGGCGGCCGGGCCCGGGTCTGGCCGAACTCTCCACCGGCGCCGGGGACTCCTTGGTCGAGGCCGCCACACTCGTACTCCCCCGCTTGCGCGAAATCACAGGCGAGAGCGTGCAGTTGTACCGCCGCGAGGGCACCCACCGCGTGTGCGTCGCCGCCCTCGAACCGCCGACGGGTCTGCGCGACACCGTCCTCGTGGGATCACGCTTGCCCATGACGGCCGGATCCGGTGCCAAAGTTCTGCTCGCATGGGCCGATACGGCCATCCAGCGCGCGATCCTTCCGGACGCCGCATTCGGGGAACGCGTGCTCACGGAAGTACGCCGTCGCGGGTGGGCGCAGAGTGCGGCCGAGCGCGAACCCGGAGTGGCCTCCGTCGCGGCGCCCGTCCGGGACAGCGGAGGCGCTGTCGTCGCTGCAGTGTCGGTCTCCGGGCCGATCGACCGGATGGGACGCCGCCCGGGCGCCCGGTGGGCCGCCGACCTTCTCGCCGCCGCGGAGGCTCTCCACAAGCGCCTCTGAGCACCCCTGGTGGCGGATGTGCGTGGTATGTCACAGTTCTCGCATGGGAACCAACCGCCGTGCCGACATCACCATGACAGACCCGGAGATCTCCGAATTCCTCCACCACAGCCGTGTCGCGACACTCGCCACCCTCGGCCCCACAGACATGCCCCATCTGGTGGCCATGTGGTACGCGGTGCTGGACGGGGAGATCTGGTTCGAGACGAAGGCGAAATCGCAGAAGGCCGTGAATCTTCGCCGGGACAACCGGGTCACCGTGCTCGTCGAGGCCGGTGACACCTACGACCAGTTGCGGGGCGTCGCGCTCGAGGGGCACGCCGAGATGCACGACGACCACGACACCGTCTTCGCGGTGTGCCGCGACGTCTGGGAGCGCTACACAGCCCCGTACACCGAAGAGGCACGACCGGCTGTCGAGCAGATGATGGCCAAGCGGGTCGCGGTTCGCGTCGTACCCGATCGAGTCCGCTCGTGGGACCACCGCAAGCTGGGTATGCCCGCGATGGAGATCGGCGGCACGACTGCTGCGTACCTCTCCTCACCCGCGCGCTGAGCCGGGCCCGATAAATGGGGCGACAGCGCCGCTCCCCCGGCGCTACATTTCGACGCATCGGCGAAGGAAGGGGACACCATGACCGATCCGGAGAAGGAACGCCTCAAACAAAAATTCCGTGACGCGCTCGAGCGGAAGAATCACCGTGACGTCCACGGAACCGCGCATCTCGACGCGCAATCCAAGGCTCGCGGGCCGAAGGCGCACGCGGACCACCACCGCGAGTTCCGGCGCAAGAGCGTATGAGAAACGGTCTGCCGACGAAAAGACCCTCCGAGCCATGCTCGGAGGGTCTTCCGGTTGTACCCCCGATGGGATTCGAACCCACGCTACCGCC
>JAEZDV010000282.1 GCA_023417985.1 Actinomycetes bacterium | reverse complement strand
CCACCGGACCACCCGCGGCGATGTAGACCGGCACGCCACCCTCGGGCACGTCGTAGATCGACGCCCCCTTCGTCGAGTAGTACTCCCCCTCGAAATCCACCCGATCCCCACGCCACAACTCACGCATCAACCGCACCGACTCACGCAACCGGGCGAAACGTTCCTTGAACTCCGGCCACTGCCCGGCATAACCGGTGGCGATCTCGTTCAGCGCCTCCCCGGTACCCACCCCGAGGAAGATCCGCCCCGGATACAGACACCCCATCGTCGCGAACGCCTGCGCGATCACCGCCGGGTTGTACCGAAACGTCGGAGTCAGCACCGAAGTCCCCAACTGCAACCGCTGCGTCCGTTCACCCACCGCCGTCATCCACGCCAACGAAAACGGGGCATGACCGCCGTTGTGCCGCCACGGCTGGAAATGATCCGACACCGTCGCCGAATCCATCCCGTGCGCCTCCGCAAGCACCCCGAGTTCGACCAGCTCACGCGGCCCGAACTGCTCCGCCGACGCCTTGTATCCCAACTTCAGCATGCCTGTCCGCCTCCATATCGACATTTCGCCTCGCCACGGAGGAGGGGCATCGCGAACCCGGCGCCCGGAGCCTCGGTGACTCTGGTGATGCTCACTATGATCACGCGAATTCGCGCATATACTGCACGAAATAATGCACATTTCGTGAGGTTTGTGTCAATATCTGTGCGCATATTGTGTGTGGTCGGTTGTCTTCGGGTGTCGCCTCGGAAGCCGTACCCGTGAATATCTCGACAGTGCTGGACGTCAGCAGAACCCCCGGAGGAGTACTCGTGACCGCGAATGCCAGGCGACGTGAGATCTTCCATCGGATGCTCGCCGACGGTTACGTCGATGCGAAGACTCTCGCCGGCGATCTCGGCGTCGACACATCCACGATCCGGCGAGATCTCGACGCGCTTGCCCGTGAAGGAAAGATCGAACGCACCCACGGCGGCGCGCGTCCCGTGGAGGGCGCGGGACCCGAAGTCCCCTATGCCGCGAAGAAGGACGTACGGCGGGCCGAGAAGTCGGCGATCGCCGCCGTGGCTGCAGCGATGGTGTCCGACGGCGACAGCGTCGTCCTCGACAGCGGATCGACCACCTACGAGGTGGCCGTGGCACTGCGCCACCACTCGTCGCTGACCGTGCTCACCAACGACCTGCGAATTGCCAAGTACGTGGCGAGTTTTCCGGAGGTACGTCTACTCGTCACCGGAGGTGAACTGCTCGGGTCCGTGTTCACCCTCGTCGGCGACCATGCGGTGCGATTCATGTCCTCGTACTCGGCCGACTGGACCTTCCTCGGTGCCGACGCAATCGATCCACGCGCGGGCGTCACGAACACCAACACACTCGAGGTACCGATCAAGCGCGCTCTGATCGAGGCGGGGACGCGCACCGTGCTCGTCGCCGACCATTCCAAGTTCGGTCATCGTGCACTCGCGAAAGTCACTGCGGTCGAGGACATCGACACGCTGATCACCGACTCCGGGTTGAGCGCGGAGCAGCGCGACGCCTACGGTCCCGCACTCGTCGTCGCCGAACCGCTTGCGTCGGTGTGACGGCCGGACTCGCCAGCGACGCGAAAGCGCGACGCCCTCTTCCGATCCGGTCGACAGTGCCGGAGGAAGAGGGCGTCGGGCGTACTTCGCGGGAGAGCGGACCTCAGAGGTTCCAGTCGCCCAGACCGTCCCAGCCGTTGAGGGTTCCGCCGGCGGTGTTCTGCACGATCACCGGGTCGCCCTTCTTGGAGTTCTCGTAGAACCACTTGCCGTCCTCGGTGCTCACATTGAGGCAGCCGTGACTGACGTTGGTGTTGCCCTGCGCATCCACCGACCAGGGCGCCGCGTGCAGGAAGATTCCGCTGTTGGACATGCGCGTCGCATACTCCACGTACGTGCGGTAACCCTCCGGGCTGTCGACGGGCACCCCGTAGGTCGACGAATCCATGTACATCTCGCGGAACTTGTCGCCGACGATGTACGTGCCGTTGGGAGTGTCGTGCCCGGGCTTGCCGAACGAGGTAGGCATGGTCCGGACGACCTCGCCGTTGCGTGTGACGGTGATCGTCTTGGTGTTGTTGTCCGCCACAGTGACGAGCGCATCGCCGATCGTGAACGACGACTGCGAGTCGCCGGCCTTGACCGTGACCGAGGTGTTCGCCGGCCAGAATTCGAACGGCTTCCAGCGCACCTGCGTATTCGACGCCCAGTAGAAGTGACCGCCCACAGCAGGCTCCGAGGTGATCTCGATGGCGCGCTCGGCGGCGGCGCGATCCTCGACGGCCTCGTTGAAACGGATGATGATCGGCTGCGCCACACCGACCACCTCACCGTTCGACGGGTTCACCGACGGCGCGGAGAACGGGGCAGGTTGCGCGGGCAGCAACTGCGGCGGCAACTGAGGTGCGCCCGGACCCTGCGGGACGACGCTCCGTATGACATCCTCGACGCTCGGCACCTCCGGACCACCCGGCCACAACGGCACCGCGACAGCGGGGCCCGCGGCGGTGAGAGCGACTGCGGTGGCGCCGGCGAACGCCATCGCTACACGTGCGGACCGGCGTCCAGCACGGCGGCGACGGTTCGACAAGACATGCTTTTCGACCATTCCACAACCCATCGTCGGACGGTGTGTCACGACGCCGCAATGCCCGCCGTAACACTTTCGTTACTGCTCATTAGACACAAATGTAATCGAACCGGGCAATGCGAGCAGAATTACGGCCTGCGTCACCGCAGGTCAGAAGTGGTGGAGGCCCCGATTCCTAGGCACCGGTGCGCGACGCCGCGAGCATTTCCTCCACCGAGACGAACTTGAGCCGTGACCGGCCCGCAGCCGAACCGCGTGCCTTTTCCTGCTTGTCGATCTGCTGCCATCCGCGGTAGTCGACATACTCCGGACGCCGCTCCGCGACCAGGGTCGCGAGCTTCTCCCGATCGGCGACAGGTTCGGGCAGCTTTCCGGCGACGAAGTCGTCGAGAATCTGCTCGACGGTCTCGTTGGAGCACTGCTTGTTGGTGCCGATGACGCCGGTCGGTCCACGCTTGATCCACCCGGCGGTGTAGACGCCGGGGACCGGCTCACCGGTCTCGGGATCGACGACCCGGCCGAGCTGGTTCGGCAGCACTCCCCGACGCTCGTCGAACGGAAGCCCTTCCACCGCGGTACCCCGGTACCCGATCGAGCGCAGCACCAGACCCGTAGGGAGAGTTTCGGTCTCGCCCGTGGGCCGGGCTTCCAGACGCCCGTCCACCTCGACCAGTTCGTTGCGTTCGAGCGTGATGGAGGTGACGGCGTCGTCACCGGTGATCTCGACGGGCGAGGCGAGGTATCGCAGGACGATGCGCTTGTTCCCGGGCGTCGGGCTCTTCTGCGCGAAATCGGCGACCTGCCGCACCTTGAGCGCGATGCGGGGTTCGACTTCCGGATCGTCGACGAGGGCGCGGCTGACGGGGTCGAGTTCGACCTCGGCAGGATCGACCATGACATCGACGCCTTCCAGCGCGCCGAGCGCCAGCAGTTCCGGGTTCGTGTAGGCAGCCTGTGCCGGCCCACGACGCCCGACGACCACCACTTCCTGAATCGCGGAGTTGCGCAGCGCCTCGACGGCGTGCTCGGCCATATCGGTGCGGGCGAGTTCGTCCGGGTTCATGACGAGGGCGCGGGCCACGTCGAGAGCGACATTGCCGTTACCGATGATGACTGCGCGTTCTCCCGACAGGTCGAACGTGCGGTCGGCGTAGTCGGGGTGCCCGTTGTACCAGGCCACGAACTCGGTGGCAGCAAACGAGCCGGACAGATCCTCGCCGGGGATGCCGAGACGCCGGTCGCCGGACGCGCCGACGGCGTAGAGCACGGCGTGGTGATGCGCGAGGAGTTCGTCGTGGGTGATGTGCGTGCCGACCTCGACGTTGAAGTAGCACTGGGTGTTCTTGTGGCCGATCGCGCTGCGGAAGACGTTCGTAACACCTTTGGTGCTCTGGTGATCCGGCGCGACGCCGGCCCGAACCAGGCCGAAGGGCGTGGGCAGCCGATCGAAGATGTCGACCTGCACGGCGGAGTGGGAAGTCAGTTCCTGCGCGGCGTAGCACGCGGAGGGTCCGGATCCGACGATCGCGACCCGCAAGGTGCCGAGGTCGGCGGGGATCTTCCGGCGGGACCGCAACTCCGGCCAGTCCGGTCCGATCGGGTAACGCCGGTAGTACTCGGCGTTGATTTCGAGGTACGGCTCCTGGGCGGGAGTGAGTTCGTTGTCGGCGGCGATCGCATCGACGGGGCATTCGTCGACGCACGCACCGCAGTCGATGCACGTGTCGGGATCGATGTAGAGCATTTCCGTCGTAGCGAACGGCGCTTCGTCGGGCGTCGGGTGGATGCAGTTGACCGGGCAGACTTCGACGCACGAGACGTCGTTGCAACATGCCTGGGTGATCACATAAGCCACAGTGGATACCTGCCTGAAAGTGCCGGTGGGGTACGACGATCGAGTCCCAGACTATAACACGTTGCAACTCTGGTCGAGAACGCCGTTATCGTCACTCTAGCAGGGCATTTCAGTGCCTGAGAATAACCTTATCGGGCCAACTCGTCTCCCGACTCTATCCTGAATCCGATCTTGAGCGTGACTTGGGTATGCGCGACCTTTCCGTCGTCGATGTGACCCCGCACATTGACCATTTCGAACCATTCGAGGTGCCGAGTCTTCTCCGCGGCCCGTGCCACCGCCTTGGCGATCGCATCGTCCACTCCGGAGGTCGACGAGCCGACCACCTCGATCACTCGATACACGTGGTTCATTCGCGCGCTCCTCGGGTTCTCCACCGAACACGGATTCGTGTTCTGGTTCGGATACTCCCGCGCACGACGGATCCCCGTGCCCGATTCGGCAAAACGGCGCTACGACGGCCGGGCGGCCGAACTCATGCCTTGCGGGCCAGATCACGTGCGAGGGCTCCGAGCCGTGCGAGGCGCAGGTCGCCGAGCGGCATCGCGCCGGTACCGAGGCGGTTGGTGACGAAAGCGAGCGACATCCCCGAATCCAGATCGGCGAACGCGCCCGAACCGCCCACGCCGTAGTGACCGAACGCGCCGCGCGGACGTTCCAGGCTGGCGAAGATCGGCTGGTGGTAGCCGAGACGCCACGCCATCGGCACTCCCAGCACGTAGTCGCGGCTCCGCACCCGGACCTGGTCCATCGCCGCAATCGTGGACGGATCCAGGAACTTCACACCGTCGATCGTGCCGCCGGCCGCGATCGCGCCGTACATGCGCGCGAGTGAGCGTGCGGTGAACACGCCGTTCCAGCCGGGCATCACCGAATCGTGCACGGCCGGATCGCGAACGAGTTCGTCGAATCCGGCAGGCATCGCCGCCTCGACCAGTCCCCGCGTCGGCGCGACCCGGGAGAGCACCGATGCGCTCACGCCCCAGTCGAGACCCACCGGGTTGATCCGCGGGAACAAGCGGGCGATGCGGCCACGCTCGTCGTGCGGGACCCGGTACCAGAAGTCGGAACATCGGAGCGGGCGCGCGATCTCGCGCTCGACGACTTCGGTGAACGGCAGACCTGTCACACGCTGGACGATCTCGGCAACGAGCCACCCGTACGTGACCGCGTGATACCCCGAGCCCGCGTGCCTGCGGCGGTCGGGAGCGGCGGCCGCGAGGGCGGCAACGGTCGCGTC
This sequence comes from Actinomycetes bacterium, assembly GCA_023417985.1. Classification (GTDB taxonomy): domain Bacteria; phylum Actinomycetota; class Actinomycetes; order Mycobacteriales; family Mycobacteriaceae; genus Rhodococcus. Next base: position 3,668 of record JAEZDV010000282.1, on the reverse strand, counting down.
GTAGTCGAGGATGCCGCGCTTCCCGGGAACCAGCCCACGAACGCGGTGCAGCCCGGACCGATGCGTCATGACGTCTGCGACGGTGAGGGATTCCTTGCCGCCCGCCGCGAATTCCGGCCAGTACTGTGCGACCGGCGCGAAGTAGTCGATCAGTCCGCGTTCGGCCAGACGGTGTACGACCGTCGACGCGACGCCCTTGCCCGTCGAGAAGGACAGCGCCATCGTGTCCTGCGACCAACGGCGCGTGCGGTCCGCCCAGCCCGCCCAGACGTCGAGCACCTTCTCGCCGTGCAGATATGCGGTGAGCGCGCCGCCGCCGTGGTGCGGCTGCCGATAGAGCGCAAAAAACCTGTCTGCCAGGGGGAGGAAGCTCGGATGGACGTGCATTTCGGTTCGCGCGGGTAGGACCTCGCAGACCTCCGTAGTCAGCACCGCTTCGGTCGTCATCGACACTCGCCCTCGAACATGTGACGTAGGTTACGTGCGGACAGCACCGAACGGAAGAGGTTGCGTACAGGCTGTTTGTATTCTCGACACTCTCGCCATCCGGTCACAAAGGCGGTGGGTCAAGTGGGCTGCGAGATCACAACGGCGGAGAGATCACAACGGCGGGGGCGTGACGTAGCGGAACTCGCCCGCAAGCGCGCAACCCATTCCGGTCGTGAGATTGACAGCCGCGGCGAGGTCTCCTTCGCACAGCACGGGGTCATCGGCATCGCCGACGAATGCTTGCGACGCCGGGCCGGAGACGATCACCGCGATGCCGGGCCCGTCGAGCATTCCGAGCGCGAGAGAGTCGGACCCGTACCCCACTGCGAGGAGTTGTCCCGCGCGACTCTCGCCGGCACCGACTCCGCCGGCGAAACCCGCGGCCCCGACGGACGCACCGTCGACTGCATCGGCGAATCCGACGCCGGCAGCGCCGAGGCTCCACGCCCCGCCCGTCCCGTCGGTGGTCGCCCCGCACGCCTCGGCGCCCTGGACCCGGGTCGACTCGGCGGGCTCACCCGGCGGTGCCGCACACGTAGTGGCGGCGAGCGCGGACCCCGGAACGATCAGGCCCGCCCCGACGACGGCAACACCGATCACACCGGCCCCGAACAGCCGACCCGGCAACCACGCGCGTGACACTGTGAGGATCCTCCTGACGCTCCGACGAACTGCACTCCGGACAGTCTATGGACGCCACGACGGGCGCGTACACCGACGAGATAACGACCGGGGAGCAATCAGTTCGCGAATCTGCCTCGCGCACCGGAATTCTCAGCCGAGCGTCTTCCGGTCCGTATCCCGCGACGGCTGTACCCGCTTCGGTTCACCCGGCATCTTCGGATGATTCGGTGGATACGGCAGATCTCCGAGTCCGTCCGTGGCATCCCGATCCGCCATCTCCAGCAACACATCGAGCGAGTGCGCATGGTCGTCGAGCGCGGACATCGGATCGCCGCGCCGCGCGAGCAGATCGGGCACCGTCGCAATCGTGAAATCGTCGGGCTCGGCGTCGGCGAGTTCGTCCCACGTCAACGGGGTGGAGACGGTCGCGATCGGAGTGCGGCGCACCGAATAGGCAGAAGCGATCGTCTTGTCGCGCGCGTTCTGGTTGTAGTCGAGGAACAAGCGGTCACCCCGCTCCTCCTTCCACCACGATGTGGTCGCACGACCTTCGCTGCGACGCTCGATCTCCCGCAGGAGCGCGATGCCGGCGCGGCGCACGCCGACGAAGTCCCACTCCGGCACGATGCGCAGGTAGATGTGCAGCCCGCGACCTCCCGAGGTCTTCGGAAATCCGGTCAGTCCAAGTTCGTCGAACAGCGGCCGCACCACCTCGAGTGCCACGGCGCGGGCCTCGGCGAAGCCCGTCCCGTCGGGTGGATCGAGGTCGATGCGGAGTTCGTCGGGCCGGTCGACGTCACCGCAACGCACCGCCCAGGGATGGAAGGTGACCGTGCCGAGATTCGCCGCCCACACCACGTCGGCGGCGCTGCGCACCCGGAGCGCGTCCGCGGTACGGCCGGACGGGAAGGTGATCTCGCACGTCGCGACGTGGTCGGGTCGTTTCGCGGGCACCCGCTTCTGATAGATCTCCTCGCCGCCGATCCCGTCGGGAAACCGTTGGAGGTGGGTGGGCCGGTCGCGCAACGCCCCGAGAAGAGGAGCACCGAGTTCGGTGGTGACCGTGCGGTAGTACTCCACAAGGTGCCGTTTCGTGCCGCCGGACGGGCCGAGTTCCGGGAAGTAGATCTTGTCCGGATTCGACAGCCGCACCGGAACTCCGTCGACGTCGAGTTCTTCCGCGGGTGAGCGTTGAGCAGCGGCCACCGTCAGTCCTCCGTCCGGTCGAGCACGTCGGCCAGGTCGTATCTCACGGGCACATCCAGTTGATCGTAGGTGCAGCTCTTCGGGTCCCGGTCCGGTCGCCACCGCTGGAACCGCGCAGCGTGCCGGAAGCGCATCCCCGCTCCCGCGGTTCCTTCCATCTGGTCGTAGGCCACCTCGAGGACACGCTCGGGCCGCAGCGGCACCCACGAGCGATCCGTCCCGGACCGCCAGCGGGTCGCTTCCCCCTCGGCGACGACATCCTCACCGACGCGCAGCGGCTCGAGTTCCGCGAGCAGTTCCTTCCGTCTCGCGGTGGTGAACGCGGACGCGCCACCGACCATCGCGAGTTCACCGTCGTGGTACAGGCCGAGCAGAAGGGACCCGACGCCGTCGACGCTCTTGTGCTTGCGGTACCCGATGAGGACGCAGTCCGCCGTCCGAGCGTGCTTGAGCTTGATCATCTCCCGCTTGTCGGGCCGGTAGATGCCGTCGAGTCGCTTGGCGACCACACCGTCGAGTCCGGCGCCCTCGAATTCCTCGAACCAACGCCCGGCTGTCTCCGCGTCGGTGGTCGACGCCGTCACGTGGCAACTCGGCCCGCTGCCGATTTCGGCGCGCAGTCGTGCACGACGCTCGGAAAAGGGCGTCTTCATCAGGTTGTCGTCGCCGAACGCGAGCAGGTCGAAGCCGATGAATCGGGCCGGGGTCTGCTCGGCGAGCAGCGCCACGCGGCTCGCGGCTGGGTGGATGCGCTCGGACAGTGCCTGCCAGTCCAGGCGGGCGAGCCCGTCGCGTTCACGCGGAACGACGATTTCGCCGTCGACGACGCACCGACTGGGCAGTTCCGCCCGGACTGCCTCGACGAGTTCGGGGAAGTACCGCGCGAGGTCTTTGCCGCCCCGGGACGAGAACACCACCTCGTCGCCGTCGCGGAACGCGATCGCCCGGAAGCCGTCCCACTTGGGCTCGTACGACCACACTGGGTTTGCGTCGTCGGGTTGCGCCGGGACCGTGGCGGCAGCCTTTGCAAGCATCGGGGCCAAGGGTGGAACCACGGGGAGGTCCATGCGCACATGGTCGCACCCCCCGGCGGTCTTCGCGCTCGGGATCGCGGGAATCATCCACCTGGACGAAAGAACCGAAGCAGACATTCCGTACGCTCCACACATGATCTTTCTCCGGCGGGCGGGCCTCGCCTTCCTGGCAGTGGCAGCGACGGCCGCGCTCGCCGCGTGCACGACCGAGACCGAGGGCCGCGCGATGCCCGATGCCGTCGCTGCGTCCGCCACCGATCCGGCTCCGGCACCCACACGTCCGTCCGCGGCCGTCACAACGACTCCGGGCACGAC
>JAEZDV010000271.1 GCA_023417985.1 Actinomycetes bacterium | reverse complement strand
GGATGACGCGCCTGCGAACGCGCAGGATCGAGCACCTCCACCAACCGCTCGAACGGCACATCCGCATGCGCGAACGCCTCCAGGTCCACGTCGCGCACGCTGCCGAGCACCTCGTCGAACGAGCGGGAGGTGTCGATCGGAGTCCTGAGCACCAAGGTGTTGACGAACATGCCGATCGCATCGTCCAGCGCGGCGTCCCCGCGACCGGCGACAGGTGACCCGACGACAATGTCCTCGGTACCCGACAACCGGCCGAGCAGCACTGCCAACGCGGCGTGCACCAGCATGAACTCGGTCGAGCCCTGCCGGCGCGCGAGCTCTGCGACACGACGACGCAGATCGGGACCCACGTCGAGCCGGTGCGATGCTCCTCGGTTGCTCGCCACCGCGGGGCGCGGGCGATCCCGTGGAAGCTCCAGCTCGTCGGGAAGCTCCGCCAGCGTCCGGCGCCAGTAGTCGAGTTGTTGTGCCATGAGCGACGACGGGTCGTCCTCGCTCCCGAGCACCTCGCGCTGCCAGAGTGCGTAATCGGCGTACTGCACCTCGAGGGGTTCCCACTGCGGAGCACTCCCCGAGGCCCGGGACACATAGGCAGACATGACATCTCGTGTCAGGGGGCCGGCGGAGAATCCGTCGGCGGAGATGTGGTGGACCACCACCACCAGCACGTATTCCTGGTCAGAGACGCGCAGCACCCGCACCCGGAACGGCACCTGACGGGTGACATCGAATCCTTCGGAGACGATGTCGGTGACGCGGGCGACCACGTCGTTCGGGGAGATCGGTTCGGGCGTCATGTCGACGACGAATTCCGAGACCGGCAGCACCTGCTGCCTGCCGATCCCCTCATCGTCCGGGTAGATCGTCCGGAGCGACTCGTGCCGGGCGATCACGTCGGAGACCGCGGACGACAGGGCCTCGACCTCGACGCGCCCGACCAGCCGGATCGCCAGCACGATGTTGTTCACCGCAGAACCGGGATCGAGGCGGTTGAGGAACCACATCCGCTGTTGCGCCAACGACAACGGCACCCGATCCGGACGCGCCTGTGCAACCAGCGGTGCACGCTCGTCGCCACCGTCAGCCGCTGCGGCGTCGACGAGCGCCGCGAGTTCGGCGGCGGTCGGCGCATCGAAGAACTCGCGGACGTCGATACGGACGTTGTGGTCGGCACCGAGGCGTGCCACCACGCGGGTCGCACTGAGCGAGTTGCCGCCGAGGTCGAAGAAGTCGTCGTCCACGCCGAGTCGTTCGGCGCCGAGAACCTGCTCGAAGGCAGCAATCACAGCGTGTTCGGTCGGGGTGGACGGCGCGCGGTACTCCCGCTGGAGTGAGCTGAAGTCGGGTTCCGGCAACGCCTTTCGATCGAGTTTTCCGCTCGCGCCCAGCGGGAAGGCGTCGAGTGCGACGAACAGCGACGGCACCATGTAGTCGGGCAGACGTCGCCGCACCGCGTCTGCGAGTTCGGTGCGGTCGATCTCGCGGCCGTCGGTGACGAGGTAGGCGACAAGGTGGTCGCCGAGGGTGGGTTCGTGGTGCACCACCACCACGGCTTGACGCACCGCCGGGTGGTCGAGCAGTGCCGATTCGATCTCTCCGAGTTCGATGCGCAGTCCGCGGAGCTTGACCTGGAAGTCGGTGCGGCCGATGTACTCGAGTTGCCCGTCGGCGTTCGTCTTCACGAGGTCGCCGGTCCGGTACATGCGGTCGCCGGCGTCTCCGAACGGGTCTGCGACGAACCGGTCGGAGGTCAGATCGGGGCGTTGCAGGTAGCCACGCGCCAACTGGACCCCGGCGAGGTACAACTCGCCCTCGGATCCGTCCGGAACCGGACGCAGACCCTCATCCAGAACGTAGAGACCGGTGTCGGCAACCGCCGCGCCGATAGGGACGACGGTGTCGCCGGGCGCGGTGGCGTAGTAGGTAACGTCGACCGCGGCTTCGGTGGGCCCGTACAGATTGTGCAGGCTCGCCGAGGACAGTTGATGGAACCGCGCCACCGTCTGCGGAGGCAGCGCCTCACCGGACGCGAAGACATAGCGCAGGGAGGTCACCGATGCAGCGGCAGGCTCCTCGAGGTACACCGCGAGCATCGACGGTACGAAGTGAGCGATGGTCACGCCGTGGTCGATCATGGTGCGGGCGAGGTACCCGGGATCGCGATGGCCATCGGGCGCTGCGATCGTCAGGCACGCTCCCACCTGTAGCGGCCAGAAGAACTCCCACACCGAAACGTCGAACGTGAACGGGGTCTTCTGCACGACCACGTCGTCGGCGCACATTCCGTACTCGGCCTGGCGCCAGGCGATGTTCGCGACGATCGCACGGTGTTCGACTGCCACGCCCTTGGGACGCCCCGTGGATCCGGAGGTGAAGATGACGTACGCCAGGTGGTCGGCGGTCAGCGCGCCCGTCCGCTCCTCGGGCCGGACGGGTTCGTCGGAGACGCCCGACAGGTCGATCGTGTCGACCGCCACCGTCAGGACCGTGGCAGGCAGGTCCACGTCGTCTCGTGCGGTCGTGACGACGACTGCGGGTTCGGCGATCTCGAGGACGTAGGCAAGCCGATCGGCCGGGTGATCGGGATCGAGAGGCACGTAAGCGCCACCGGCCTTGACGATCGCGTACATGCCGACGAGCAACTCGAGCGACCGCCGGACGGCGAGACCGACGCGAACGTCGGGCCCCACACCGAGGTCGATCAGGTGCCGCGCGAGGCGATTCGCGCGCGCATCGAACTCGCGATAGGTCAGGGTGTCGTTCTCGAATCGGAGCGCCGTCGCGTCCGGTGTCGCCGCGACCTGCGCATCGAACTTTGCAGCGAGGGTGTTCGGGTCGGCTACCACCGGCGCGACCGCGTCGTCTCCGAGCACCACCAGGGCGTCGGAGAGAAGCGACTCGACGACCGCGGGAAGCCCTGCACCCCCGAGTAGTCCGGGGGCGACGTTCGACAGCACGACAGGGAGGAGAGCGTCGAACCCGAGCGCGCCACCCATCGCCGCGTCGAGGGTGGATATCTCCTGGTGCAGGCTGCCGTAGGTAAGCCGGGTCTCGCCGTCGACGAGGGCTACACGGCCGGGCTCGACGTCCGCCACGGCGGCGAGCACCCGAGGCAGATCGCCGATTGCCAACGCCGGATTGCCCGCCACGTCACTCGTCATCTACCCCATCCTCCTGAAATAACCTGCGCTCGCTGTATCGCTCACGCGACCCCCGACGGTACTGTCCGAGCGTCGAACGACATTCGATCCTCGATTATCCCGAACGGACCGACGCAGAACTAATCCGCGGAGATCACTTCCTCCGCCAGGGCGATCACCTGACGCACGAGTTGCGCGAGGCCGTCCGCCCCCAGTTCTGGCAGCATTCCCGGCACCAACCCGTTGAGCACCACCGATACGAGCGCTTCCGCGGTCAGCGCACCGCCAGTGGTCGTCGTCATCGTGTCCAGGCGTCCCGCGAACTCACCGAATGTGACTTCGCGTTCACCGTGCGCGAAGGCGACCGTGTCGGGCGCGACCGTGGCTGCTTCCGTCACGAGTGCGGGAAGATCCGCCACCGTTCGCGCCTTCTGCGGCCGTGCGGCACGCGCACGTTCCTCGTCCGAACGGATGTCGATCGACCGCAGCACTGTGCGAGGGTCGGTGGCGACGGCGTCGAGGATTCTGACGAAGCGACGACCGAACGTTTCCACCGTTGCCGCGTCGAACAACGCCGTGGCGTACGTGAAGGTCACGTCGAGATCCTGAAGCGCACCATCGGGCGAGAACTGTTCGACGACTGTGCACTGCAGATCGAATTTCGCTTGGTCTACGCCCGTCTCGAGCGGCGTCACTGCCAGACCCGGCAGTTCGAATGTCCCGGTTTGGATGTTCTGGAACGTAAGCATCGCCTGGAACAGCGGAGTGTACGCGCTGCTCCGGCGCACGCCGAGACGTTCCACGACCCGTTCGAACGGCACGTCCGCGTTGCCGAACGCGGCGAGATCCTTTTCCCTGGCCTGTTCCAGCATGTCCGAGAACGTCGACGAACCGGGGACGCGGGTGCGGAGCACCAGGGTGTTGACGAACATGCCGACGAGACCGTCGAGCGCTTCTTCACCACGACCCGCCGTCGGAGTGCCCACGGTGATGTCGTCGCTGCCGGACAGCCTGGAGAGCAGCACCGCGAAGGCAGCGTGCATCGCCATGAATACGGTGGCGTGGTGTTCCCGTGCGACCTTCTCGATACGGACGGCGAGTTCCTCACCGACGTCGAAGGTGATCGATGCACCCGCGGTGGACTGCCGGGCCGGTCGCGGACGGTCGGTGGGGAGCTCGAGCACTTCGGGTGCACCCGCGAGTTCACTTGCCCAGTAATCGAGTTGACGTGACAGTTCGCTGTCCGGATCGTCCTCGGAACCGAGGACGGACTGCTGCCAGAGCGTGTAATCCGTGTACTGGACCTCGAGTGGCTCCCAGCCCGGGGCTTGTCCCTGCGCACGGGCGGTGTAGCCGAGCATCACGTCGCGGACGAGCGGTCGCATCGAGTAACCGTCCGCGGCGATGTGGTGCGCGACCACGGCCAGCACATGTTCGCTCGCCGAGATCCGGAACACCGCCATCCGCACCGGAGGCAGCGAACCGGTGACGTCGAATCCGGCGCCGAGGATCTCGGTGAGACGGTCGACGAGTTCGCCGGGCGTCACATCGATCGGGGTCAGAGCCGGAACGGCCTTCGCAACCGGCAGGACGACCTGCACGGGGCCGTCCGCGGTGTCCGGGTAGACGGTCCGGAGTACCTCGTGCCTCGCGAACAGGTCGAAGACCGCGTTCTGGAGGGCCTCGGTGTCGAGTTCACCGGTCAAGCGCACGGCAACCGGGATGTTGTAGACACCGGAGTCGGGATCGACCCGGTTCAGGGTCCACATCCGCTGCTGCGCCAACGACAACGGAATACGTTCGGGCCGCGGTCCGGCAACGAGGGGGGCGCGAGCCCCCACCCCGACGGAAGGCTGGATATGGGCGGCAAGAGCCCCCACCGTGGGTGCCTCGAACACCTTGCGCACGGCCACCTTCGTGTCGAGCGCCGCGCCGAGGCGTGCCGCGAGTTGCGTCGCGAGCAGGGAATTGCCGCCGAGGGCGAAGAAGTCGTCGTCGAGACCAGCCCGCTCCACACCGAGCAACTCGGCCACTGCATCCGCGACGACCTCCTCGACCGGATTGGTCGGTGCGCGGAACTCGCCTGCCTCGACGCCGGGATCGGGCAGTGCCGCCCGGTCGAGTTTGCCGTTGGTGCTGAGCGGCAGCGCATCGAGTTCCACGAACGCCGACGGCACCATGTACGACGGAAGCCGTTCGGCAAGTGCGGAACGGACATCGTTCTCGTCGAATCGCCCATCGGCCGGAACGACGTAGGCGATCAGCCGGTCGCCGGTCCGGGCGTCGGAGCGCACCACGACAGCGACGTCCCGCACGTCCGTGAGGTCGCGCAGAGCAACCTCGATCTCGCCGAGTTCGATCCGGTATCCGCGAATCTTCACCTGGAAGTCGGCGCGGTCGAGGTACTCGAGTCGGCCGTCCCGGTTCCATCGAACGATGTCGCCGGTGCGGTACATCCGTCCGCCGCCGAACGGATCCGCGACGAATCGGTCGGCCGTCAGGTCGGGGCGGTCGTGGTAGCCACGCGCCAGTTGAGCCCCCGCGAGGTACAACTCGCCTGCCACACCCGGGGCGACCGGACGCAACCGCCCGTCGAGAACGTGGACGGCGGTGTTCCACTCGGGCACACCGATCGGGACGATGACCGTGTCTGCATCGTCGACCTCGTGAACGGTGACCGACACGGCAGCTTCGGTCGGACCGTACAGGTTGTACAGCGCCGCCGAATTCGCCTGCCGGAACTGCTGTGCCACCGGAGCCGGCAGGGCCTCACCGATCGCGAGGACGCGACGCAGCGACGGGGAAAGCGGGCCGGCCGCCACGGTCATGAGCATCGACAGCATGGAGGGAACGGTGTGCAACGTGGTGACATTGCGATCCCGCAGCAGTCCGAGCAGGTAGTCGGGGTCCCGATGCCCGTCCGCCGTTGCCACGACCAGCCGCGCCCCGGACGTGAGCGCCGACCAGAACTCCCACACCGACAGGTCGAAGGTGGCGACCGTCTTGAGGAGCACGGCATCGTCCGGGCCGAGTCCGAAGAAGCTGCGCTTCCACAGCAACTGGTTCACGATCGCGGCATGCGGAACGGCAACGCCCTTCGGCCTGCCCGTCGAACCCGATGTGAAGATCACGTAGGCCGTGTGGTCCGGCCGTAGGGGCGCGGTCCGCTCGACATCGGTGACCTGTGTGTCCGCGACATCGGAGAGGTCGACGCGGTCGAGTTCGACCACCCGAACCTGTCCGTGTCCGACCGGGTCCGCACTCGTCGTGACGATCACCGCGGGTGCAACAGCGTCGAGGATGTACGCGTTCCTCTCGGCAGGCTGCGCGGGGTCGACGGGCACGTACGCGGCGCCGGTCTTGGCGATCGCATACATCCCGACCAGCAGTTCAGGAGAACGCCGAACTGCAAGTGCGACACGATCTTCGGGTCCCACACCGAGCGAGATCAGATATCGGGCGAGCCGGTTCACCGACGAGTCGAACTCGCCGTACGTCCACTGCCGGCCCTCGTAGTCGAGGGCCACGGCATCGCGCCGGGTGGCGACCTGCTCGTCGAACAGGTCGACGAGGGTGGTGGATACGCCGGTGTCGTGGGTGGTCTCGTTCCGTGCGGCGAGATCGTGGCGCTCGGACGGGAGAAGCAGCAGGTGGTCACCGACCGGCGCAGCGGGATCCTCGACGAACGCACCGAGTAGCTGCACGAACCTGTCTGCGACCGCTTCCACGGTCTCCCGCTCGAACAGATCCGTCGCGTAGGTGAGGACGGCGTCGATCCCGTCCGGCGTGCCGTCCTCGCGGTAACGGTCGGTGACAATCAGGTGCATGTCGAACTGTGCGACGCCACCTTCGAGGTCGATCGGCACCACGTCCAGACCCGGCAGCTCGAGTTCCGAGCGGCGCTGGTTCTGGAACGAGAACCCGACCTGGAAAAGCGGGTGCCGTGCTGTCGAGCGCGCCGGATTGAGGACCTCGACGAGTCGTTCGAACGGTATATCGGCATGCGCGAACGCCTGCAGATCCGTTTCACGGGCGGCGACGAGCAGATCACCGAAGGAGTTGCCGCCGTCCACCTGCAGCCGCAGCACGAGCGTGTTGACGAACATGCCGATGAGGTCGTCGGTGGCCTGCTGGTCACGGCCCGCGATGGGTGTGCCGACCGCGATGTCGCCGGCACCCGACAGCCGGGCGAGTAGCGCCGCGAACGCGGCATGCACGGCCATGAACACCGTGGCGTTCTGCGCCCGAGCGAGGTCGCGTAGCTCACCGTGCAGGTCGGCACCGATGCGGAACTCCACACGGTCACCGCGGAAGTTCTGCAGTGCCGGCCGCGGTCGATCGAGCGGGAGATCCAGCTGGTCGGGCAGGTCGGCCAGAGACTCACGCCAATAGGCGAGCTGCTTCGCGGCGGTCGAGTCCGGGTCGTCTTCGGAGCCGAGCACCTCGCGCTGCCACAGCGCGTAGTCCGCGTACTGCACTTCCAATGGCGCCCAGGCCGGTTCGGTTCCGGCGGTGCGCGCGGAATACGCCGTCATCACGTCACGCACCAGCGGCACCATCGAGGACCCGTCGCCACTGATGTGGTGCACGACCGTCACCAGCACATGGTCCTCGTCGGTCACGCGCAGCAAGTGCATACGCACGGGCACGTTCGTCGTCACGTCGAATCCGGCCGAGACGATCTCGCGCATCCGAGCCTCGAGGTCTGTCGCCGTGACATCTTCCGGGGTCAGGTCCACCGACGCCTGCGCCGCCGGGAGGATGCGCTGAACGGGGCCGGACTCCGTCTCCGGGTAGACGGTGCGCAGTGATTCGTGCCGGGAGACCAGATCCGCGACCGCGTCGCGAAGCGCTCCGACGTTCAGTGCACCGGTCATTCGCAGGGCGAGCGGAATGTTGTATGCGGTGGAATCCGGATCGAACCGATTCAGGAACCACATCCGCTGCTGCGCCAACGACAACGGCACCTGCGCCGGCCGCACCCGCGCAACCAACGGCACCCCGGCACCCCCACCGG
>JAEZDV010000261.1 GCA_023417985.1 Actinomycetes bacterium | reverse complement strand
GTGAACGCCGGCACTAGGCTGGCGCCCCGGGGACAGCGGTGCGGTACCGCACGATCCCGATGCTGGGAGGTAGCGCGGCCGGTATGGAATACAGGACTGTAGGTGCAAGCGGGTTACGCGTGTCGCGACTCGGGCTGGGCACTCTGACGTGGGGTCGTGGCACCGACGGCGACGAGGCAGCGGCACAACTGTCGGCCTTCGTGGACGCGGGCGGCACGCTCGTCGACACCTCCCCTGCCTACGGGGACGGGGTGTCGCAGCGCATCCTCGCCGAACTCCTCGACGACGTCGTCCCGCGTGACGAACTCGTCTTGTCGGGAAGTTCCGGTATCGACACGACGAAGATCGGATCCGGTCGCGTCGACTGTTCCCGTGGCGGGTTGCTGACCCAGCTCGATACGACGCTGCGTGAGCTCGGCACCGACCATCTCGACGTGTGGCAGGTGGCCACGTGGGATCCGCACACACCCGTCGAAGAGGTTGCCACCGCGCTCGAGTTCGCGGTTGCGAGCGGCCGCGTCCGCTATGTGGGGGTTCGGGGCTTTCTCGGCTGGCAACTCGCGACGGCGGCCGCGGTCGCACAGCGCCCCGCGCCGCTGGTCTGCACACAGGTCGAATACTCGCTGCTCGCGCGCGGCGTGGAGGAAGAACTGGTTCCGGCTGCCGCTCATCACGGTGTCGGGGTGTTCGCGGCGGTCCCGCTCGCCGGCGGTGTGCTCACCGGCAAGTACCGGTCGGGTGTGCCGGCGGACTCGCGCGGCGCCGACGAGGTGCACGCCGAAGAGGTACGCAGGTATCTCACCGAGTCCGCGGTGCGGGTGGTCGATGCGGTCGCAACTGCCGCCGATGGCCTGGGTACCTCCCCCTTAGCGGTGGCGCTGGCCTGGGTCCGCGACCGGCCACAGGTGGCATCCACCCTGGTGGGCGCGCGTGACCTGGCTCAGCTGACCGGCGTCCTCGTCGCGGAAGAACTGGCATTGCCCCCGGCGATCGCCGCCGCACTCGACGATGTGAGCGCGTAGCCACCGACATCCCCCTGGTCACAACGACGAAGGTTAGGCTACCCTCTCCCTAAACGTTCGAGGTTGTGCGAAATTCAGGGAGGTCGGCCGATGGCCGCTGTCGAGATCGCCGGATTTTCCGAGCGCATCAAGATCGATACGAAACAGGCCCACAGCGAGACCGAGAACTCGGTGTTCGTCTCCGAATTGCTCGAGGGCAAGCTCACCGTCGAAGCGCACGCCGAACTGATCGCGCAATCGTGGTTCATCTACGACGCGCTCGAGCGCATCGGCCGGACGTACGCCGACGACCCGATCGTCGGTCCGGTCCTCTCGGACGAATTACTACGCATCCCGGCTCTCGAGGCCGACCTCGGTTTCCTGATCGGTGACGACTGGCGCAACCGGATCACCCCGCTCCCCGCCACCGTGTCGTACGTGCAGCGACTCGAGCAGGTCGCCGCATCGTCGCCGGAAGCGTTTCTCGCCCACCATTACCTGCGGTATCTCGGCGACCTGTCCGGCGGGCAGATCATCCGGCGGATGCTCGAGCGCGCGTACGGCTACCAGCGCGACGGTCTGCGCTTCTACATCTTCGACGACATCCCCAAGCCCAAGCCCTTCAAAGACGCGTATCGCGCAAAGCTGGACTGCGCGCCTCTCGATGCCGCACAGCAGCAGGCAGTGATCGACGAAGCGATCCTCGTCTACGGCCTCAACCGCGCACTGTTCCAGGATCTCGCCGGGAACATCGACCGCTACCGGGTCCGGGTCTGATCGATGCCCGTCTCACCTCGCACCACCCTGACCGTTCTGTTTCTCGCCCTGGCCACCGTCTTCGCCGGGGCATGCAGCGCTCCCGGCAGCGACAGCCCGTCGCTCGCCGTGGCGACGGGGCACCGCACCGCGGTGGTCGACGACCGCAATCCCCGCCCCATCGGCACCACTCCGTCGCCTCATCTGCCGGCCACCGTGCGCGGTGCCGACGGCGTCGACGTCACCGTCACCGACATCTCCCGGATCGTGGTCGCCGATCGCTCCGGGACCCTCGCGCAGACGGTGTACTCGCTCGGACTCGGGAACAACATCGTCGGCCGGTCCACCGCGATCTTCCCGGCCGGTGAGCACATCCCCAACGTGACCCCGGGCGGCCACGGCCTCAATGCCGAAGCCATCCTCGCGCTGAATCCGACGGTGGTCCTCACGGACACCTCCGTCGGCCCCCTCGCTGTGCAGGAACAGATCCGGGCCACCGGTGTTCCGGTGGTGTTCGTCGACCCCGAGCGCACTCTCGACACCGTCGCTCCCGGAATCGAGACGGTCGCGGCAGCGCTCGGCGTGCCCAGCGCCGGCACCGCGCTGGCCCGGCGCACACTCGACGAGATCACCGCCGCGCGCGAATCCGTGCCCTCCGATCACCCCGAACTGACCGTCGCCTTCCTCTACCTGCGCGGTTCTGCCATCAAGATGCTCGGTGGGCCCGGGTCGGGCGCAGACGCCCTTCTCGCTGCCGCCGGTGCCCGCGACGCGGGCGTCGTCGCCGGTCTCGAATCCCAGTTCGTCCCGATCACCAGCGAGGCCATGATCGCGTCCGCACCCGATGTGATTCTGATCATGACCCACAGCCTGGAATCCGTCGGTGGACCGGACGGATTGGCAGCCCTTCCGGGCGTCACGCAGACCCCGGCGGGCAAAACACAGAACATCGTCGACATGGACGACTCGGTGCTGCTGAGTTTCGGCCCCGACACCGGGAGAGTGCTCGCTGCCCTGGTCGAGACGCTGTACCAGAGGGACACCGCATGACCGCGGGTCGCCACGGCGGAACCTCGACCGCCTCCTCCGGCGACCCTGCCAACGACCGCGCTGTGCGCAGGGCCGGGCTCGGCCGTGCCGCCGTCGTCTTCGCAGGACTCGGAGCGTCGCTGGTGATCCTGGCGGTCGTGTCCGCGTGCCTCGGGCAGGTGCCGACGAGTCCGGCGGAAGTGGTCGGCAGCCTCCTGCACCGCGCGGGACTCGATATCGGGCCGATGCCTGCTCATCCCGCCGGTGAAGTGACGTTGTGGGAGGTGCGGTTCCCGCGCGCCGTGCTCGCAATGCTCGTCGGAGCCGCACTCGGTTGCTCCGGCGCGCTCCTGCAGGGCATCTTCGCCAACCCGCTCGCCGAACCCGGCGTGATCGGGGTGTCCTCGGGTGCCGCGGTCGGCGCGTCCGCGGTCATCGTGCTCGGCGGCGCGTTCACCTCGGGCTGGTCGCTCGCGTGGGCCGCGCTCGTATCCGGACTGATCACCACAGCGCTCGTCTACATGTTGTCGCGCTCCGACGGACGGACCGAGGTCGTCACGGTCATCCTGACCGGCGTCGCCGTCAACGCGGTCGCCGGCGGACTCATCGCGCTCTTCACGTTCGTCGCCGATCCCGCCGCACGCGATCAGATCGTCTTCTGGCAGCTCGGCAGTCTCGGAGGCGCGACATGGGACACCGTCGCCGTCGTGGCCCCACTGACCGCCGTCGGGATCGCGGCTGCCATCGTGCTCGCCCCCAAGCTCGACCTCCTCGCGCTCGGGGAGAACGTGGCCCGTCACCTCGGTGTCGACGTGGAGCGGGTTCGGCAGGCCTCGATCGTCGTCGTGGCGGTACTCGTCAGCGCTGCGGTGGCCTTCACCGGAATCATCATGTTCGTGGGGCTGGTGGTCCCGCACCTGATGCGCATGCTCCTCGGCCCCGCTCATCGGGTGCTGTTGTGCGCGAGCGCCCTTGCGGGTGCCCTGGTTCTCCTCGCCGCCGACCTCGGAGCGCGCACCCTCGTCGACAACGCCGACCTGCCGTTGGGCATGATCACCGCCCTGATCGGTGGCCCCGCGTTCTTCTGGATGCTTCGTCGTACCCGTGCGCAGCAGGGAGGCTGGGCATGAACCGGCTCCTGCACCGACGCCAGGACGTCGCAATCCCCCGGCGATCCGGCCACGGCACCACCACGATGCGAGCTGTCGGCGTGGAACTGAGCCGGGGCACCCGGGAGATTCTGCGCGGCGTGGACCTCGAGGTGCGGACCGGTGAGGTGGTCGCGCTCGTCGGTCCCAACGGTGCCGGCAAATCCACCCTGCTGGCCGCGCTGACCGGCGACCTCCCGATCACCGGGGGAAGCGTCGAAGTCGACGGCCGGCCGCTCGGCGACTGGTCTCCCCTCGCGCTGGCACGCAGACGCGCGGTGCTGCCGCAGCAGCACGCCGTGGGATTCCCCTTCACCGCCCGGCAGGTCGTGCAGATGGGCCGCGCCGCATGGGCGCGCACCCCGCGACAGTGCGACGACGACCGCGCCGTCGCAGCCGTGTTCGCCACCTGCGATGTCGGCCACCTCGCCGACAGGCCGTTCCCCGCACTGTCCGGCGGTGAGCGGGCAAGGGTGGCACTCGCACGGGTTCTCGCGCAGGACACCGAGACACTGCTGCTCGACGAACCCACTGCGGCGCTCGACATCGGTCACCAGGAGTCCGTGATGCAAGTCGTTCGGGATCGCGCCGACCGTGGGCATGCGGTGGTGGTCGTGCTGCACGATCTGGGACTCGCGGCCGCGTACGCCGACCGGATCTGTGTACTCGGACGCGGTGCGATCTTGGCAGACGGCCCGCCGACGTCGGTGTTGACCGAAGAACTTCTCTCGAGGGTCTACCAGTATCCGATCCGAATAACCCGGCACCCGGAAACCGGCACTCCCCTCGTCCTGCCGCGACGCGCGACCCCGGGGGCCCGGCCCGACGCGGACTGAGTCGGTCGTCACAGCTCGCCACAGTGGTGTCCGAGCCGGATGCAGCGGAGGTACGCCGATCAGGAACACTGGATCGTGACGCGCCGATGCGGATCGGGTCGGCGCGCGAGTCGGCGCGACAACGAGGAGCGAGAAAGATGGCCAGACCGGGTATCCGTGGGACCGCACTGGTGTTGGGGGTCGCGGTGGCTGTCCTCACCGGATGCTCGGCGGACGACGCGTCCGAAACGATCCAGACCATCGAACCGGCGACCCCAGCCGTCGCGCCCAGCGTGACCCCCACCCCCGCGGGGACGGTGCGCCCCTTCGAGTATCGCGTCGACGACGTGGTCGTCGGGGAATCCGGGACTCTGGCGGCTCTTGCCGACGAGGGGACCCGCCTCCTGCTGCTCGACAATGCCGACGCCGAACCTCGGGTCGCAGAGCTCCCGGCCGCGGCGGCCACTCTCGCCGCCGGACCGGACGGCACGATCCTCGCTCCCGCATCGGGTGTCGTCGCGCGGATCGACACCGCCGACGGCACGGTCACCGAAGTTCCCGTCGACGGCGACGCGGTCTCGGCTGCCGTGCTCGGCGACGGCCGTTGGGCGGTCGGCACCTCCGACGGCCGCGTACTGATCGTCGATCCGGGCACCGGCGCGGTGGCCGAAAGCATCGGTGGGCTCGCCTCGGCGGACCTGATCGCCGTGAGCGGTGATTCGGTTGCAGCCCTCGACCGTCGCCAGACGTCGCTGACCTCGATCGATATCGAGGACGCGCATCTCGGCGCGGCATTGCGTGCCGGACGCGGCGCGACGCAGTTGACCACCGACCCGTACGGCCGGGTGCTGGTGACCGATACGGCCGGGGACGAACTGCTCGTCTACACCATCGACGAACTGATCCTGCGGCAGCGCTACCCCGTCGGTCCGGCTCCGTACGCTGTGGCATACGACGAGCAGCGTGATCTGGTGTGGGTGACGCTGACCGGAAGCAACGAGGTTGTGGGCTACGATCTGTCGACCGGGACCGCGGAGGAACGCCATCGTTTCGCGACCGTGCGTCAGCCGAATTCGGTTGCCGTCGACCCGGCGGATGGGACGCTGGTGATCGCCTCGGCGACCGGCGACGGACTGCAGAGGATCCCGATCGAAGGGTAGAGATGGCAAACGAGCGATTCAGCCGGTTCACCCGACTCCCCGTCGACTGGGACACCAGTAACGACGAGTACGAATACGCACCGCTGCGCCTTCCGCGCGATGTGTCCCGGGTGAGCGCGTCGCTTCGCCTGGCGATTTCCGCCGAGTTCCACGGCTGGGAGTTGACGCGCCTGCGCCTGTATCCCGACGGCAGCCGCCGAGTGCTGCTCCGCCGGCGCAAAACCGGCCAATCTGTCCCCCAACCCACCGTCCGCTGATCCGATCCCGGCCGTCGCCGGGCCTGCAGGGAGTTGTCCGTGTACCGCTTGCTTCTTCGGCTGATGTTCCTTCTCCCGCCGGAGCGGGCTCACCACCTCGCATTCTTCGCGATGCGTCTCGTGACCCGATTCGCCCCCACCCGGGCGCTCGTCTCGAAGCTTCTCGTCGCCGACGATCCGATCCTGCGCAACACCGTGGCCGGGGTGGACTTCCCCGCGCCGCTGGGGCTCGCGGCAGGCTTCGACAAGGACGCCACCGGAGTCGACGTGTGGGGACCTCTGGGTTTCGGATTCGCCGAGATCGGCACCGTCACCGCGCAGGCGCAACCCGGCAACCCCACACCACGCCTGTTCCGCCTCCCTGCGGATCGCGCTCTGGTCAACCGGATGGGCTTCAACAACCACGGCGCAGGTGAGGCCGCCAATCGGCTGCGGCAGCGTCGTCGCACCGTGCCGATCGGCGCGAACATCGGTAAGACGAAGGTCGTGCCCGCCGCCGACGCGACCGCCGACTACACCGAGAGCGCTCGTCTGCTCGGCCCACTCGCCGACTTCCTGGTGGTCAACGTGTCCTCCCCGAACACGCCGGGCCTACGTGACCTGCAAGCCGTCGAGTCCCTGCGTCCGCTGCTGGCGGCGGTGCTCGACACCGTGACGGTGCCGGTGTTCGTGAAGATCGCGCCGGATCTGTCGGACGACGACATCGACGCGGTCGCCGACCTCGCGCTCGAACTGGGACTCGCCGGCATAGTCGCCACCAATACGACGATCCGCCGCGACGGCCTCCGCACCGATCCGGCGCGAATCGAGGAGATCGGGGCAGGCGGGCTGTCGGGCCCGCCGGTCGCGGCACGTTCGCTCGAAGTCCTGCGACGACTCCACACCCGCGTCGGTGGGCGGCTGGCGATCGTGTCGGTCGGCGGCATCGAGACCGCGGAACAGGCGTGGGAGCGAATCCTGGCGGGCGCGTCGCTGGTGCAGGGTTACACCGGTTTCATCTACGGAGGCGGTCTGTGGGCGCGCCGGATCAACAACGGCATCGCACGCAAACTCCGAGCCCACGGCTACCGGTCGATCACCGACGCCGTAGGTGCCGGAACCCGGGTGCAG
>JAEZDV010000172.1 GCA_023417985.1 Actinomycetes bacterium | reverse complement strand
CGACACGGGCGACGGAGTCGGGTGCGGTCATCGGTCCTGCGGAAAGACTCGATCCGATCCAGGCGCTCGCCGCCTTCCTGGCACCGGCGGAAGATCCGGGTGGGCCGCCGCGATCGATCCGGCGCGGCGAGCCTGCGGACCTGGTGTTGCTGGACGCGCCCCTCGCCGAAGTCCTCGAGGAACCCTCGTCGTCCGCCGTGCGCGCGACCGTCATCGGCGGCCGGATCATCCACGGGTGACGCGGCGCACGTAGGGCAGCGTCAGGCCACGGTCCAGGTGTGCGGCCCGTCGAGGAGTCGCTGGAGATCTGCCGGCACATCGCTTTTCGCCTGCACCACCTGGTCGCGCACGCCGTCGTCGTACGCCGGCCGGTGCACCGCGCGCACGACACCGGTGACGGTGTACCGGAGATTCTGATCCGACAGGCGCGACAGGGCGTAGGCATATTCGAAGTCGTCGGTATACGCGTCGTGGACGATGACCTCGCCGGAATCCACCTCGGTGCGCTGCGCGACGGCCAGTCCGAAACCCTTTCGTACCACGCAGAGTTCGTCGTCGGTTCCGAAGATGATCGGCTCTCCGTGCCGAACGTGAATCATCCGCGCCCCGGCACCTTCCTTACGGAGCACGTCGAACGATCCGTCGTTGAAGATCGGGCAGTCCTGCAGAATCTCGACGAACGCCGCGCCGCGGTGGTGCGCCGCGGCACGCAACACTTCCGTCAGCCCGTCCCGATCCGAATCGAGGGCTCTGCCGACGAAACTCGCGTCGGCGCCGAGCGCCAGCGACATGGTGTTGAACGGCGCGTCGACCGAACCCATCGGCGTCGATTTGGTGACCTTCCCGACCTCCGACGTGGGCGAGTACTGCCCTTTTGTCAGCCCGTAGATCCTGTTGTTGAACAACAGGATCCGCATGTTCACGTTGCGCCGAAGGGAATGGATCAGGTGGTTGCCCCCGATCGACAGCGCATCGCCGTCACCGGTGACGACCCACACAGACAAGTCCGGCCGCGTGACGGCCAGTCCGGTTGCCAGGGTCGGTGCGCGACCGTGGATGGAATGCACGCCGTAGGTGTCGAGGTAGTAGGGGAAACGCGCCGCACACCCGATTCCGGAGATGAACACGATGTTCTCTCTCGCGAGACCCAACTGGGGCAGCATGTTTCGGACCGTTGCGAGGATGACGTAGTCGCCGCATCCGGGGCACCACCGAACTTCCTGGTCGGAGGTGAAGTCCTTCGGCTTCTGCGGCACGTCGGTGCGCGGAACATGAGCGAGGCCGCTCAAACCCAGTTCCCTTCCCGCAATGCCGCCCTCGTGATCCGCACCGTTGTGAATCGTTCCCGTCATGAGTTCGGATCTCCGATCTTCGGTGGCGTCAGCGGGTGACGGCCGCGGCGACAGCGGCTGGGGTCTTTGCGGATTCGGTGTTCCGCAGTGTGTCGTCGAATTCCTCGAGCAAAGCCTCGTGGAGTTCGTCGGCACGGAACTCCATCCCCGCAACTTTGGTCACGGGTTGGATGTCGGCGTCGTATCGGGCGCGCAGCAGCATCGACAGTTGACCGAGGTTCATCTCCGGAACCAGCACGCGCCGATATCCCGCGAGCACGTCGCCCAGGTTCGCGGGCATGGGATTGAGATGACGCAGGTGTGTGCGGGCGACCGAATGACCCCCGCGGCGCGCCCGGCGGACAGCCTCCCCGATCGGGCCGTACGACGACCCCCATCCGAGGACGAGGATCTGCGCGTCGTGGTCGGGATCGTCGACCACGAGGTCGGGTACGGCGATGCCTGCGATCCGGGCGACCCGAACCCGGGTCATCAGTTCGTGATTGGTGTGGTGGTACGAGATGTCACCGGTCCCGTTGGCCTTTTCGAGACCACCGATACGGTGTTCCAGCCCGGGGGTTCCCGGGATCGCCCAGTCCCGGGCGAGTGTCTCGGGGTCCCGCGCGTAGGGCAGGTGGCCGGAGTCGCCGTCCTCCGGTGGCGTGGCGAATCCTGGTTCGATCACCGGAAGGGCATCGGCGTCCGGAATGCGCCACGGCTCCGAACCGTTCGCTATCGCACCGTCGGACAGGACCATCACCGGAGTCCGGTAGGTGACGGCGATGCGGGCCGCCTCCCGCGCCATGTCGAAGCAGTCGGCGGGCGACTGCGGTGCGACCACGGCAACCGGAGATTCACCGTTGCGACCGAACAGCGCCTGGAGCAGGTCGGCCTGTTCGGTCTTGGTCGGCAGACCCGTCGAGGGCCCACCGCGCTGCACGTCGATGACGATCAGCGGCAGCTCGGTCATCACGGCAAGGCCGATTGCCTCGGACTCGAGGGCGAGACCCGGCCCCGAGGTGCTGGTCACGCCGAGGGACCCGCCGTAGGACGCACCGATCGCGGCGCCGATGCCGGCGATCTCGTCTTCTGCCTGGAAGGTGTAGACACCGAACCGCTTGAGCTTGCTCAGTTCGTGCAGGATGTCGGACGCGGGCGTGATGGGGTAGGTCCCCAGGAACACGTCCATTCCCGCGGACCGGCCGGCCGAGACGAGTCCGTACGCCAGCGCGGTGTTGCCCGTCACCTGCCGGTAGCGCCCGGGTGGCAGCGCGGCGCGGCCCACCTCGTAGGTGGTAGCGAACGCTTCGGTGGTCTCGCCGTAGTTCCATCCCGCGCGTAGCGCGAGGATGTTGGCCTCGGCGATGTCCGTCTTCGTGGCGAACTTGCGCGCGAGGAACTCCTCGACGGGCGCCGGCGACCGCCCGTACATCCAGGACAGAACACCGAGAGCGAACATGTTCTTGGCGCGGTGAGCGTCCTTCTTGCCGACCCCGGACGGTTCGACGGCACCGGCGGTGAGTGTGGTCATGGGAATGCGGTGCAGGACGTACCGGTCCATGGCATCGCTGTCGAGCGGGTCTGCGTCGTATCCGACCTTGCCCAGGTTGCGTTTGGTGAATTCGTCGCTGTTGACGATGACGATTCCGCCCGCGGGCAGATCGCCGATGTTGGACTTCAGGGCCGCAGGATTCATCGCGACGAGCACGTCGGGCCGGTCGCCGGAGGTGAGGATGTCGTAGTCGGCGATCTGGATCTGGAAGCTCGAAACGCCGTGCACCGTGCCCTGGGGGGCCCGGATCTCCGCGGGGAAGTTGGGTTGTGTGGCGAGGTCGTTGCCGAATGCGGCGGCCTCGGCGGTGAAACGGTCGCCGGCGAGTTGCATGCCGTCGCCGGAGTCACCGGCAATGCGAATGACTACTTGTTCCAGCTTCCTCACGGTCGGTCTCGACGTCATACGGTCGGCTCCTTCTTCCCCCGGCAGGCGCCGGGGGTCGGGTGTGCTCCATGGTCGTCCTCATCCGGATATCCGCAACCCGTTCCCGAAACTTTCTCGACGTACACACCTCCGCGCCGTGCGCGCGTCTCAGCCGAGGGTGGTATCGGCGACGAAGCGCAGCACCTGCGGCCAGGAGACAGCATAGGCATCCGCATTGACCTGTTTGCCGTGTCGTGAGCGCGCGCTGAAGCCGTGTTCCGCGCCGGGATAGACGTGCACGATGGTCGCCCCGGTTCGACGCTGCTGGAGGGCTAGCTGCAGGTTACGGAAGGTATCCGTGGACATCACGGTGTCGGCGCCGGCGTGCAGCACCATCACCGGTGCGG
>JAEZDV010000163.1 GCA_023417985.1 Actinomycetes bacterium | reverse complement strand
CCCGTTCGTCACGGCCACCGCCTCGTCCGACGCGGTGTCGGTGTTCGACAACGGATTACCGGCCGGGCGGGTCGACTGGATCCGGGACGGCGCGGTCCACGCGTTGACCTATCCGCGGGCTGCCGCCGCCGAGTTCGCGGCGACACCCACCGCACCCGGCCACAACCTGCTGCTCACCGGCGGAAGCGGCGCGTCGCTGGACGAGATGATCGCCGGCACTGAACGCGGACTGCTGCTGACCACGCTGTGGTACCTGCGCGACGTCGACCCGGCCGCGTTGCTGCTGACCGGGCTCACCCGGGACGGGGTGTATCTGATCGAGGACGGTCGGGTGCGCGGCGCGGTCGGCAACTTCCGGTTCAACGAATCCCCGGTGACGCTGCTGGGACGCACCACCGAGGTCGGCGCGACCGAACGCACCCTGCCGCGGGAATGGAAGGACTGGTTCACGCGTACCGCGATGCCGCCGATGCGGATCCCGGACTTCCACATGTCGTCGGCGAGCGCCGCCCGCTGACGACTGTCCGGCGTTACAGCAGAGCGTCGAGCCGTGTGCCGATCTCGTGGGGCCCGACGGTCGGTTCGAACCGGGTGACCACCGCACCGTCCGGGTCGACGAGGAACTTGGTGAAGTTCCACTTGACCTCGTCGGTGCCGATCGCCTCGGGCCGGGTCTTGCTGACATGATCGAACAGGAAACCGTGGTCGGGGCCGAAGTCGCCGGGCGCTGCGCTGCGCAGATACCGGTACAGCGGGTCGGCGTCGTCGCCGTTGACGTCGATCTTGCCGTAGACGGGGAACGTCACGTCGTAGGTGAGGTTGCAGAACTCCTGGATCTCCGCGTCGGTGCCCGGTTCCTGCTCGCCGAACTGGTTGCAGGGGAACCCGATGATGCGCAAGCCGCGGTCGGCGGTGTCGCGGTGCAACTTTTCGAGGCCCTCGTACTGCGGTGTCAGCCCGCACTTGCTGGCGACGTTGACGATGAGCAGATACGAACCCGCGTACTCACCGAGCGAGGCGGTCTCTCCCTGGGCGGTACGAACGGTGAAGTCGTGCACGGTCATGCGGTCTCCTGCCGGAAATGGCGATTCGGGTCGGACGAGATGGGTGTCACAGCAAAACTACGTCACCGCGATCACGTCGACGCTGTGGCCGATATCACGCGATCGTGCCTGAGTAGTGGGTACGCCGCATCGTTTCCCCGTGCCGTTCGGTTACTGCGGCGCGGTGGTGCCGGTGTCCGTACCGGTACCGGGGTCGAGGGAGCACGCCAGCCCTACCGTCCCGGTGCGGCCGCGGCGCAGCACGCTCGCGCCGACGATGAGCCGGCCGAGCAGACCGTACTTCCGGGCGATCACCGACCGCGCATGGGCGGTCTGTTCGGCATCGAGGATCACCCCGGTACCGGGGACCGCAGCCGACTTCGCGTTGCCGCGTGGGTCGCACACCGCCAGCGTCAGCCGCGGGTCGCGCCGCAACCGGCGCACCTTGTAGGCATCGGCTTCCGTCCACACCAGCAGGCGATCCCCGTCGGGCGCGGCCCACACAGGGGTGCCCACCGGCGACCCGTCCTTCCGGAACGTGGTCAGCAGGACGTACTTGGCTGCGGAGAGCTCGGCGAAGGAGGGTCGGCCGGAGCGAGTTTCGGACATGCGGACACCCTACGGTCTGTTCCGGCTCGGTCGCGTATCGACGCCGCACCTACGCGGTGAAGCCTTGGTCGTCGCCCGCCCGACGCTCTAGCCTGTGTGCATGCCCGACACCGCTGTCGAAATCCACTTGTCCGGCGGCGTGCTCACCGCAGCGCAGTTGCGCGCCCTCGCCGAACTCGCCGACGCTCACGGCGGCGGCAGTCTGCACCTGACCGGTCGGGCGCAGGTCCGGCTGCACGGCGACACCGAACAGATCACCGAGCGACTCGGCGCGATCGGGCTCAGCGCCGATGCGCCGACTCGTTCCCGGGTGCTCGCGTCGCCTTTGAGCGGCCGTCTCGAGGGGCACCGCGACATCCGCCCACTGCTTCGTGCCGTCGCCGCCCGCCTGCACGAGACCCCGGAGCGCGGTGCCCGGATCTACGGCATCGACGACGGTACCGGCGACATCGTGGCGCTGGCCCCGCACATCGCGGTGCTCGCCCGCCCCGACGGCCGGATGGCGGTGGTGCGCGACGGTGCCGACACCGGTTTGCGCATCGATCCGGAGGCTGCCGTCGACATCCTGTTCGCCGAGACCCCACCGGACGGGACCCCTGATGCGGCGGAGCCGCTGCCCTCGCCGCCCCCCGCCCCGATCGGGTGGCTCGACCAGAGCGACGGCGGGGTCACCCTCGCCGGTGGTCTCCCCGGTGGAGTGCTGCCGTCGCGACTCGCCGAGTTCCTCGCCGCGGTGGAACGCCCCGTCGTGATCACCCCGTGGCGGTCGGTGCTGTTGTGCGACCTCGACGAGTGGACCGCCGAGCAGATCGTGCGGGTGCTCGCCCCGATGGGTCTGGTGTTCGACGCCGGTTCCTCGGAGTTGGACGCACGCACCGACCGGGACTGATTCACCGCTCGGGCGCTGGGCCGATCCCACAGAACGGGTCCGCGAGCGGTGCACGCCGCCTACCGTGAATCGGGTGACCCGCGCCGACAGTTCCCCCGGGCCCCGCGATCCCGGTACCACCGACGACACCTACGACGTGATAGTGCTCGGCGGGGGTCCCGCCGGAGAGAACGCCGCGCAGTACGCCGTATCGGGGAGCGAGCGCACCGTCGCCCTGGTGGAACACGAACTGGTCGGCGGCGAATGCTCCTACTGGGCGTGCATGCCGTCGAAGGCACTGTTGCGACCCAGCCAGGTGCTGGCGACGGCGCGGCACATGCCCGGCGTCGGCGACAAGGTCAGCGCCCATGGCGTCGACGTGCCCGCCGTGCTCGCCCGCCGCGACGGGTTCACTCACGACCGGGACGACAGCTCACAGGTGGACTGGGCCCGCTCGGCGGGCATCGACGTGGTGCGCGGACGCGCGGCGCTGGCCGGGGAACGCACCGTCGCCGTCACCGGCGCCCATCCCGATCGGCCCCGCGTCCTCCGCGCTCGGCACGCGGTGGTCCTCGCCACCGGCACCGTCGCCGTCGTTCCCGACACCCCTGGTCTGCGCGCGGCGTTGCCGTGGATTTCCCGCGATGCGACCAATCTGCTGGAGATCCCGCGGCGCGTGCTCGTCGTCGGCGGCGGTGTGGTCGCCTGCGAAACCGCCACCTGGCTGCGGCAACTCGGCGTCGAGGAATTGACGATGGTGGTACGCGGATCACGGCTGCTTCCCCGCGTCGAACCGTTCGCCGCCGACGCCGTCACCGACGCGCTGAGGACTCACGGCATCACGGTCCGGCACCACGCCACGATCCGGCAGGTCGAGCGCCCCGACGTGCGTGAACCCGGAATCGGCCGGATCCACGGCGGCCCCGTCACGGTCGAATTCGACGACGGCACCCGCCTCGAGGTCGACGAGATCGTGGTCGCGACCGGCCGACGCCCGACCACCAGCACTCTGGGTCTCGACACGGTCGGCCTGGCCGCCGACGCGGCGATCACCGTCGACGACCATCTCACCGTCGAGGGCGTGGACGGCGACTGGCTCTACGCCGTCGGCGATGTCGCCGGCCGCGCCGCCCTGACCCACATGGGCAAGTACCAGGCGCGGGTGTGCGGGGACGTGATCGCCGCCCGCGCGGAAGGCCGCCCCCTCGACGGATCGCGGTACCGGGCGAGCGCCGACCACGGGCAGGTCCCCCAGGTGATCTTCACCGACCCCGAGATCGCCGCCGTGGGACGCACCGCCGAGCAGGCCCGCGCCGACGGTGTCGACGTCGAGGTGCTCGAGGCGGACATCGATGTGGCCGGCGCTGCGCTGTCCCGGGACGACTTCACCGGCCACGCCGCGCTGGTCGTCGACCGCGCCACCGACACCCTGGTCGGGGCGACCTTCGTCGGCACCGACGTGAGCGAACTCGTGCACGCCGCGACGATCGCTCTCGTCGGGCGGGTACCGCTCGACACGCTGTGGCATGCCGTGCCGTCGTACCCGACGGTCAGCGAGGTGTGGCTGCGGCTGCTCGAAGCCCGCCGCTCCTGACGGCGGTTCGTCGGGTTTGTACAAGACAGGTGGGTACCTGATGTCCGACCGTGGGACACATGACCGACAAAGTGACTCCCGTACCCGAGGGTTACACCGCCCTCACGCCTTTCCTCGTCGTGGAGGGCGCAGCATCCGCGATCGATTTCTACTGCGATACCTTCGGCACGACCGGTGCGTGTGGTCATCGGTGGTGGTTCAGTGCCCGCACAGCGGGCACTATGCAACCGAGCTTTCGGAACCCGACTTCATCGTCCGATCGGTTGACGGATGGTGGACGGTCGGGGGATGCGCCGGCACCGTGTCACCGAGCACGCTAGGAGGGTGGATCCGATGAATGCACTGCAGCGGACGCTCGCGCGGGGCTTCGGTGGCCTCACCCGACGGATGTACCAGGGCGGCCGACCGGGGTCGGTGGCTCGCGCGATGAACGGGTTCGCGAGCCGCCAGTACGCGGCAGGGCTGCTGTCCCCCAGCTATGCGATGACCCTCGAAGTGACCGGGCGGCGCAGTGGCCAGCCGGTGACTCTGCCCGTGGTGGTAGCCGACTTCAACGGGCAGCGGTATCTCGTGTCGATGCTCGGCGAGGCCAATTGGGTGCGCAACGTGCGCGCCGCCCGGGGCCGCGCTGTCCTGCACCGTCATGGCAGCGACACGGTGCACCTCGCGGAGGTCGACCCGGGCGAACGTGCCCCGATCCTGCGCCGCTACCTCGAGCTCGCGCCCGGCGCGCGACCTCATTTCCCGATCGACCGGCACGCCCCCGTCGCCGAATTCGAGCGGATCGCGGATCGGTATCCGGTGTTCCGGGTCGACGCCGTCGGCTAGCGCGGCAGGGTGCCGCGGGTTCGTCCGGGGCAGCAGCCGAGTCCCGAAGGACACCGGCCGCACCGGTCTCCGCACTCCATACCTCGCGCGAGCCCCGACGACGCGCCCGCGCGTTCCCTCATCGATCGAACCGTCAGGAGCCCTCGTGTCGACCGAAAACCTTTGGACCGCATCGCGTGTGGGTGACCGTGTCGTCAGCGCGGACGTCGACGGGCTTCCGTGTCACGGTGACGACCCCGATCTGTGGTTTGCCGAGGCGCCTGGAGATCTGGAACTTGCGAAATCCCTGTGCACCGGGTGTCCCGTGCGTGCGCGCTGCCTTACGGCGGCATTGGCCCGCGAAGAGCCGTGGGGGGTGTGGGGCGGCGAGATCATCGATCACGGTGTGATCGTCGCCCGCAAACGTCCGCGTGGACGACCGCGCACGACGGCAATCACCGAGTCGCGCAAAGAACTGGTGCGCGCCTGAAGCGGCTGCCCGGCCCCCGACGCGGATCCCCACCGAATCGAGCAGAACCCGAAAGCTCGACGCCACCGGTCAACGCGGCAGTCGCCGCCAGATCGCCCGCGGCAGCAACCGCATCCCGAAGAACACCGGGCGCAGCAGGCCCGGCACCCACACCTCCCCGCGACCGCGGCCCAGCGCACGCACCACCGCGTCCGCGACCTGCGACGGTGTGCTCGAAAACGGTGCGGGGCTCATCCCTTCGGTCATCCGCCCGATCACGAATCCGGGGCGGACCAGCAGCAGCGACACCCCACTGCCGTGCAATGCGTCCGCTAAGCCCGACGCGAATCCGTCCAGGCCGGCCTTCGCCGAGCCGTACACGTAGTTGGCGCGGCGCACCCGCACTCCCGCCACGGACGAGAACACCACCATCCGCCCCGAACCCTGCGCGCGCAGCAGCGTCGCCAGCCGGGTCGCCAACCCGACCTGCGCGACGTAGTCGGTGTGCACGATCGCCACCGCGTGTGCGGCATCGGTTTCGGCGCGGGCCTGGTCGCCGAGGATCCCGAACGCCAGGACCGCCACCTCGATCGGCCCATGCGCGGCCACCAGGTCGTCGAGCACCTGCTGGTGGGTGTCGAGCGCGTCGGCGTCGAACTCGGTGGTATGCACCGCGGCGGCACCCGCGTCGAGCACCGCGTTCCGTTCCTCGGTGAGGTCGTCGGCGCGGCGCGCGCCGAGGATCACGGTGCGGCCGGACGCGAGCCTGCGGGCCACTTCGATCCCGATCTCGCTGCGGCCTCCGAATACGACGACGGTTCCCGGTGCGCTGTTCATGTCCGTCAGTCTCGCGCCTCCGGGGGTGCACCGGTGCCGCCGGGTCCCGTTGCGCCGCCGTGGCGCTCTAGGCTTCCGGGCATGGTTCACACCCCCGAGGCGCTCGGCGATCGTGCCCTGCAGTTCCTGTCCGAATACCATCTCGGCACCCTGACGACGTTGCGCGTCGACGGCACCCCGCACGTGGTGGCGGTCGGGTTCACCTGGGATCCCGACGCGCGGGTCGCACGGGTGATCACCAACGCCGGGTCGCAGAAGGCCCGCAACGCCGCCCGCGGCGGCTACGGCGCGGTGAGCCAGCTGGACGGGGGCCGATGGCTGACCCTGGAAGGTCCCGCCCGGGTCCGCGACGACACCGACGCGGTCGCCGAAGGGGTGACCCGCTACGCCCGCCGGTACCGGCAGCCCCGGGAGAACCCGACCCGGGTGGTCGTGGAGATCGCGGTGGCCCGGGTGATGGGCTCGGTGCTGGACTGACCGGCCGGGACGGTCAGGCGGGCAGCACCGTAAGCCCGTGCGGCCGCAGGTTCATCGACTCGCAGCCGTCCGCGGTGACCACCACGATGTCTTCGATGCGAGCACCCCACTGTCCCCGGAAGTAGATGCCCGGTTCGATGCTGAACGCCATGCCCGCCTCGAGGGGCTCGGTGTTGCCTCCGACGATGTACGGCTCCTCGTGCACGGACAGGCCGATGCCGTGGCCGGTGCGGTGCACGAACACCTCCCCGAACCCTTCGGCGGTGAGCAGGTCACGCGCGGCGGCGTCGACTGCTTCGGCGGTGACGCCGGGACGGACCGCGTCGACGGCGGCCTGCTGCGCCGCTTCGAGCACGGCGATCTTGGCGGCGATCTCCGGGTCGGGCTCGCCGATGCTGTAGGTGCGGGTGGAATCGGAGTTGTAGCCCGGTTCCACCGGTCCGCCGATGTCGATCACCACGATGTCTCCGGGTTCGATGACTCGATCGGACACCTCGTGGTGCGGGTCGGCGCCGTGCGCACCCGACCCCACGATCACGAACGCCGCTTCGGTGTGTCCCTCGGCGAGGATCGCGGCGCTGATGTCCGCGGCGACCTCCGCTTCGGTGCGACCGGCGCGCAACCACTCCCCCATGCGGGCGTGGACCCGGTCGATGGCGGCACCGGCGCGGCGCAGCGCGTCGATCTCGTCGGGGTCCTTGAGCATGCGCAGCTGGCGGATCACCGGGGTCGCCAGCACGGGGGTCGCGCCGAACCGGCCGGCCAACGGCACCAGGTGCAGCGCAGGCATGGACTCGGCCACCGCGATCTTCCGGGCGCCCGGCAGCAACTCGGCGACCAGCGCATACGGGTCCTGCCCGTCCACCCAGTCGCGCACCGGCAACGCGAGGTCGGCGACCGCCGCTCCGGTGAGCGAGGCCAGTTCGAGGCGTGGCACCACCACCGTCACCGGTGATCCGTCGGTGGGGATCACCAGGCAGGTCAGTCGCTCGAAGGACTCGGCGCGCGACCCGATCAGATACCGCAGGTCCGGGCCCGGGGTGATCAGCAACGCGTCGAGACCGGCGGCGGCGCCCAGTTCGGCGGCGCGAGCGAGGCGGGTTCCGTAACGGGCGGCGGGAAATCGGGATTCGGCGGTGCTCATGATCCCCAGCGTATCGGTCCGATCCGGATGGCAGGATGTGGTCCGTGACCGCACCCGAGACGTCTCCGCCGCCGACCGCCCCGCAGCCGACGGTGTTGCTGCTCGACGCCGCCAGCCTGTGGTTCCGCGCCTTCCACGCGTTGCCGGAGTCGATGACCGCGCCCGACGGCACACCCGTCAACGCGGTCCGCGGGTTCGTGGACATGGTGGCGTCGCTGATCCGCCGGCACCGGCCGACCCGGCTGGTGGTGTGCCTGGATCTGGACTGGCGTCCGGCGTTCCGGGTCGCCGCGGTCCCCAGCTACAAGGCGCATCGGGTCGCGGCCGGATCGGACGGCACCGTCGAAGAGGTTCCCCCGGCGCTGCTGCCGCAGGTCCCGGTGATCCTCGACCTGCTCGCGGCCGCGGGCATCGCCACCGGAGGCGCCGCCGGTTTCGAGGCCGACGACGTGCTCGGTACCCTCGCCGCCCAGGAGCGCACCGATCAGGTGGTGGTGGTCAGCGGCGACCGGGATCTGCTGCAGGTCGTCGCCGACACGCCGGTGCCGGTGCGGGTGCTGTACGTCGGGCGCGGACTGGCCAAGGCCGAACTGTTCGGTCCCACCGAGGTCGCAGACCGCTACGGGGTGCCGGCCGACCGCGCCGGGGCCGCCTACGCCGAACTGGCGACGCTGCGCGGCGACCCGTCGGACGGATTGCCGGGCGTGAAGGGAGTCGGAGAGAAAACCGCGTCGGGACTGCTGCTGCAGTACGGTTCGCTCGCGGCGGTCCGCGCGGCCGTCGCCGACGACGCCTCGCGGCTGTCGCAGGGGATGCGCGCGAAACTCGCTGCGGCCGCCGACTATCTCGACGCGGCGCTGCCGGTGGTGCGGGTCGCTACCGACGCGCAGGTGCAGATGTCGCGACCCGACGCGTTGCCGCCGGTGCCTGCCGACGCCGCCCGTCTCGACGATCTGGCGCGCCGATGGGGTGTGGAGCGGCCGGTGGCCTCCCTGGTCGCGGCGCTCGCCGGGAAGTGACCGGCGACGACACCGGTCCCCGGCGGTCGGGGGGCTCCGTCAGTTGGGGCGGCTGACCTCGTAGGTGCCCGCGTCGTCGGTGAAGGTCAGCGTGACCGACCGGTACTGGCCGTCGACGGTGACGGTGCACGTGAAGCTGTTGCCCGCGGCGACTTCCTGACCGGTCGGGCAGGACACGTCGCCGACCTCGGCGGCGCCGTACGACTCGGTGAGCACCTTCACCACACCCGCCTCGGCCGCGGCCGCGTCGAGGGTGGTCTTGGCGC
>JAEZDV010000149.1 GCA_023417985.1 Actinomycetes bacterium | reverse complement strand
GGGGGGCGATTTTCGTCGAAGAAGAAGAATGGTGCCGCTTAGGTGACTCGAACACCTGACCCCCTCATTACGAATTAAGGTCAATCGACTCTTAAAGTTTATATATTACGATGTTCTGATGATTTGGTTGGGTGAGGTTTCTAGCCTGTCCCATCGACAACCCACACTGGGCTATAGGAGTAATTTGGGCGCTCCCTAAGTTATGATCGATAACTAGGAAGCGGCCCAGATTTCGACCCGCGCTATGCCTGAATAATGGTCATATTGAGCACTTCAGATTTCTTCGTGCGAATTATTAAGGCTGTCAGGTGCGCTGTCCGAACGCCACACCGTTAATATCGACGCACCTTATCTAAAGGTGCATCGCATGACTTTGAACTGCGAGAAAAAGGGGGCCCATTGTAGCTCAAGGACAACGCGCCCTGCATTTTAGGCCACAAAAAACGCATTGACTCTATCGGCTACGATAGATGCCGTTTCCTTGCTCTTCTGGTTATGAATTATGAGCCTAAAGGTATGGTCGTTCCATTATTGGATCATCCAATCATCGGATATAGTGGGGATGTTCCAGTCGATTAAAATATCGATTGGCGCGCCAAGCCCATTGATCTGATTATCTGTGTTGAAATTCCGATGAGAGAAAATTTCATCAATTGAAGTCTCCTCCATAGCTATTGGATTCGACATCTTGGTCGGGAGGTCAATTTTAGCCTCATCCATGTTGATGATGAAATCGCTATCTTGGAACGAAGTCATGGAAAATTCGGAGACTTCGTAGTGGCTTTCCAACACTATCTGTTCAGCCGTTTCTTGAGTCTTTGTTGCCGATGTGTTGTTGACATTGGTAACCAATTGGAACTCACCCGTGCTACCGGCTGCGCCGAAGACAACGACAAAATACTTGCCCTCAACCTTGATCTCAAACTGACCGTTGACCGAGGTGATGCGGTTGCCCAGGGTATCAAAAAGCTGCACTGAGTTCGCAGAGCCAGTGACTTCAAAATTGACCAGATCGCCCTTTTTCAACTGGGTTTCGAACCAGTCGCGATCACCGCTTATTTCCAAGTTGCCTTTGGTTTCGGCACTTAATTTGTGATTTTTCTGTTCACGACCAAACTTGGTATCGCCCAAGCGGTTTTCATCGGCACCGTGTGAGAGCCAATGAGACAGTGCGCGTTCGCTGCCCATGCCAGCAAGATCGCTATAGGTCAGTAGATAGGCCACTGCATCAAACCCGCTAGTGACATAGTTCTGAGACGAACCCTGACTGATGTAATGCAAGGTGGCAGCCTTGGCGTCTAAGCCAAAGAGGCGGGCCAATTCTGTGTTGGATGCAGCATAGTCTAATGGGTTAAAGCTATTGGTGCTGCGACCTTCATGTGCGCCCGATGTCAGGTAATGCTTTAGAGCGCTTTCTTGATTGGTCCCAAATGCACGGATCAAATCCTTGTGCGAAGCAATATAGATCAGTGGATCAAAGCCCTTGGTCGCAAGGCCATTCTTAACCCCAAAGGTCAGATAATTTTGCGTTGCCCCTGTGGCGTCATAGCCTATCAGCTTGGCGACATCTGCATTTGACGCAGCATAGATGAGGCCATCGAAACTGGTTGTCGAGCGCCCTTCCTTATAGCCATGGGTTACAAAGTGGCGGGTTGCAGCGGCAGTATCAATGCCAAAAGCTAGAGCCAGGTCTTTGTTGGATGCGGCATAGGTGAGAGCGTCGAAGCGATCATGCGTGCGGCCTTCTTTGAGGCCGCTGTTCAAGTAGTGCAGAGTTGCCTTTTCGGTGTTGTTACCAAAGGCGCGGATTAGATCAGAATAGCTTGCAAGGTAGGTCATGGCATCAAAACTGCCGGTATCTCGTCCTTCGCGCACACCGTTCTTGAAGTAATGAGCCCGAGCGGCGTCGGTGCCATTGATGCCATAGGCACGGAAGATGTCCGGGTTGGCGACCATATAGGCATATGGGTCGAACAACTGCTGTTCAAACTCAGCCAAGGTCACGGTGGTGCGGCCGCTATCAAAACTGATCTGTTCAATATTGCGAACAGTATCTGTTTCCTTGAAGCCCTTGATCTGGATGCTGCCATCGGCCAGACGCCGAATGGCATAGTCGCTGGGCTTACCATCCAGCAGAAGGGTGTCGATCCCTTCGCCGCCATTGATGACGTCGTTTCCACGGCCCCCAGACAGGATGTCGTTGCCGTGTCCGCCTAGCAGGATGTCATTACCGGCCTGTCCATAAAGATGGTCGTTGCCGCCAAATCCTGTGAGGGTGTCGTTACCGGCACCACCTTCAAGCAGATTGAGGCCTTCATCGCCGTTCAGGACATCATCCTTGCGGGTGCCGCGCAGGTCGTTATCCAGGATGTCGACAGTAATGTTCGCCGTACTGCCAAAGCCTTCTAAAACCTGGCCTGTAGCGGTGATCTGAAGCGTAAGATTCTCGAGACCTTCGATCAGGAGGTCGTCCAAGCCTGTAATTTGGCCCAGGCTATGGGTGTAATCCTTGGCCGGGGCTTGAGCCATGCTGATCTGGTAGGTGCCGACTGTAAAGCTGACATCCTGTCCTGTGGCGGTGGACTTGCCCGTGGCTGTGACCGTGATGGTGGTGTTCAGGGTGCTGACGTCGAAGAAGGTGATCGATAGCTCGCCCGTCTCGCCTTCTATCAGTTGTACAGGCGCATTCACCTTTGCTGTTGGTGGTGCAACTTTAGGCGCAAAGCCAGAGAAGTTACTGGCGGTGAGGCTGGAGGCCTGGACATTCTGAAGGGTGAGGGAAGTGATATAGCCGCTGGAGGTCAGCACCTCTACGAGGGTGTCATTTCCATTTTGAACAAGGCGGATGTGGCCGGTAGCAAAAGGATTACCTGTTCCGCTCCAGTTGGTATCACTGTTGAGGAGGCCTGCCATGTCGATTGCGTCATCGCTTCCAAAGTCGGTGACGGTTGAATGGTAGCGAGAAGACGCGTTGCCCATATCTATGGTGTCAGCACCAGTACCGAGCGTTACGTGGGCGCCTGTCCAAAGCCTAATGATGTCATTTCCGCTACCAGCATCGACGGTTACGCTACCAGCATCGACGGTGGCTTGGCCGGAGAATTGCTGCACAGTAATGATATCATTACCGGCCCCTCCGTCCAGAAAAGCCGTTCCAGATTGTCGCGTGAGAGATAGGCGGTCGTTACCATCTCCGCCATAGAGGTAGTCGGTGCCGCCATCATCCCGAGCGTAGAGCCAGTCATCGCCAGCGCCGCCATAGAGGGTGTCGGAACCGGTTTGACCATCGAGGATATCATCACCATCCCCACCTTCGACAATGTCATCACCTGCGCCAGCATTAATCGTGTCGCTACCGCCGAGGCCCTTGATGTGATCGTCACCGGCAGTTCCGGTGATCGTGTCGGTGCCTTCGGTGCCGGTGATGTTGGCCATGATTTCTCGTCAGGGTTTCATGTGTGGTCGGGGGTGAGCGAACGCCGTGCATTCTTACGACTATTAGTAGTGCTGAATTTTAATTTTGGAAGCAAATAGTGAAGCTATTTGTTGTTAATATTGCTCAGCTTTCGCTGCCTGAACGGAACAGATTGCGTGTGAGCGGTTCGCTTAGGTACTGGAACAGGCTGCGTTTGCGCGTGATGATGACGACTTCTACGGGCATTCCGGGACGGATTTCCTGGGCCGATGAGCCCAGCTTTTTCAGCTCATTATCAGGAATTGAGATTTCTACGCGATAATAGGCTGTTCCCGTTCGGTCGGTTTCCGAGATAAGGCTGTCAGCAGATATGGTCTTAACCTGTCCAAGAAGGACGGGAGGGGATCGATCCCGCAAACTGGGAAACTGGATCTTGGTGTCCATCCCTATACGCAGGTTGTCGATGTCCATAGGGTTGACCGAGGCGACGATGATCTGGGACGCATCATGCGGAACGATCTGCATCAGGGTCTGGCCAGGCTGGATAACGCCGCCAAGGGTGAACACCTTGAGGTCAACCACACTGCCCGCGACCGGGGCACGGATGGCAAGACGCGCAATGCGGCCGCGTAATTCTCTTAGTCTGGGTTGCAGGTCATTGAGCTGAACATCCACCTGTCTGAGTTCGTCAGACACCTGTTCATTGAGGCGCACATCCACACCCGTGGCATTGAGCTGGGCTTCGCTGATGGCCGCTTTTGTCCGCGCCAACTGGGCGCTGAGACCTGCCTCTTCGCCTGATAGGGCGGCGGCTGATCGCTCTAGGGCCCTGACACGGGTTAGCGGTGCATAGCCCTTTTCCATGAGGCTGCGCATGGCTTCCAGTTCTTCATGGATCAATCGGGCTTGTTCACGAATAGACAGGGTCTGGCGTTCCAGGCCCTTGGCTTCTTCGATGAGTTGCAAGGTTCGATGTGTCAGGACGCCGCTTTCGGTCGTCCGCCCATTACGACGAGCGTTGAAGTGTTGTTGTTGTAGACGAATGGCTTCATCGGCAAGGACCTGATCCTCCGCAGGTAGGTTCAATAGCTCGACAGGAATCTTTATGTTTGGCAGGCGATCACGTTCTGCCAGCATCCGTGCCTTTTGCGCGATAAGGGCATAGACCTGTGCCGTTGTGCTTCGTTCAGAGGCTAAGGTCTCTTCGGGCGAAAGTTCGACCAGGATTTGTCCAGCCTGGACTAGGTCGCCTTCAGCCACTTTCAGGCTGGAAATGATGCCTCCGTCACGATGTTGAACGCTTTGGCTGTTGCCAGAAACAGAGACTTCGCCTTGAGCATAGGATCCGGCATCCAACTGGGCAAAACTCGACCAAGCCAGAATGAGCATACAAAAGACGCCGACTATGGTGAGGCCGAGCCGAATTTCAAAGTCAGGGCTATCCTGGAGGGCGGGGGTTATAGACTTGACCATGTCATTGGGCCGGGACGGAATGGGGTTGAGGTGCGCGGATGCTGTTGAGGACATCTTCGCGCGGACCTTCGACGATGAGTTTTCCTGCTTTCAGCATGGCGAGACGATCGACTTGAGACAGTATGCCGGCTCTATGGGCGACCACGATCACAGCTGATCCACGCTCGGCGCACTTTTTGATGGCATGACTCAGTGCAATCTCGCCTTCATGGTCGAGGTTGGAGTTGGGTTCATCCAAAATGAGCAGGGGTGGGTTTCGAAAAAGAGCTCGAGCCAAGGCTATGCGTTGTGCCTGGCCGGCGGATACGCCAGTTCCGAACGGACCAAGCTGGGTGTCATAACCCTTGGGCAACTGCTGTATAAGTTGATGAGTGCCAGCCATTTTTGCGGCTTCAATGACTTGCTGATCGATTGTGTCTTGGTCGCCCTCCGTGAGGGTAGTGAAGCGGGCGATATTTTCTTTGATTGTGCCGGGAAACAGGCTGGGAGCCTGTGGCAGATAGCCGATGAATTTGGCCAGGCCGTCGCCGTCCCAAGCTTCGTAGGAGGCACCATCCAGCCGTATAGTGCCGCTGCTTGGCCGTAACCCGCCAGAAATGATGCGTGCTAATGAGGATTTTCCTGAGCCGCTGTGACCAATGATACCTAAGGTCTGTCCGGGGTGCACTTCTAAGGATATCTGCCGCAGCTGAGCCTCCTCTGTGCCGTGATGGCGCAGGGATACATTTTCTAACTTTAGGAAACCTGTCGGCACAGGAAGTTGGGTGGCGCGCTCTTCTTCTGATCTGGTCTGGCTGAAGAGATCTAGGATGACCTTCCAGCTTGCCTTGGCCTGAACGATGCTAGGCCATGCGCCGACTAGGACCTCAATCGGTGCCACTGCGCGACTGAGCAGAACCGAAGACGCGATAATGGCACCTGCTGACATCTGCCCCTTAACTGTCAGCCAGGCGGCCAGGCCAAGGGAGATGGACTGAAGGGTAAGCCGCAAAAACTTGATGAGGGCATTATATTGGCCGCTGGTCATCTGGCCGACGATCTGTGTCGTAACAGCCTTGTGCCGGGTATCAATTTGATGGTGGATGCTGGCCTTTTGCATACCCATGGCCCTGACGATCTCGAATTGTCCAGTCAGAGCTTCTTGTGCTGAATAGGCGGAATTGGTGGCGGTTCTGGCCTCTTTTAAGGTGGTACGGTTGGCCCTTTCATTGGCGCTGGCCAGAAGAAATAGAGCCGTGCCTCCTACGAGCGTAAGCACCCCGATAGCAGGATGGAGCATGAAGCAGCAGATGAGGTAAATCGGTGTCCAGGGGGCGTCGAAAAGAGCCAAGGCTGCCTGACCAGACATTGCGGTTCGAACGTGATCGAATTCGCGCAGGGCAGAGGTGTTGGAGGAAGGAGCGTCTTGGCTGGCTACCCGCCCGAGGATAGAGGCGGAAAGTAATAGGTCCAATCTCAGGCTTGACCTTAAGAGTAGGCGACCGCGCAGCCAATCGAGTGCAGATAGAGAGGCGAGAGCGGCAACCGTTGCAATCGTAAGAAATGCAAGTGTGGTGATGCCGCCGGTGGGGACAACGCGGTCATACACCTGCATCATATAAAGGGTAGGGGTCAGATACAGTAGGTTGACCAGGGCGCTGAACAGCGCCGCCCACCCAAAATGTTGCCAGCAGGCTTCTAAGGCGTATTTGATGGGTTTTGTATTAGGATTATCGGGAAGAAGATTTTTTAACAACGAACTGCCCCCCGATGATTCTGAATGGTGCGCTTATATCAGCGCTTTTTATAAAGCGTGCCTATAGCTCTCAATTCGGCTGACGTGACCCCCGTTTCTCATCC
>JAEZDV010000044.1 GCA_023417985.1 Actinomycetes bacterium | reverse complement strand
GGTCGCCCGGCGGTACCGTGCGGCCGTGCCAACGCTGCGAGCAGGAGCCGGGACGCGGCCGAACCACTGACACCGCGCCGGCATGTCACCGGGGAAGCGGGAGCAGTTCGACGACCGCGCCGTTCGTCGCCCGCGGCGGCACCAGGGCGACCGCCGTGCGTCCGATCAAGCCCGCCAGATGGGCGGTGCGTACTGCGTTGTCGCACAGCCATTGTCCGTCGGAGCGCTGACGGGCGGGCAGTAGGCGGGTGCGATCGCCCTCGACCTCCGACGCGTTCGCCAGAGTGCCGAGGAAACGCGGGGGCGGGGTGCGGCCGGTACGGCCGTCGACGACGGCCGGAAGCATGACGAGAAGCGTCGACAGTGCGGCAACCGGGTTGCCCGGAAGTCCCAGTACCGCACGGCCGTCGGGCAGTACCGCGGCGACCTGCGAACCGCCGGGTTTGCACCGCACCCGCTCGACGACGACGTGCGCCCCTGCCCGGTCGAGTGCGCCGCGGAGTTGGTCGGCGGCACCGCCACCGGTGGCGCCCACGACGACCAACGCGTCTGCGGTGGTCGTGCCGGCGAAGAGCGCGTCGAATCCGCCCGGGGTGTCGCGCAGATGGGTCTGACCGACAGGTTCGGCACCGCACCAGCGCACGAAGCGGGGAAGCACCGGGCCCAGGGAATCCCGGGTCTGACCCATCTGCAGCGGGCCGTCGCGCAGGATCTCGTCGCCGCTCACCACGACATGCACTCGGAGCGCGCCACGGACGTCGACCTCGGCGACCTCGCCGCTCAGCGCAGCCGAGACGACGGCCGGGGTCACGTGCTCGCCGCTTGCCGCCAGCACGAATCCCGGTTCCCAATCCTCACCGCGGCGACGGGTGTCGTCGCGCACCGGGCACTCCGGCATGCGGCGGAGGGTGTGGCCCTCGACCTCGACGAACTCGTCCCGGATGACAGCGGTCGCGCCCGCGGGAAGATGCGCGCCCGTGGCGATCCGGGCGGCTTCACCGTCGCGAAGCGTCAATCCCGAACGATCGCCCGCCCGCCGGACTTCGGAGCGTAGCGTCCACGGGCCGCGACCGGCGACCGCGTAACCGTCCATCGCGGACGACGCGACGGCGGGTAGCGCTTCGGCGGCGACGAGCGGCGCGGCCAGGGTGGCGCCCTCGGCCGCAGCGACGGGAACGCGTCGAACAGGCAACGGCAACAGAGCTTCTCGTATGAGAGCGCGAGCCTCCTCCGGATCGTCGGCGACTCGGCCCGCGCCGTGGGCGAGTCGTGCTCGATGCAACTCGGCGGGGGTGTCGCAGTCGGTGGTACCCGGAACGGGGACGGAGACGTACCGGTCGGGCAGCAGTGACTTCATCGGCCGGCCCGCTACATCGGTGCCCAGGCCGGCCAATCGTGCGGACAGCGCGGGACCCCGCCACGCCGCGAGCAGGTATTGCACCCGGCCGTCGTCGTCCACCGCGAAGGCGACGTCCGCGCCCGGATCGGTGCCGAGCGCTTCGAGCAGTGTCGCCACGATGTCCGCGGTGACGAAGGGCAGGTCCGCCGCGAGAGTCACGACGACATCGGACGCGGGGTCCGCTGCGGCGAGCGCCGCGACCGGACCTGCACCGGCGGGTGTTTCCTGCACCTGCACGATCGCCGGGTCGAGGTCGTGGCGTCGAGGGCCGACCACGGTGATGCGGGCACAGCCGGCGACGGATGCGAGGGCGGTGTCGAGCAGGCGTCGGCCACCGACCGTCAGGGCGGGTTTGTCGACGCCACCCATGCGGGTCGCGCGGCCGCCCGCCACGATCACTGCCTCGACGTCGGTCAGTGCACTCATGCCTTCATGCTGCCCCATGGTGCTGCGGCTTTCGCGGGTCGCCCGCCTGTGTGTGTCGTTCAGTAGTTCTTGGGCATCGAGCTCAGACGGGCGAGCAGAGGTGCAGCGTCGATCAGTGTGCGTGCCTCGGCCGGAGTCAAGGTGTCGACCAGGTCGTGTATGCCCTTGGTCCACATCGCGTCGATCAGGTCGTTGTTGTGCCGGGCCAGGTCGGTCTCGTGGATCCGGTGCGAGCGCCGGTCGTTGGGATCGGCGCGCCGCTCGAGTAGTCCTCGTTCGACGAGGCGGCTCACGGTGGTGCTGACGTTGCTGTTCTGCAGGTCGAGTGCGCGCGCGAGTTCCGACACCGAGCTTCCGGGTCGCTCCGCCACTGCTCGCAGCACCTCGATCTCGGAGTTGGGCATCGCCGACAGACCGGCCTCTCGTTCACCGAACCTCCGGAGTGCCCACACCAGGGACCGAGCCGTTCGGGCGAGGTTCTCGACGTCACTTTCGCTTACGGCCTGCGGATCCATAGTGCTACGATACTAGCTCACAAATCTATATATAAATATAGATATAACTCTGTATCGAAAGGTGAGTATGCCCCCGCAACCCCCCGTGACCTCCGAGGCGCTGGAGCCGTCCGGCCACATCGACGATGCAGAAGCCGGCACTCCGTTCCCTGCCCGACTGATCGCGGTTCTGGCGCTTCTGGCGGCCGTGGCGCCGCTGGCAATCGACATGTACCTGCCGGCCTTCCCCGCGATGGCCGAGGAATTCGGCACCAACGCGTCGGCAATCCAGCTGACTCTCACGACCTTCCTGCTCGGCATGGCCGTCGGCCAGCTCGTGTTCGGACCGCTGTCCGACCGGTTCGGCCGACGCCCGCTGCTGCTCGTCGGCGCACTGGCGTGCGCGGTGTTCAGCGCGGCGAGTGCAGTCGCACCGAGCATCGAACTGCTCGCGGGGGCGAGGTTCGTGCAGGGCTTCGCCGGTGCCGCCGGCATCGTGCTGGGACGAGCGGTCATCTCCGACCGGGCGAAGGGCGTCGCGGCAGCGAAACTGTTCGGCCTGCTCGTCGTGATCAACGCGGTCGCCCCGATCGTCGCTCCCCTCGTCGGCGGCGTGATCGTGACCAATCTCGGCTGGCGTGCCGTCTACTGGGTGCTCGCCGGGTTGTCGGTGCTCATGTTCCTGGCCGTGCTGTTCCTGGTCCCCGAAACACACCCGGTCGAGCGTCGCACCCAGGGCGGTGCCTCCGCGATGCTGCGCGACGCGCGCGAAGTTCTCCGGAACCGCCGCTACGTCGGCTACACCGTCGCCTACGCATTCGCCTTCGGCGTGATGTTCGCCTACATCTCCGCGTCACCGTTCGTGCTGCAAAACGTCCACGGCATCTCCACCGGCTGGTACACGGTGGCCTTCACCGTCAATGCGCTCGGCCTCGTCGTCGGCAGTGTCGTGAACGACAACATCGTCCGACGTAGAGGCTCGGGCCGGACGCTGCGGATCGGACTGACGATCCTCGCCTCGATGTCGGTGCTGATGCTCGTCAACAGCCTTGCCGGACCGGCGATGTGGGTGACGCTCGTCCTGCTGTGGTGCACCATGGCCAGCCTCGGCCTCATCATCGCGAACGCGACCACTCTGGCACTCGGCGAGGCCCAGCGTGCGGCGGGCACCGGGTCGGCGCTGCTCGGCTCCCTGCAGTTCCTGCTCGCGGCGGCGATCGCCCCGCTCGTCGGCATCGGGGGAGAGGAGACCGCCGTTCCCATGGCGGTCGCGATGGTCGTCAGCGGTGTCGTCGCCCTGGGCGCGACGGCGTTGACCACACCGGCACGCGCCTGACGGAGGGCCGGGTCATTCCTCGTCGCCGGGTGGGTCCGGATGTCCGGACCCACCTGTCGCGGGCCGTGTAGGGGACGATGCGAAACGGTGACGGGCGCGCGCCAGGTCCACGCGATCATCGTGCAGCGGTGTGCCTTCGAGAGCCAGCCGGGCCAGTTGCCGGTGCGCGAGGTGGGCAGCGGGCCGCCCCGACGCCGGTACGACGCGGTGCCACGGGAGGTCTGCCGTGTCGGTGCGCATGATCCACCCGACCGTGCGCGGGCTGGAAAGGCCCGCGGCATCGGCGATGTCGCCGTAGGTGGCGACCCGTCCGGCCGGGATGGCGGCGACGAGCGCACGAACATGCTCGATCTGGTCGTCGGTGGTCGCGGCCATCTACAGCACCCTGGCGATGAGTTCGGCGGCTTCCGCGGGCCGGGCCTGGTCGATCATGTGGTCGCAGTCGATCTCGACCTCGATCAGATTCGACCCGAGCCGGCGGGCAAGGGCGGTGCGGAACTCCGGCGAGGTGTACCCGGGCTGCACCTTGCCGGCCCGCGCGAACACGGTCGGAACATGCGCCGGTGGCAGCACGTGGTCCCGGGCCAGTTCGCTCCACGACGTCACGATCGCGGGCATGCACACCCGCCAGGCGACGCGCCCGGAGTCGGCCGGCACCAGGTGCTCGTCGACCTCCGCGTCGAGCAGCTCCGGCGGCACCTCGGCCCAGTCCGCATGGACCTTCTCGGCGCGCGCCTCGGCCTCGTCGGTGTAATCCGGGTAGCGGGCGGTGGAGTCGGCGACTTCGAGCATCTGCTCCGGAGGCAGGGCGATGGCAGGGTCGAGCAGTACCAGCGAGCGGACCCGCTCGGGGGCGGTGGCGGCGAGGTGCAGTGCGAGTGCGCCCCCGAACGAATGGCCCACGACGGTGACCGGGCCGGAAGCGTGCTCGTCGAGCACGTCGAGCAGGTCGGCGACGTGCCGCTCGAAGGTCCAGGGCGGTGTCCACGCGGATCGGCCGTGACCACGCAGATCGGGTGCGATGAACCGGGCCTGCCGCAGATGACGGATCGCCAGGTGCCGCCACCGGAGACCGTGACCGGTGAGCCCGTGCAGCGCGAGGATCTGCGGTCCGTCGGCGGGGCCGAACAGATGGGTGTGGAGGTTCTCGGCAGCGCTCACCCCGCCCACTATGGCACCCGTGCTAGCGGTAGTAGACGGCCAGTCGGCCGTTGGGCCCGTCGACACACGTCACCGGGGTGTCGAACACCCGTGAGAGCGTGTCGTCGACGAGGATCTCCTCCGGAGTACCGAACTCCACCACACGCCCGTCCTTCACGGCGCAGATGCGGTCGGCGTAGTGGGCGGCGAAGTTGATGTCGTGCAGGACGATGACCACCGTCCGCCCGAGTTCGTCGGCGGCCCGGCGCAGGTGCTGCATCATCAGCACCGAGTGCCGCATGTCGAGGTTGTTGAGCGGCTCGTCGAGAAGCACGTAGTCGGTCTCCTGGCACAGCACCATCGCGACATAGGCGCGCTGGCGCTGCCCACCGGAAAGCTGGTCCAGATAACGGTTTTCGAGCGGTCCCAGGTCGAAGAACTCGATCGCGCGGCTGATGATCTCCTGATCGTGCCGGGTGATGCGGCCCTTCGAATGGGGGAATCTGCCGAAACCGACGAGCTGACGGACCGTCAGCCGGGTGACGAAGTGGTTCTCCTGTCGCAGGATCGAGACGATCTTCGCGAGGTCCTTCGAGGGGGTCCGCGCGATGTCGTATCCGGCGATCTCGATGGTGCCCGAATCGGCGCCGAGAAGACGCCCGATGATCGTCAGCAACGTCGACTTTCCGGCACCGTTGGGGCCGACCAGTGCGGTGATGCCACCGGCAGGGATCTGCAGGTCGACGGGGCCGATCGACACCTCGTCGCCGTAATCCTTACGGACACCTTTGAGTTCGATCACAGTCTGCCCTTTCGAAGGAGGACGTAGAGGAACACCGACCCGCCGACGGCCTCGATGATGATGGACACGGCGCCTTCGGCGTAGAAGATG
Organism: Actinomycetes bacterium; assembly: GCA_023417985.1. Lineage (GTDB taxonomy): Bacteria > Actinomycetota > Actinomycetes > Mycobacteriales > Mycobacteriaceae > Rhodococcus. Next base: position 1,140 of record JAEZDV010000044.1, on the reverse strand, counting down.
TTCTTGAGAACGAAGTAGGCCCCGGTGAGCACGACGAAGCCGGTGAGAACGGCCACCGGGAACACGTACCGGTGGTCGTACGTGTTGGCCAACTGGTAGGCGAGGGTGGCCACCAGGAAGCCCAGGAAGGTCATGGGACCGATGAGGGCGGTGGAGACGGCCATCAGGACCGAGACCAGGAACAGCACGATCATGATCTCGCGGCGGTGGTTCAGGCCGAGATTGGTCGTGATGTCGCGACCCAGCGCCACCAGATCGAGTTTGCGCGCACGCCACCACAACGCGACCGCGGCGGCCACGCACAGCGGAATCGCGACAGGGAGGTAGGACACGTCGGCGTTGGAGACCGATCCGAACAACCGGGCGGTGAGAATGTCGAACTCGCTCGGGGTGAGCAGACGCTGCATGAAGGTCGAGATCGAGCCGAGTCCGCCGCCCAGGATGATGCCCACGAGCAGCATCACCTGCAGATTGCCGTATTTGCCCGACAGCAACCACCCGTAGAGCATCAGCGAGAAGAAGACCATCAGCGCGATCTGCAGGAGGAACTGCGGGGTGCCCCGAAGTGCGGCGACTCCCACCGCGCCGACGAAGTACACCGCCGCGGTGGAGATCGCGACGTAGAGCGCCTCGAACCCCATGATCGACGGCGTGATGATCCGGTTGTTCGTCACGGTCTGGAACGACACGGTGGCGGTGGCCTGGCACACTACGACGATCGCGATGACCACCAGACTGGTCGCGCGCATCTCGGTGATCCGCCAGAATCCGGTGGTCCCGAACGGCATCGGGTTGTTCCACATCAGCGTTCCGGCTGCGAAGAGGAGTGCGAGCACCGACAGCGCGGCGAGCAGAATCCAGTAGCGGCGGCGGGCCTTCGCAGTCGGGAAGGATTCGGACCCGGGTGGTTCCGCGGAGGACGGTGTGCCGATCGCCGGAGTCGTCGTGGGGGAGACAGCGTCAGGCATGGCGGCGGCTCCGCAGCAGGAGGGCGATGAACACGACGGCGCCGACCACGCCGAGAATGAGGGAGACCGGTACTTCGAACGGCGCGATGATCGTCCGTCCGATGAGGTCGCACACCGTCACGATCGCGATACCCAGCAGGCACACCCAGGGCAGGTTGCTGCGCAGGTCGTC
>JAEZDV010000043.1 GCA_023417985.1 Actinomycetes bacterium | reverse complement strand
CGAGTTGAAGATGTCGGGGTGCGCCTTCTCGATCTCGTCGAACAGCACCACGCTGAACGGCTTGCGCCGCACCTTCTCGGTGAGCTGGCCGCCCTCCTCGTAGCCGACGTAGCCGGGAGGCGAGCCGAACATCCGCGACGCGGTGTGCTTCTCGGAGTACTCACTCATGTCGAGGGTGATCAGCGCGTCCTCATCGCCGAACAGGAACTCGGTGAGCGCCTTGGTCAGCTCGGTCTTGCCGACCCCGGAGGGTCCGGCAAAGATGAACGAGCCGCTGGGACGCTTCGGGTCCTTCAGCCCGGCACGGGTGCGGCGGATCGAGCGCGACAGCGCCTTCACCGCGTCGTGCTGGCCGATGTAGCGCCGGCCGATCTCCTCCTCCATCTTCATCAGCCGCGAGGACTCCTCCTCGGTCAGCTTGAAGACCGGGATGCCGGTCGAGCTGGACAGCACCTCGGCGATCGCCTCTTCGTCCACCTCTGCCGGGACGTCCTGGTCGCCCACCTTCCAGGCCTCCTCCTTCTCGGAGCGGCCCAGCAGGAGCTTGCGTTCGTCGTCACGCAGGCGCGCGGCGAGTTCGAAGTCCTGGGCGTCGATGGCTGCCTCCTTGCGCAGCCGCACCTGGGCGAGCTTCTCGTCGAACTCGCGCAGGTCGGGCGGCGCCGTCATCCGGCGGATCCGCAGCCGGGCCCCCGCCTCGTCGATCAGGTCGATCGCCTTGTCGGGCAGGAACCGATCGGAGATGTAGCGGTCGGCCATCTGCGCAGCGGCGACCAACGCGCCGTCGGTGATGGTGATCCGGTGGTGCGCCTCGTACCGGTCGCGCAGACCCTTGAGGATCTCGATGGTGTGCTCGACCGTCGGTTCGCGGACCTGGACCGGCTGGAAGCGACGCTCGAGCGCGGTGTCCTTCTCGATGTACTTGCGGTACTCGTCGAGAGTGGTGGCACCGATGGTCTGCAGCTCACCGCGGGCCAGCTTCGGCTTGAGAATCGACGCTGCGTCGATCGCGCCTTCGGCGGCACCCGCGCCGACGAGCGTGTGCAGCTCGTCGATGAACAGGATGATGTCGCCGCGGCTGTTGATCTCCTTGAGAACGTTCTTCAGGCGCTCTTCGAAGTCACCGCGGTAACGGCTGCCGGCCACGAGGGACCCGAGGTCGAGCGTGTAGAGCTGCTTGTCCTTGAGGGTCTCGGGGACCTCGCCGTTGACGATGGCCTGCGCGAGGCCTTCGACGACGGCGGTCTTACCGACGCCGGGCTCGCCGATCAGCACCGGGTTGTTCTTGGTGCGGCGTGAGAGCACCTGCATGACCCGCTCGATTTCCTTCGCCCGGCCGATGACCGGATCGAGCTTGCCTTCGAGCGCCGCCTGCGTGAGGTTGCGACCGAACTGGTCCAGGACGAGGGACGTCGACGGGGTGCCGGACTCGCCGCGACTCGTACCGGACTCCGCGGGCTCCTTGCCCTGGTAACCGGACAACAGCTGGATGACCTGCTGCCGGACCCGGTTGAGGTCGGCGCCGAGCTTCACGAGGACCTGTGCGGCCACGCCCTCGCCCTCACGGATGAGGCCGAGCAGGATGTGCTCGGTGCCGATGTAGTTGTGGCCGAGCTGCAGCGCTTCGCGCAGGCTCAGCTCGAGGACCTTCTTGGCACGGGGGGTGAACGGGATATGCCCGGACGGCGCCTGCTGGCCCTGGCCGATTATCTCTTCGACCTGGCTCCGGACGCCTTCGAGGGAGATCCCCAACGACTCGAGAGACTTCGCCGCCACACCCTCACCCTCGTGGATGAGGCCGAGGAGGATGTGCTCCGTGCCGATGTAGTTGTGGTTGAGCATCCTGGCCTCTTCTTGAGCCAGGACAACGACGCGCCGCGCGCGATCGGTGAACCTTTCGAACATCGCACTCCCTCACACTCTCCGGCTGCAGAATCCGTTACGAGATCGTCCCGGATCTCTGCTGCCGCTCTTCGCTCCGGCACTCGAGTCGTTCATCGGAACCGGTGAAGGTTCCACGTTCCCACTGCACACTCTAGTTGGCGTGGTATCGACCCGCTCTTCCTCTACCCTCCGTGGGTAATGGAAAAACCCGGCTATGGGTTGTAACGCTGCACGTGGCGGATACGTTTCCGCAAGCTGTACGCCACAAGCGAACAGTCCGTCAGCCTGCGAGGACGCGCTGCAGCCGGCGCCCGAGACTGTCGGGGGCCCGCTCGGGGTCGGCAAGGCTGCTCTCGGCGAGCACGCTGTCCTCACCATCGACGGTACCGGGCTCGAACGGGCGCAGGGACCGGCCGGGTCCCCGGAAGCGTTCGACCGCTGCGAGCAGAGAACCACCGTTCGCGGTGGCCTCCGCGATCTGCTCCACGTCCACGCCGAGGTGCTCCGCGAGGAGCGTGTTGCGCAGGTCGACGGCCGCCCTGCCCACCCGATCCCCCGGTTCTGCCGCTTCGATCGCGAGATCGCATTCGGTGTCGAACCCCATGGACCGGTTGTTGAGGTTCGAGGAGCCGATCCGCAGCAGGTTCTCGTCCATCACGACGACCTTCGCATGCACGTAGATCGGGTTACCGCCCGCGGTGACCGGATAGTAGGCGCCGAAACGGCCGTGCACGTCGGCGTCCCACAGGAAGTGGAGCAAGGCCCGCCGGGCACCGTCCATCGCCTTCTGTTCGAGCCATCCGTCAGCGTTACGCGGGATGACGAGCACGATCTCCGGACCGTCCGGTTCCCGCAGCCTCGCCGCGACGGCCTCCGCCAGGGTGCGCGACGCCAGGTACTGACTCTCCAGGTAGAGGGTGTGGCGAGTCTTCTCGATGATGGCGAGGTACAGAGCCTCGATCTCGTGCACGCCCTCCTGGTCGCCGTACTTCGGCAACGTCCGCGCGATCGAGACGTCGACATCGCGCACGGTGGGTTCGAGCCCGTCGGGCCAGATCGGCGTGGTTCCTTCGACCGGCTGGAGTTCGACACCGGTGGCGGCCTTCCATCGGGCTCGCGCAAGTTCACCCAGCGCCCGGGCAGCCTCGCCGTCCACAGCTGTGGTGACGTCGTGCCACGGGCCGTACCGCTTGCCGCTCGGCTCACGGCGGTACCGACTCCGGTCCGCGTGGTCGGAGGTGTCCCAGCGGTCGACCGTCATGTCGATACCGCCGCAGAACGCGATCGTGTCGTCGACGACGATGATCTTCTGGTGGTGTGCGGCGCCGACCGGGTGCGCCCCGTCGATCTCCAGGTGCAGGCGCGAGTCGGTGAACCAATCGAGGACGAACACGGGGGTCATCCCTCGCCCGAGCGCACTGAAGGCGCCGATATTCCATTTGAGGAGATAGATGTCGAGGTCGGGACGACGCTCCGGAAGCCACTTCAACAGCGCACCGAGCTTGTTCGGGCCTTCGAGGGTCTTACCGCCCGGCTCGAATTGGATCCGAGTGTCGAAATCCCACCCGATGAGCATGATGCGTTTCTCCGCACGGAGCATGGCTGATTTTACGTGATGAAAATACGTGGCAGCGTCGACGATCGAAGTAAGATTGGCCGCACGTGCAGTACGCCAGCACGTTTTTCCCGGTTCGAGCACTCTGTCAACCATCTTGTGCATCCTACTCCGGCGCAGATGGAGCCCCCGGAATGTGTTCCGGAAAACAGTTGGTGCTCACGCGCCGCGGAACCTCGCCCCGACGTGAACGAGGGCGCCGCCACATCGTGACGACGCCCCCGGGCATCGGTTCTGCAATGAAATCCCTAGTGCGCCTGGTTGTAGGCCTCTACGATTTCGGCAGAGATGCGACCACGTGCAGACACCGGCCAATCGTTGTTTCGCGCCCATTCACGAATGGCGGCGGTCTGTTCCCGATCCGAACCCGCACGTGCCGGCTTTCGCGTAGCGGGTGCGGCCGAGGAGCCGACCTTGGCGCGCTTGCGGCCCCCGACCTTTCGTGCGTGCTCGATCCAGAATTCCAACTGGTCGCGCAACTTGGCGGCATTTTCTTCCGACAGGTCGATCTCGTAGGTAACTCCATCGAGTCCGAACTCCACCGATTCATCTGCGGCCGTTTCCTGGTCCACATCGTCGATGAGAGTGACGGTGACCTTCTTTGCCATGTGTTGAGAATCCTCTCGAATGAAGAAAGCGTTCCCCCCCGGGACACGACCACGATACCCCGGAATTAACCCGTGGCAATACGAAAACCGCTGTGCGGAATTAACGCGTGGTCGGACGAACAATCGGAAACAGGATTGTTTCCCGGATTCCGAGGCCGGTGAGAGCCATCAGCAGACGGTCGATTCCCATTCCCGTACCCGTCGTAGGCGGCATTCCCTGTTCCATCGCCGCGAGGAAATCCTCGTCGAGAACCATCGCCTCGTCGTCACCTGCCGACGCAAGCCGAGCCTGGTCGACGAAACGTTCCCGCTGAATCACCGGGTCGACAAGTTCCGAGTAGCCCGTGGCGAGTTCGAAGCCGCGAACGTAGAGGTCCCATTTCTCGGTTACGCCCTTCACGGAGCGGTGGTCTCGCGTGAGCGGGGACGTCTCCACCGGGAAATCACGCACGAACGTAGGCGTGTACAACTGGTCGCCGCACATGTGCTCCCAGAGTTCCTCGACGAGCTTGCCGTGGCCCCAGCCCTTGCCCTCGGGCACCGTGAGATCTACACGTTCGGCAAGCGACTTCAATTCCTCGACGGTGGTCTCCGGCGTTACCTCGACACCAATGGACTGCGACAAAGACGGGTACATTTCGAGGGTCTTCCATTCGCCACCGAAGTCGTATTCGGTGCCGTCGGCCAATGTGACCACGTGGCTGCCGAAGACTGCCATCGCGACTTCCTGGACGACCTCGCGGATCATCTTCGCCGAGTCGTCGTAGGTGCCGTATGCCTCGTAGGTTTCCAGCATCGAGAATTCGGGAGAGTGCGTGGAGTCCGCACCTTCGTTGCGGAAATTCCGGTTGATCTCGAAGACCTTCTCGATGCCACCTACGACACACCGCTTGAGGAACAACTCCGGAGCGATGCGCAGATACAGGTCGATGTCGAGTGCGTTCGAATGGGTGACGAACGGACGGGCCGCGGCACCGCCGTGCAATGTCTGAAGCATCGGCGTCTCGACCTCGAGGAAATCGCGGCGTTCGAGAGCATTCCGCAGTTCGCGCACGACCGCGACACGCATCCGTGCGTTCTTGCGCGCATCCGCCCGGACGATGAGATCGGCGTAGCGCTGACGGACGCGCGTCTCCTCGTTCATTTCCTTGTGCGCAACCGGCAGCGGGCGCAGCGCCTTCGACGCCATGCTCCAGGAGTCGGCCATGACGCTGAGCTCACCGCGGCGCGAACTGATGACCTCGCCGTGGACGAAGACGAAATCGCCGAGGTCGGTCTCCGCTTTCCATGCCGCGAGAGCGTCCTCTCCCACGCCGGCAAGACTGATCATGACCTGCAGCTGGGTGCCGTCGCCTTCCTGCAAGGTCGCGAAGCAGAGCTTGCCGGTATTGCGGAGGAAGATGATGCGTCCGGCCACACCCACCTGCTCACCTGTCGTGGCGTCGGGTTCGAGGTCCGGGTACGCGGCCCGAATCTCGGCGAGGGTGTGCGTCCGCGGCACGACTACCGGGTAGGCGTCTTTACCCTCCGCCAAGAGTCGTTCGCGCTTGTCGCGGCGGACCCGGATCTGCTCGGGGGTATCGTCGGGCTGCTGAACGCTGGCATCACTCACGGGTCATCAGACTATCGGAAAGCCCAGGCCTTATATCCCGCAGCTACGGAGTTCGCGCAGTGAGATCAATGCGCGGTGACGCGCGCCACGTCCTCGGCGACGTGCTGCGCCGCGGTGACGGCGCCGACGAGATTCGCCGACCTGATCGCGGCATAACCGCCCACGAGCGTCGTCACCCCACGCAGTCCGCGCCGGCGCAGGTCGCGGACGACGCGGCGGGTATCGGCGCCGTACGCGGACACGAGGATCCACTCCCTGTCGCGGTCGGTTGCCAGCGCGAGTCGCCCCGGATGGGCCGGGTCGAGACGTGCAGGCAGAAGTTCGGCACCGATCGCCAACGCGCCTGGCAGAGTGCCCTGCGCGGCCCGTTCACCGCTCTCGCGGATGTCGACCACGACGGCACCGCGGTCGATCGCCGCAGCGAGTTCGCTCGGGTAGGTGCGCTCGCCGGCCGCCGGATACGTCGCGACCGGAGTAGAGGAAACAGGCAGAGAAACAGAATCGAGCAGCGCAGCGCGCATGAGAGATCTCCCAGGAAAGTGTCGACAGTCGAGGCAGGCGTCAGCCTCGACAACACTCCTGGGCGCTCATGCAACGGATCACGGAAGCATCTTTACACAGAACCGCGCCCTGCGGAACCCGGGGCACGTGTAGCGCGTCTCACCTGATTCCGTTCGAAGACCAGGCGCAAGCCCTCGAGGGTGAGGTCGGGTTCGTGATGCTCGAGGGTGCGTGATTCGGGCATGATCAGCGGTGCGCAGTCGCCGGTGCCGATCACCGCGACGTCGTCGGCTCCGAATCCGGGTACTTCCGCGCATACCCGTCGTACCAGACCGTCGACCATGCCGGCGAAACCGAAGACGGCGCCGGACTGCATGCATTCGACGGTGTTCTTACCGAGAACACCGCGGGGCCTGAGCAACTCGACCTTCCGGAGCGCCGCCGACTGGGACGCCAGAGCATCCATCGCGATTTCGACGCCGGGCGCGATGGCGCCGCCGAGGAACTCCCCCTTGGCCGACACCACGTCGACACACGTCGAGGTTCCGAAATCCACGATGACACAAGGTGATTCGTAGAAGTGGTGGGCCGCAAGGCTGTTGACGATGCGGTCCGCACCGACCTCCTTGGGGTTGTCGACGAGCAACGGTACCCCCGTCCGGACACCGGGTTCGACCACCACGTGCGGCACCTGCGACCAGTACCGGCCGAGCATGATCCTCAGCTCGCGCAGCACCGACGGCACGGTGGACAACGCGGCGACGCCGGTGATCCGGTCCACGTCGTCACCGAGCAAGCCTCGGAATAGGAGCGCCAGTTCGTCGGCCGTCATCCTCGGGTCGGTGCGAACGCGGCGGTCGCACACCAACTTCGAATGCGTTCCACTGCCCGTGAAGACGCCCAGAACAATGTTGGTGTTCCGGACGTCGACGGCGAGGAGCATGTCTACACCAGGGACGGAGCGTCGAGTGTGGACAGCATCCGGGGAGTGATGAGGCCGGATCCCTCGGGCGCGTGCGCCGGATCGTTACCCAGTTCGACGGGACGGTTGTCGGCATCGACGAACACCACGGCCGGGCTGTAGTCCTTGCACTCCTGCTCGTTCATCACGCCGTAGGCGATGAGGATCACGAGGTCGCCGGGGCTCACGAGACGTGCTGCGGCGCCGTTGATTCCGATCACACCCGACCCGCGTTCACCGGCGATGACGTACGTCTCGAGACGGTTGCCGTTGTCGATGTCGACGATGCACACCTGCTCACCCTCGAGCAGGTCGGCGGCGTCCATCAGATCCTGATCGACGGTCACGGAACCGACGTAGTGCAAGTCCGCGTGGGTCACCGTAGCGCGGTGGATCTTCGACTTCATCATGGTGCGGAACATCTTCGTCCTCGGTTTCCTTCTCGTTTCGCGAACTCGGTCAGCGGGTCAGCAGGTCGTCGACGGCGGTCGGATCTACCTGACCGACCGCGCGTTCGAGAAATCCGGTACCCACGGCGACCCCGACATTGTCGATCAGGCGAGTGGTACCGAGTCGTGCGGCGACGAGCAACCGGCCGTCACCTCGTTCGGGTGCGGGACCGAGGTCGGCGCCGCGGACCTCGAGGTAGTCCACTTCGATCTCGGGAGCGGAAGCGAGCACGTCCCGCGCTGCCGAAAGAATGGCGTCCGGACCGCCGGCGGCCGCGTGCGCACCGGCAACCAGCGCTGCCGACAACGTGGTCGCGATCTCACGCTGTTCCGCCGAGAGGTAGCGGTTGCGAGAGGACAGGGCGAGCCCGTCGGCCTCCCGGACGGTCGGCACCCCCAGGATGCGGACGTCGAAGTTCAGGTCGGTCACCATCTGCCGGATCAACGCGAGCTGCTGGTAATCCTTCTCCCCGAAGTAGGCGGAGTTGGGTGCGACGATCTGCAGCAGCTTGGCGACGACGGTGAGCATGCCGGCGAAGTGACCCGGCCGCACGGCGCCCTCGAGTTCCGCGCCGAGCGGGCCCGGATGGATCGTGGTCCGCGGTCCGTTCGGGTACATCGCCGCAGCCGACGGCGCGAACACCAGTTCCACACCGGCCTCACGGAGCAACTCGAGATCCGCGTCGAGGGTGCGGGGGTAGGCGTCGAGGTCTTCGCCGGGGCCGAACTGTAGGGGGTTGACGAAGATCGACACGACGACGACCGCGCCCGTCAGCTTCGCCTGCTGCACCAGTTCCAGGTGCCCGGCATGCAGGGCTCCCATCGTAGGTACGAGTGCGACCGTCCGGCCGACGCTTCGCAGCGCCCTGGTGACCTTCCGCAGGTCCTCGGGCTCGTGGTGCACGGTGGTCTCTCCACGCACGTAACCGCCCTGTCGTGCTTCACTCACCGTGATCAGCCCTTTCGAGAATCTCCATCAGTTCCGGCTTCGAACCGGTTCGCTGCGCAGATCGCAACGACAAAGCGCGATATCCCGCCGCTATCTGCGGATCGGCGTCCTCGAGCACTCGGAGGTGCTTGGCCACCGTCTCCGCATCTCCGCGCGCAACCGGACCGGTGAGTGCGGACGGTCCCCGTCGCAACACGTTGTCCAGGGCGGCGGTGAGCAGGGGCTGAAGGACCCGTTCGGCGACGCCACCGGGGTCTCCGTCGACGAGTTGCTGTCCGAGCAGTTCCTCGCCCTCGAGCGCGACACGCAACGCTTCGACCGCATCGGCGACCAAGGTGACCAGGTGGTTACTGCCGTGGGCCAGCGCCGCGTGGTAGAGCGGGCGCATCTGCTCGGAGACCCGCACCGGTTCGCCACCGATCTCGAGGACGAGCGCCTGCGCGATGGCGTAGCCGATCTCGTCGGCCGCGGTGATGCCGAAACAGGCCGACGCCAGACGCGAGGTGTCCTCGTCGTGTCCGGTGAAGGTCATCGCCGGGTGAACCGCGAGCGGCACCGCACCCAGTTCGGCGAGGGGAGCGAGAATGCCGATGCCGTGCGCACCGGATACGTGAAGGACGATAGTGCCGGGCTTGACCGCTTCGGTGGCGGCGAGTCCCGCGACGAGCGATTCGAGTTCCGTATCGGGAACGGCAAGGAGAAGCAGGTTGCACCGGCCGGCGACCTCGTCGACCGGCAGGATCTCGGAGTCCGGCAGGCGGATGCTCGCGCGATGCTTCGAGATGTCCGACACCGCCGAGCAGGCGACGACGACATGGCCCACGCGTTCGAGCGCCGCACCCAGTGCGGTGCCGACGCGACCTGCGGAAACAATTCCGACCGACAGTCGGGCAGGCGCAGGCGCATTTGCGATCCCGAAGGAATTCACGGGAATCCTCTCATTCGTTCCAGTCCCGCTCAGCGGGTACCGGACGTTCGACCGACAATAGCGCGCTGCGCTCGGCGCCCGCCACGACGAAGGAGAGTGATCTGCACCTCATCCACCCCCGAACAGTGGTCACTGCGGGACTACGTGGCGCAGCACCATCAGCGTTCGGTGGACAGCGCGGCGAGGATTTCCGCGACGCTCCGCCCTTCCGAGTGGGCGCCTGCAGCTCGGCGGCGCCCGCGCCGTCCGGTCGGGGCCTCGGCAGCCGGCTCGTCGGTGGCACGGTCAGCGGGCGGGGGACTCTCCGGGGCGCGTGCGTCGGGAGTGCGGGATCCGGCAACCGGGGGTCCGGCGACAAGTGGTTCGGAAGGACGGAGTGGTTCGGAAGGACGGGGATCGGGGGTACCGGTCTCCGCCGCACGAGCACTGCGGATGCCGTCGCGCTCCTCCGGTGAAACCGTCGTGGTTTCCGCGGTCAGCGGTTCGTCGTCGGGAGAAGCGAAAGCGGGACCCAACGGCCGCGGCGCGGTGACGCGTGTGGTCGCGTCGAGTTCGCGGCGGCGTTCGGCCTGTCCGTCGAGCGCCACGTTGTCGTCGGGGAGGCGCCCGTCGAACAGCACCTCGAGATTGTGGCGAAGTGTCGCGAGGTCACGCCGCAGGGCCGCCATCTCCTCCGCGTCGATACGGAGATCCGCCCGGACCCGCTCTTCGACCGTCAGTTCGTACTCGCGGCGCGCGGAGATCTCGCGTTCGAGTTGGAGATCGTAGACCGTCTTGAGGTCCTCGACCTTGGCTCTGTCGAGCGCCGACTCGCGGCGATACTTGGTCATCGCGATCGCTCCGACGGTAGCCGCCCACAGCGCCACGACCACCGCGATACGCAATACCTGCACGCTGTCACTGAGGACCAACAGCAGGGACGCGATCATGGCCAATGCGAGCAAACCGGCCACAATCATCGACCCGGTACTGCGCCACGGGCGACGATTTCTGTTCTCTCGTCCCGGGGAAACCATACTTATCAGGGTACGTGTCTTCCCAGGTAGGACGGGCGAACCCCCACCTGCCCGAACGAAACCCGTTCGCCCGCAGCGACGGTCCCGTCGGAGCCTCGCTCAGGTCGCGGGTTCTCCGGGATCGTCGGGGTCCTCCGGTGCCTTGCAACAGTATTCGAGCCACAGCGCAGCAGCCACAAGAGCCACACCGGCAACAGCCCCCACGACGGCGCCCGAGGTGTCCTCCATCGCGGCCCGGACCTCGGCTCGCTCCGGAAGGATGTAGACGAGGAACCCGATCCATACGCCCGTACTGGCCGCACCGACGAGCGCCGACGCCTTCGCCAGCGCGACCGACCGCGCGACCGTGATCGGATGGATCCGGCCGGGACCCTCACCGATCTCGTCCTTGCCGACCCGCGCGCGGATGACGAACGCCAGGATCGCCTCGATCACCGCCGCCACGTACAGCGACGCTCCGGCGTACACCGGGATGGCAGGCAGCGAGCCGTACATCGTGCGCACGAGCAACCAGGTGACGACCGCCGCGAGCAACGCCAGCGCCAGCAGGTCGCGTACCCGGGTCGGTTTCATCACTCGCGCTCCCCCGCGCCCGCGGCTGCCAAATCCGAGTCCGTGCGATGGACACCGTCGCGCTCGGTATCGTCGAGCCCCGCGAGCCAATCGGCCACCCGTCGCGTCTCCCCCTCTGCGGTGAGGGTCGCGTCCGGTTCCACGTCGAGCCACGGGACGAGCACGAATGCCCGCTGGTGCGCTCGCGGGTGCGGCAACGTCAACTCGGGATCCTCGCTGAGCAACTCTCCGTCACCGGTGTCGCACGAGACGACGTCCACGTCGAGACTGCGCGGTCCCCACCGCTCGAGGCGCACCCGTTCGGCGGCCGCCTCGAGATCCCGGCCGAAGCGCAGCCAGTCGTACGGCCCGAACGTCGCGTCTTCCGCGACGATCACCGCGTTGAGAAAATCCTGCTGTTCCACCCCACCCCACGGCGCCGTCGAATACACCGGCGAGACGGCGACGGCGCGCGGTCCGAGCGCGTCGACCACCGAGCGCAGGTTCGCGACGCGGTCGCCGACGTTCGACCCGATCGACAGTACGGCCCGGCTCACGACGCGCTCCGGGTCCTATCGACCACGACGGCGACATCCGAGAAGGTCAGGGGAATCGGCGCCGACGGTTTGTGGAGGGTGACCTCGACCCGCGACACCCGAGGGTCGGCGAGCACACCGTCCGCAATCTCCCCGGCAACCGTCTCGATGAGGTCCCGGCCCGGTCCCGCAATTACGGCAGCGGCGTGCTCGGCGAGCTCACCGTAGTGCAGGGTGTCGTTCAGGTCGTCGCTCGCCGCGGCCGGCGCGAGATCGAGCCAGGCGACGATGTCGACGAGGAAGTCCTGTCCGTCACGCTTCTCGTGGTCGAACACTCCGTGGTTTCCGCGGACCCGAAGTCCGCGCAGTTCGATCCGATCGCTCATACGTGCATCCTCTCCGCTCCGCCGCGCTGCCATGCCCGAACCACCGCAAGCGCGTCGCGCGACGCCTGCACGTCGTGGACACGCACTCCCCACGCTCCGTGGGTGGCCGCGAGCGCCGACACCACGGCCGTCGCGACCTCGCGCCCCGCGGGCGGGCGCACGGTGCCGTCGGGGGCCGCGAGGAGGGAGCCGAGGAAGCGTTTGCGGGAGGCCCCGATCAGCACGGGGAATCCGAGCGCATTGAGCTCCGGCAATCCATGCAGCAACTGCCAGTTGTGATCCGGTTCCTTCACGAACCCGAGACCGGGATCGAGGATGATGTTCGACGGTTCGACCCCTGCGGCGACGGCCACGTCCACCTGGGTGAGCAGTTCGTCGCGCACCTCGGCGACCACGTCGTCGTAGTGCGACGAACCACCCGCATGAACGAATCCGTCGGTCGGCCGCCAATGCATCAGGATCCACGGCACACCAGCCGATGCGACCACCGCCGCCATGTCACTGTCGGCGCGGCCGCCGGAGACATCGTTGACGATCGTCACGCCCGCAGCAATCGCGGCCTCCGCCACCGATGCGCGCATCGTGTCGACGCTCGTACGAATCCCTTCGGCGTTGAGAGCCTCGATGACCGGTGCGACCCGGTCCGCCTCGACCTCCGGGTCGATCCGCGCGGCGCCGGGACGCGTCGATTCGCCGCCGACGTCGACGATGTCGACACCGAGCTCGCGAAGTTCGAGTCCCCGGGCGATGGCGGAGTCACGATCGAGATAGCGCCCACCGTCCGAGAACGAATCGCTGGTCACGTTGAGGACGCCCATGACGATGGGCCGCTGTTCGGCCGGGATGACGCTCACCGGCGCAGGATGAGGTCCAGGGCCTCGGCGCGCGACGCCGAACTGGTCTGCAGCAAGCCCCGCACGGCCGAGGTGGTCGTGCTGGCACCCGGCTTCCGGATCCCCCGCATCGCCATACAGAGGTGTTCTGCCTCGACGACAACGATCACGCCGCGCGGCTCGAGCTTACGAACCAGCGCGTCGGCGATCTGGCTGGTGAGCCGCTCCTGCACCTGCGGACGCTTCGCGTAGAGGTCGACGACGCGAGCGAGCTTGGACAGGCCGGTGACACGACCGGTCGGACCGGGGATGTAGCCGACATGAGCGACACCGTGGAACGAGACCAGGTGGTGTTCGCACGTCGAGTACATCGGAATGTCGCGCACCAGCACGAGTTCCCGGTGCCCCTCGTCGAAGGTCGTGTTGAGAACCTCGTCGGGGTTGGTGAACAGGCCCGCGAACACCTCGCGGTATGCCCGCGCGACCCGTGCGGGGGTGTCGCGCAGGCCTTCCCGTTCGGGATCCTCACCGACCGCGATCAGCAGTTCCCGCACGGCTGCCTCGGCGCGGGCCTGATCGAAGACCCGGCCTGCCTCCACGCTCAGCGTCTGCGACACCACGTCGTCGTCGTCCATACCGGACCCCGTTGCGGTACTCACCTGGTCAACCGACACCCGCCAGTCCTCCACTCTTGAAGTTGCTCGTCGTCTCAACGCTGGCCGGACGGCCCGTCCCACGGCTGGGTGGGTGGCGGTTCGGGGGCGGGTTGCCCCTCGTCCCGTTGGTCATCGGGTTTGTCGGAGCCCGTGCGAGTCCAATCGGGGTAACCGCCCCGGAAGGTCCCGCGCTCGTCCTGCTGTTCCTCCGGCGGCCAGCCCGGGGCCGACCATCCTGCCGGAGCGCCGTAGTCGGGCCGGGTCGCGTGCCGGGGTCCGCCCGGGTACGGCGCCGGCGGGAAGCCGGGCAACGGCTCGGACGACGGGATCGGCTGGGGAGTGTCGTAGCCGTTCCCGGGCGCAGACGGCTGGTACTGAGGTTGTTCCGGCTGGGCTCCGGGGTAGCGCGGCTGCTCCTGCCGCGGCGCACCTGGGTACTGCGGCTGCGGCGGCTGTTGCGGCTGCTGCCCGCCGGGCTGGCGGTCGTCGCCGTACGGCGGCCTGCCGTTGGGAGGGGCCGAGTGCTGCGGTTGCGGCTGCTGCGGCGGCTTCGTCAGGTTCGGCGGCTCGGCAGGCCACGGCTCGCCACGCTCTTCCGCCAGCTCGCGCGGCGTCTTGATCGGCGGCTTGTCGGAGGGAACGCGATCACCGAAATCGTTGAACGCGGTGATGCGTGGGCGCTTGTGGACATCGGCCAGAATCCGCTCGAGGTCCTTCCGGGTGAGCGTCTCGTGCTCGAGCAACTCACCGGCGAGAACGTCGAGTGCGTCGCGGTACTCGTTGAGGATCGACCACGCCTCGGTGTGCGCAGCCTCGATGAGTTTGCGGACCTCTTCGTCGATCTCCCGGGCCACCTCGTGGGAGTAGTCGGTCTGCGTCCCCATCGACCGGCCCAGGAACGGGTCGCCCTGTTCCTTGCCGTAGTGCACGGCGCCGAGCTTCGCGCTCATGCCGTATTCGGTGACCATCGCACGCGCGATCTTCGTCGCCTGATCGATGTCCGAGGAGGCACCGGTGGTGGGCTCGCGGAAGATCAGTTCTTCCGCGGCGCGGCCACCCATCGCCATCACCAGACGTGCGATCATCTCGGATCGCGTCATCAGGCCCTTGTCGTCCTCGGGCACGGTCATGGCATGTCCGCCCGTGCGACCACGCGCGAGGATGGTGACCTTGTACACCGGCTCGATATCGGGCATCGCCCAAGCGGCGAGCGTGTGACCACCCTCGTGATAGGCGGTGATCTTCTTCTCGTATTCGCTGATGATGCGGCTCTTGCGGCGCGGCCCACCGATCACCCGGTCCACGGCCTCTTCGAGGGTGGCCTCGGTGATGACCGTGCCGTTCTCGCGGGCGGTGAGCAGTGCCGCCTCGTTCACGACATTCGCCAGGTCGGCGCCCGACATGCCCACGGTGCGCTTCGCGAGGCCGCTGAGGTCGGCGTTCGGGTCGATCGGCTTGCCCTTCGAGTGCACCGCGAGGATCGCCCTCCGACCAGCGAGATCGGGATTGCTCACCGGGATCTGGCGGTCGAAGCGTCCCGGCCGCAGCAACGCGGGGTCGAGGATGTCGGGGCGGTTGGTGGCGGCCATGACAATGATGCCGGAGCGGTCACCGAAACCGTCCATCTCCACGAGGAGCTGGTTGAGAGTCTGTTCGCGCTCGTCGTGTCCACCGCCGAGTCCCGCACCGCGCTGCCGGCCGACGGCGTCGATCTCGTCGACGAAGATGATGCAGGGGGCGTTCTGCTTCGCCTGCTCGAACAGGTCGCGCACGCGCGATGCGCCGACACCGACGAACATCTCGACGAAGTCCGACCCGGAAATCGTGAAGAACGGGACTCCGGCCTCGCCCGCGACCGCACGCGCGAGCAGCGTCTTACCCGTACCGGGAGGGCCGTACAGCAGGACGCCCTTGGGAATCTTGGCGCCGAGCGCCTGGTAGCGGCTCGGGTTCTGCAGGAAGTCCTTGATCTCGTAGAGCTCTTCGACCGCCTCGTTCGCACCGGCGACATCGTTGAAAGTCGTCTTCGGCATGTCCTTGGTCAGCTGCTTGGCACGGGACTTGCCGAAGCCCATCATGCCGCCGCGACCACCGCCCTGCATGCGGCTCATGACGAGGAAGAACACCACGAGCAGGATGGCCATCGGCACCATGAAGAGCAGGATCGAGGTGAGCCAGCTCTCCTGGGTGACCTGCGTGTTGTACTTCGGAACGCCGGAGTCGCCGACCAGATCGAAGATCTGCTCCGACGCGGACGCCGGGTACTTCGCGATGATCTCGGTGCTGCCCTCGGTCGCGTCGTCGCCGTTGTTGAGCCACAGACGAAGCTGCTGCTCACGGTCGTCGATGCGCGCCTCGTTGACGTTCTTCGCCTCGAGCTGGGATATCGCGACAGACGTGTCCACCTTGGTGAAGCCGCGCGTGTCGTCGCCGAAATAGCTGAAGGCGTAGATGACCAACAGGATGCCGGCGACAATCGCCAGATTACGGAACACTGTCTTGCGGTTCATACAGGTTCGGCCCGGCCGGCCGGTCCTTTCGATAGTGACGTCGTCGGTGTCGTGTCGAGGGCGTTGCGCCCGGTGCGGTCGGCGTCGATATGCAGTGACCAACCGGGCACCGCAAGGTTACCGCGTGGCGACGAATCGCCGCCCGGTCGCAGCCGACCGTTCGAACAGACAACGAACCTGCGCCGTGTCGAGTTCCCACCTGCTGCGGTCTGGGCGCAGCTCTCCGGGGGGATGTGCAGTTGTCCCGTGTGACCGGTGGCTAGCTGCTGTACACCTTGGGGTGGAGCGTGCCGATGTAGGGCAGGTCGCGGTAGCGCTCGTCGTAATCGAGGCCGTATCCGACGACGAACTCGTTGGGGATGTCGAATCCGACGTCCTTGACCTCGACGTCGATCTTCTGGGCGTCGGGCTTGCGCAGCAGGGTCACTACCTCGAGCGACGCCGGGTTGCGCGTCGACAGGTTGCGGATGAGCCAGGACAGGGTCAGGCCCGAGTCGATGATGTCCTCGACGATCAGGACGTGACGGCCCGCGATGTCCTTGTCGAGGTCCTTGAGGATGCGTACCACGCCGGAGGACGAGGTCGAGGAACCGTACGAGCTGACGGCCATGAATTCCATCTGGGCCGGGATCGGCAGCGCCCGGGCGAAGTCGGTCATGAAGAAGATCGCGCCTTTGAGCACACCGACGAGCAAGAGGTCGCCTTCCGGCGCGCCCTCGGGGTATCGCTCCGCGATCGAGGCCGCCATTTCGGCCGTTCGCTCTGCGATCTGCTCCTCGGAGATCAGCACCGAGGCAATGTCACCTTCGTACACCGGGTCCTACCCACCTTCCGTCAGTCGTCCGCACACCGCTGCTGGTCGACGAACTCCGTACTCAGCCTGCCACGCCGCCGCAACACGACCAACCTGGTCCCCGCTCGCGGACCTCCGCCCACAGCGACAGGGCCTTGCCCGTGCCATCGCACCACCAGATCGTCTATTGCGCGCAGCGACTTGTCGTTCGGCGCGGACGCACCCCGCGCGAGGAGCCACAGCCGAACGGCGCGGCGGCGGACCGCAGGCGGCGCATCGGTGAGGACCGTCACATCCAGGTGGCCCGCGTCGGCGGCGTCGTGCGCGACAGTCGCACGGTCGAGCAGGTCGGCGGCAGCGGTATCGAGTGCGTCCCCGTCGTCACGCAGTTGCGCGGCCGTGCGCGCCAGCGCCGCGGCGACTCCTCCGCCGAGGATCTCCTCGAGCAGCGGCAGGGCCTCGGTTCGCAATCGGACGCGGGTGAATCGTGGGTCGAAGTTGTGCGGATCGTCGTAGGGGTCGTACCCGAGTTCGTCGCACGCGCGTCGTGTGGTTTCCCTCCGGACACCGAGAAGTGGTCTGCCCCAAGGATTATCGAACGTCGCCATTCCCCTGATGGAACGTAGACCCGATCCGCGACCCAGACCGAGCAGCACGGTCTCGGCCTGATCGTCGAGGGTGTGGCCGAGAAGAACCGGCATTTCGCCGCGCGCGTCGTCGAGAGCCCGGTACCGGGCCGCGCGAGCGGCTGCCTCGAGCCCCCCTGGGCCGGTGACCTCCACCGCGACCACCCGGACGGAGACGCAACCGCGCTCCCGCGCGAACTCCGCAGCCTGAGCGGCGATGCCGGAAGAGCCTTCCTGCAGCCGGTGATCGACGACGATCGCGTGCACCTCGTCGGCTTCGGCCACGGCTGCAGCGGTGAGGGCGGCGGAGTCTGCGCCACCCGACAGCGCGACGGCCACCTTCCGCGCCTCGTGCGCCGACAGCCAGGCACGCACGGCCAACCGGACCTCGTGGATGGCGGGCATCTCGGGCAGCAGCGGATCGAGCGGCACGGTCAGCCCAGCACCCGAGCGATCCATACCTCGGGTCGGTCGATCTCGGTGAGCGTGGGAAGCGCGTCGGGACCGGACCACACCGCGTTGAACTGCGTCATGCCGACCTTTGCGACGACCGCGTCGACGAACTTCTTGCCGTGCACGTACTGCGCCATCTTCGCGTCGACACCGAGCACGATCCGGATCATGCGGTGGAGCGGATTGCCGTTGCGGCGGCGCCGGCTGTCGAACGCCCGGCGAATCTGGGCCACCGACGGAACCACCGCGGGCCCGACCCCGTCCATGACGTGATCGGCATGACCCTCGAGCAGTGTGCCCAGCGCGAGCATCCGGTCCAGGGATTCACGTTGCGGTTCCGCTTGGGTGGCACGCAGCAATCCGACCATCCCGCGTTGGGACATCGGCTTGTCGCCCGGAGTACGCAGGTCGCGGGCCGCGGCAACGAATCTGCTTACGACCTCGCCGATCGGTTCGTCCACCGCTGCCGTCAGGTCGGCTGTGGAGTCGCGCATCAGGTCGGCCATCCACGGAGCGTGCGCGAACTGCACCCGGTGGGTGACTTCGTGCAGACACACCCACAGACGGAAATCCGAGGTCGGGACCTCGAGCAAGCGCTCGACGGCGACGACGTTCGGCGCGACGAGCAGCAGGGTGCGCGAGAAGGGGTCGTACTGGCCCAGAACCGCCGAGGCGAGATACGCGAGCATCGCGCCGGCTTGCGCACCTGCGGGTTTCCCGAGCCAGCGCCCGGACGGGTCGGCCCCGGTGAGATCGGCCATCGAACCGGCCGCGGCGCGCACCCAGTCGGGACGGTCGACGACGCGCGCCGGTGGTGGCATCGTTCCGTCACCCATCCCGGTTTGGTCGCGCACCGGGCCTTCGGCGCGCTCGGCAGCGGCATACAATTCCTCGGTCACCGCGTCGTGGGTGTATCGCGACATCGCAGGACCCGGACGGGTGAGCCGGGCACCGACGCCAGCCGCGAACTCCCAGTCGATCGCGTCGCCGATGCCCCGCTCCTGCCCATTCATCGGCAGCCGCATCCTCGGAGTACCGCTGCGACGTCGTCCAGGGCGGCTCGTGCTTCCCCGGGGAACCGGTCGTTGGAGAGCAGCGCGAACGTCAGCACCCGCCCGTCGACGTCAACGACGTATCCCGAAAGTCCGCTCACAAGACTCAGTGTGCCCGTTTTCGCGCGAACCCACCCGGCTCCGGCGCGCGCAGTGGTGCCGTAGCGGTCGCTGAGTGTGCCCGTGGCACCGGCGACCGGCAGGTAGTCGAGCATCGGACGCAGCGCGGGCGTGTCCGGTCCGGCGGCCCGGGCAAGGATCGCGTCGAGCACCCGCGCCGGGATGCGGTTGTCCAGGGACAGGCCGCTCAGATCCTCGAGCGTGACGCCGACGGTGTCGATCCCGGCGTCACGCAGGGTGCGGGTGACTGTTTCGACTGCCCCGGCAAAGGTGGGTGCGGTGCCCGCGGAGATGGCTACCTCGCGCCCGATGGTTTCGGCGAGCACGTTGTCGGAGCGCTGCACCATCTGCTCCAGGCGAGTCCGCAACGGTTGGGACTGGACCGATGCCATCGGTGCGGTCCCCGGTGCGGCAGTCCCGAGAGTGACGTTCGCGGGATCGACGCCGAGAGCCACGGCGAGCGCCCGCCCGGCATCGAGCGCTGGTGTTGCCGAGCGAGGCGATTCGTCTTCGAGCGGCTGCAGGCGTCCGCCGTCGAGCATCACCGGTTCGATGGGCGCGACGAACCCGTCACCCACGTCCGAGGGGTCCCATCCGGTGGCGATGGTCGGGCCGCTGTAGAGCCCGACGTCGACGACCACGGCATCGACCGCGGCTCCGCTGCGCTGAATCTGTTGCGCGAGATCGGCGATGCGCGGGCCACCGGGGTAGAAGCTCTCTTCGCCCACAGGCTGCGCGGTGAGCGTCGGGTCGCCACCGGCGATGAGGACGACCTCGCCGGGCCGCGAGCCCTCGACCACCCGCGTGGTGATGCGGTGGTCACTGGGCAAGGCGAGCGACGCGGCTGCGGTGGTGAGGATCTTCGTCGTCGATGCGGGCGTCATGGGCCGGTCGGGTTCCTGGGACCACAGGACGGTTCCGGTGGCTGCGTCGGTGACCGAGCCGCTGAAGGTGCCGAGCGCCGGGTTCTTCACGGCACCGTCCAACGCGGTGGCCAGTGCTGCGGGAACGGGCGCCGGAGCATCGTCTTCCACCGGCGCGACCAGCGGATCCGCGACGACCGGCGCGGGGGCCGGGACAATCGTGACGCTTGCCGTGGTGCGGACGTCGTAGACGGCGAACGCGCCTCCGACGACGAGAGCGAGGAAACCGGCGGTCCAGATGGCGAACAGGATGCGGACGTTCCTACGCCGCCGTACGACCAACGAGCCCTGCTTCTTGTTGTCTTCCTGCCCCGCCAACACGCCTCCGCTGTGTCCTGCACACTCGCGCCCTGGTGGCCGCCTTCGTGGTCCCGGTACCTGCATCGTCCAGCCTAGCGCCGCGAACGTTATCCTCTCTGCGGACCATCACCGCAGATACGGATGTCGTATCGCGAGCGAAAACACCGACGAAGTGAGGCAACGCGTGGAGTTCGAGGTCACCATCGAGATCCCCAAGGGACAGCGGAACAAGTACGAGGTCGATCACGAGACCGGCCGCGTCAAGCTCGACCGCTACCTCTACACCTCGTTCGGGTACCCCGCCGACTACGGGTACATCGAGAACACCCTCGGCGAAGACGGTGATCCGCTCGACTGCCTGGTGCTGCTGCCCGAGTCCGTGTTCCCGGGCGTGATCGTCGATGCCCGCCCCGTCGGCATGTTCAAGATGGTCGACGAGGCCGGTGGCGACGACAAGGTGCTCGCGGTTCCCGCGGGCGACCCGCGGTGGGATCACATCCAGGACATCGGCGATGTTCCGCAGTTCGAACTCGACGCCATCAAGCACTTCTTCGTGCATTACAAGGACCTCGAGCCGGGCAAGCATGTCGAGGCTGCCGATTGGACGGGCCGCGCCGACGCCGAGACCGAGGTCCACGCATCCATCGCACGACTGAAGGCCAACGGCGGCCACTGAGTCCATTCCGGAGCCTGAGTCCGTCCGACGCCGCGTCCTCCCGACGCGGACCGGCGCGCCTGTGACGACACGAACTCCCGGTCGATCCTCGGATCGGCCGGGAGTTCGCTGTATCCGGGTGCCGGTGTCTGCCGGGCGATCGGTACCGGCTCTCGACGCTACTGGCCCTTGAACTGCGGCGGACGCTTCTCGAAGACCGCCTTGATGGCCTCTCCGAGGTCCTCGGACGGCAGGAACGCGGCGTTCCATGCTGCGACGTAGCGCAGGCTGTCGTCGACCTGCGCGGAGCGGCTGTGGTCGAGCACGTCCTTGATGCCGTGGACGACCAGCGGCGGGTTCGCGGCGATCTCGGCGGCGGTTTCGTGGGCTGCGGCGAGAACTGCCTCGGCGTCGGCGAACACGTCGTTGACCAGTCCGATCTTCTCGGCGCGCGCGGCGTCGATGTCCTTGCCCGTGAGAGCGAGTTCGCGGACGTGCCCGTCGCCGATGATGTACGGCAGCCGCGCCAGGGTGCCGACGTCCGCGACCATGCCGACCTTCACCTCGCGGACGCTGAACTTGGCGTCGGCGCTCGCGTAGCGGATGTCGGCGGCGGTGACGAGGTCGACGCCGCCCCCGATGCACCACCCCTGGATCGCGGCGACAACGGGCTTGCGGCAGTCGGCCACGGCCGTGATGGCAGCCTGCATTCGCTTGACCATCTCGTGGAAATCGGTGCGTGCCTTCGCGCGAGCCCCCTCCGCGAGAACAGTCGCGAGGTCGCCACCCATCGCTACGAGGTCGAGACCGAAGGTGAAGTGCTTGCCCGAACCGGCGAGTACCACGGCACGCACGTCCGGGTCGGCGTCGAGTTCGGCGAACAGAACGGGCAGTTCGGACCAGAGGTCCGGGCCCATTGCGTTGCCCTTGCCGGGCCCGATGAGCGTGACCTGGGCGACATGGTCCTTACGCTCGACGGTGAACGCTTTCCAACTGGTGTGATCGGTCATTACTCGAGAGTAATATCTTCCGTCCGCGAGCACAGCGTCCGCCCCGAAACAACCGGTTCTTTCGAGTATTCGTCGCCCGCCGACAGGTCCTACTCTTGACCCATGAGCAGGTTCTGGCACCCGAACGTGGCCCGCGTAGCCGACACGCTCATCGCCCGCGGACACCACGGGCTCATCGTCCGGCAACCGGAGTCCGTGCGGACCGCGGAACAGGCCGCCGCGGCCGTGGGAGCGGATCCCGGCGCCATCGTGAAGTCGCTGGTGTTCCTCCTCGACGACGATCCGATCCTGCTGCTCGTGTCCGGGGCACATCGGGTCGCACTCGAACGGACGGGCGAGCGACTCGGCGGCAGACTCGTCCCGGCCCCGAGGGCGCTGGTCGTCGAGGTCACCGGACAGCCCGTCGGTGGCGTCGCACCACTCGGGCATCCCACCAACCTGCCCACCTACATCGACCGCTCCCTCGAGGACCACGCCGAACTGTGGGCAGCGGGAGGCTGCCCGAATACCTTGTTCCGCACGACATATCGAGAATTGATGCGTGTCACCGCGGGTGTCGACGTGGATGTGGACTGAAGCCTCTCGTCCGGATACCGTCCGTAGCGTCGCGCACGGTACACTTCGACTCATGACCGAAGCGTGGAGTCGCAGGCACGTCGACCTGTGCCGCACCCGCTCGAGTCTCTGTGCGCGCTGAGATACGCACCAACCCTCCTCCTTTCCCGGCATCCGCGATCGTCACCGGTCGTGTCCGCGACCCGCGGG
>JAEZDV010000001.1 GCA_023417985.1 Actinomycetes bacterium | reverse complement strand
CTCGATTTCTCCGCCATCATCAACGACATTCGTGACCGCTCGAACGCAGAGGACAGCAAGTGACCGATTTCGAGACCATCCTGCTCGAGCGCAAGGGCCGCGTCGGCATCATCACGCTCAACCGGCCCAAGGCGCTCAACGCACTCAACTCCCAGTTGATGCGCGAAGTGGTCTCGGCGGTCGAAGAACTCGACGCCGACCGCGAGATCGGTGCGATCCTCCTCACCGGGTCGGAGCGGGCGTTCGCCGCCGGCGCCGACATCAAGGAGATGGCACCCAAGACCTTCTCCGAGGTGTACTCCGAGGACTTCTTCTCCGACTGGGACCGGCTGTCGTCCGCCCGCACCCCGATCATCGCCGCGGTATCGGGCTACGCGCTCGGCGGCGGTTGCGAGCTGGCGATGTTGTGCGACTTCATCATTGCGTCCGACACCGCCAAGTTCGGTCAGCCGGAGATCAAGCTCGGTGTCATCCCCGGCATCGGCGGCTCGCAGCGCCTGACCCGCGCGGTGGGCAAGGCCAAGGCCATGGATATGTGCCTCACCGGCCGCAACATGGACGCGGAGGAAGCCGAGCGCGCGGGCCTCGTCTCGCGTGTCGTGCCGGCCGCCGAACTGCTCGAGGTCGCACTCGACGCCGCCACCACCATCGCGTCGATGTCGCTGCCGGCCGCGATCATGGCGAAGGAAGCGGTCAACCGGTCCTTCGAGACGACCCTCGCCGAAGGCGTGCGGTTCGAGCGCCGGGTGTTCCACTCGACGTTCGCCACCGCCGACCAGAAGGAAGGCATGGCGGCGTTCGTCGAGAAGCGCACGCCGGACTTCAAGCACGCGTAGACGGACACGAGATACGAGAAAACGCCGTCCCCGATGTGGGGCGGCGTTTTTCGTGTCTGCTGTTCGTGTGACCGAGCCGTGCGGAGCGGTCCGCAAGTGTTACCGCCGCGCGCTCACCACTTCGACGGCGAACCCCCGGTGTCGAAATCGCCCGCGTCGTGGCGCATGGTCGCGAGTATCCGCAACAAGGTGTCGATATGTTCGGACGGAATCCCCGGGCGCGCGAACACCTCGGTGTTGAGCTTCTCGGTTGCCTGGATCGCCAGCGCACGACCTTCGTCGGTGAGTTCGATGAGCGTGGCGCGGCGGTCGCTGGGATGTGGGGTGCGGCGCACGAGATGCGCGGCCTCGAGTCGATCGACGGCATTGGTCACGCTCGTCGGGTGTACCTGGAGTCGCGCACTCGCCTTGGCCATCGGCAACGCTCCGGCCTTGGTGAAGTGCAACAGGGTGAGCAGTTCGTAGCGGGCGAACGTCAGGCCGAAGGGTTTGAGCACCTCTTCGACACGCGCCATCATGATCTGCTGCGCCCGCATCACCGACGTCACCGCGGCCATGCCGTCGGCGACCTCGCCCCAGCCGTGGGCAACCCACTGACGGTGGGCTTCGGCGATGGGATCGAGGGGGAGTGGTGCGGGCATGCCTCCATCATTCCATGCGGGAACGCGCAGGTAGGGCGGGCACACCGGGCGCCGGGCGGCATTGTGGGCAGCCAGGTGACGGCCGGTCAGCGATACGCATAGGCGGGGAAGCGCTCGTCGACGTCCTGTGTCGACAACCCGAACTCCTCGAGCGTGTATCGATGGGCGGGTTTCCGGGCTCCGCTGCGGCTTTCGTCGTGCAACGACGCCATCGCGCGTTCGGCGTCCGCAGTGAACGGCATGTCGAACCGGTCGTAGATCGTTCCCACGGTGCCCAACGGGTCACCTACGAAGTCCCGGTAGTCGACATCGACGAAGTGGGCCGGGTCGTGCCGGGCGCGTGCGCTGGTGAAATGGTCGTAGCCGCGTGCCCACAGATCGAGCTGGCTCCGGCCGATCGTCTCGCCCACGAAGGCCTCGGACCATCCCTCGGTGGCCTGTGCTGCCAGGCTGCACACGGACGGGATCACCGTCCGGGGGTCGCGGTGTGTCACCACGATCAGTGCGTCCGGATACACGGTGAGGAGTTCGTCGAGTGCGAACAGGTGACTGGGGTTCTTCAGCACCCACCGTTTGCCGGCGTCGGGCAGCCCGATGAGCTGGAGGTTCTTGCGGTGCCGGGCGTAGGCGCCCGTCCAGTCCTGTCCGGCCAGCCACCGCGCGTACGTGGGCAGGTTCGCGAGGCATTCGTACGAGATCGACCGGAACGACTGGCGGAGCAACTGCCAGCATTCCTCCACCTCCGCCGCGGACATGTAGTGCACACCCATGAACTCGGGATGCTCGACGTGGTGTTGCGCGAAGGCCGCGTCGATCCCCGCGAACACCGGGTCGTGCTCCCACGTCTCGCGCGGCGGCCGGGGTTGCGGCATCTCGGTCAGCCACATCTCCAGACCCTGGTGGGCCGGGTCCGCGGCGAGGAGGCGATGCAACGCGGTCGTGCCGGTGCGGGGCAGACCGGTGACGAAGACGGGGCGGGTGACGGGCACGTCCGCGTGGCCGGGATGCTGTGCCCACGCCGCTTCGGACAGCAGTCGCGCGACGAGTGCACCGCGGAGGAACACCCGCGACATCTTGCTGCCCAGTGGCGTGAGCGCCTCGTCCCGGGCGTACGACTCGAGCAACACCTCGAGCGCCTCGCGGTAGTCGTCGTCGCCGAAGTCCGAGAGTCCCGTCAGCCGGGTCGCCGAGGCGTGCAGATCGTCGACGGTACCCACGGTGGTGCGTTCGCTCATCCGATATCCGTTCAGTGATGGTATTCGCCGCAGTTGACATCGATGCATTGCCCGGTGATCGCCGAGGCCATCGACGAGGCGAGGAAGATGACGGTGTCGGCGATCTCTTCGGTGGTCGGCAGGCGGCGGAGGTCGGACGCCGCGG
>JAEZDV010000380.1 GCA_023417985.1 Actinomycetes bacterium | reverse complement strand
GGCGGCCGGGCGGGACTCGGCGCGGCTCGCGGCGGACTCGGACCCCATCCACCCGGCCCGCATCTACGGCGAACTCCTGCCCCGTCTGGCCGACGATGCCGTGATCATCGGCGACGGCGGGGACTTCGTGTCGTTCGCGGGGAAGTTCGTCGAACCGCGGAAACCGGGCCTGTGGCTCGATCCCGGCCCGTACGGATGCCTCGGTGCCGGTCTGGGTGCGGCCATCGCGGCACGGATCGCGCGGCCGTCGAGTCAAGTGGTGCTGTTGCTCGGGGACGGCGCCGCCGGACTGTCCCTGATGGACGTCGACACTCTCGTCCGGCACCGTCTGCCGGTGGTGATCGTGCTAGGTAACAACTCTGCATGGGGGCTCGAGAAGGGCCCGATGCAGGTGCTGTACGGCTACGACGTCGCGGCAGACCTCACCCCCGGCACCCGTTACGACCAGGTAGCGGGCGCACTGGGCGCCGGGGGTGAGTCGGTCGCCGATCCCCGGGCGATCGGACCTGCCCTGGACAGGGCTTTCGCGTCGGGGATTCCCTATGTGGTGAACGTTCTCACCGACACGGCGGCGACCTACCCTCGCACGACTACGGGCATCTGAAAGGCCCGTAAACAACAACTGGCCGCAGCGATGAATATCAGCTGCGACCAGAGGTAACGAAAGAATAACGCGGCGCTCTCGAAACCGTAAGTCGCACTCGGGTGAACCTGGTCACATCGCGGTTCGTTCCCATACTCGGTGGGTACCGAGCAGCTCCAGAACCGCGCTGACGGCGTCTGCCGCACCGGTTGCAGAGACCACGCCCGGTACCGACACGCCCTCGAACAACGCCCGGCCGTCACCCCACGCAGCGACTGCCTTCTGGTGTCGCACAACCTCGTCGGCGAGGATGCGGACCCGTGGATCGGATGCGGGGCTCGCAAACAGCACCGCGTCGAACTCCACCGAGCGAGCGGTGAGGAACGTGCGCGAGATCGGGACCGAGCCGCCGAGCTTTCCGCCGTGCGGAGCGATCACCAGCGGCACACAGTCCGCCCCGTCGATCGCCTGCACGGCAGCCTCGACCTCACCGAGGTCGCTGCTGTCGTCGGCGACGATACCGATGATGCGGCCCTGCACCGGCCACGTCTTGCCGACCTGCGACAGCGCCGGGCTCGGGTCCGGGTCGACCGGTTCGAGCGTCGGCGCGGGCGCCTCCAGACCGAGGCCCGCCGCCACCGTCGCGCAGAGATCGGCATCGATGTCGGCGAGGATCTGGAGCTGACGCTCCTTGATCGTCTGCTCGTAGCACTTGCCGAGCTCGAAGGTGTACGCCTCCGCCACGTGCGCTTTCTCCACCTCGGACAGGCTCTTGTAGAACTGGCGAACCTGCGAGAAGTGATCGTCGAAGCTCCGCGCCGCGGCGCGTTCCTTCTGCGCGGCCGGCAACTCGACGGGGAAGTCGATGAACGCGTCCTCGTCGGCACCGGCGAAGAACGGGCAACCACCGTCCAGCGAATTCGGCTTGTACGGCGCCACACCCTTGTGCACCGCGTGCTGATGGAGGCCGTCACGCAGCATGTCGTTGACGGGAGCGTGCGGCCGGTTGATCGGAATCTGCCCGAAGTTCGGGCCACCGAGCCGGGTGATCTGCGTGTCCAGGTACGAGAAGAGACGGCCCTGCAACAGCGGGTCGTCGGTGACGTCGATACCGGACACGAGGTGCCCGGGATGGAACGCCACCTGTTCGGTCTCGGCGAAGTAGTTCGTCGGGTTGGCGTTGAGGACCATCGTGCCGATTATCTGCACGGGGGCGAGTTCCTCGGGCACGATCTTGGTCGGATCGAGCAGATCGATGCCCTCGAAGGTCTGCTCCGGATTGTCGGGGAACACCTGGACGCCGAGATCCCATTCCGGGTACGCGCCTGCTTCGATGGCATCGGCGAGGTCGCGCCGGTGATAGTCGGGATCGAAGCCGTTGATCATCTGCGCTTCTTCCCACACGAGCGAGTGCACACCCAGGCGGGGCTTCCAGTGGAACTTCACAAGGGAGGTCTCACCGGCATCGTTGATGAGCCGGAAGGTGTGGACGCCGAAGCCTTCCATCATCCGGTACGAACGCGGGATACCGCGGTCGGACATGTTCCACATCGTGTGCGCGGTTGCTTCGGTGTGGAGCGAGACGAAATCCCAGAAGGTGTCGTGCGCACTCTGCGCCTGCGGAATCTCCCTGTCGGGATGCGGCTTTCCGGCGTGAATGATGTCCGGGAACTTGATGGCGTCCTGAATGAAGAACACCGGGATGTTGTTGCCTACGAGATCGAAAGTGCCTTCTTCGGTGTAGAACTTGGTCGCGAAACCGCGGGTGTCACGAACGGCATCGGCCGAGCCGCGCGAACCCAGCACCGTCGAGAAGCGCACGAAAACAGGTGTTTCCGCGCCCTTCTTCAGGAAGCCGGCCTTGGTGACGGTGGTCGCCGCTCCATTAGCCTTGAATACGCCGTGGGCCGCGGCACCGCGCGCATGGACCACACGCTCCGGAATCCGCTCATGGTCGAAATGGGTGATCTTTTCGCGAAAGTGGTGATCTTGCAACAAAATAGGACCACGCGGACCCGCCTTGAGCGAATGGTCCGTATCGGTGAGACGCGCGCCCTGCGCCGTGGTGAGGAAGGCGCCGCTCTGCGCGCGGGCACCGTCGACGTTCACCGCGTTTCCCGTAGCCGTCACGCCGGCGGGTGCCTGCTGGTCGGGCTTCGCCGCAGGTGGGTCCACGGGCGTGGTCGGCTCGGTCAATTGGGGTTCGAGAGCAGCGGGCGTGCCCGGAATCTTGGGAGGTTTCCCTGCCATATCGACAACTCCGATCGGTTGTACGCATTTGGTCCTCTGCCGATTACCCGGCAGGTACCGGGCCAAACACGTGCTCACGAGCCGCGCAGGGTGGCCCGGACGGTCGGCGGTCCACTGACGCAATGACGCGCCCGCGCGCCCGACTCCGGTTATCGTCGGCTTCATGACACGACGAGTGAG
>JAEZDV010000359.1 GCA_023417985.1 Actinomycetes bacterium | reverse complement strand
GGAGCACCACGGGCACCGATTGAATCATCCTCAGAAATGTCCGGCACAATCGTCCGGTGAGTCTTTCACCACACCATCCGCTCCGTGACGGCCGCACCACCGGGTCCGCACTGGTGACCGGGGCGTCGGAACCGAACGCGAGCGACATCCCCGTCGCGGCGACGGCGGTGAAGGAGTTGAGGGTCGCGGCGCGCGACGCCCCGAGGCGCTGCGCGTACATCGCGTCGGGTCCGCCCCAGAGTGCGTCGAACATCGGCTGCATGCTGGCGATCACCCCGTACCGGGCGAGGCGTTCGGCCTGCGCTGAGGTGATCGATTCGACGTGTTCGAGGCGGTGTCCGCGCGATCCGACCGCCGGTCCGCCCAGTTCGGTGGCGACGGCGTCGAATGCTGCGACGGTGGCGGCGACGGCGGCATCGCCGATGACGTGGAATCCCGCTTGGGTGCCGACCTCGGTGCAGGCCCGCACGTGGTCGGTGATGTCCTCGACGCTCAGGTAGGCGGTGCCGTGGCAGTCGGGGCGGTCCGCGTAGGGGTCGGTGAGCCACGCGGTGTGCGAGCCGAACGCGCCGTCGACGAACAGGTCTCCGCCGAGGGCGTGCGCGCCGGTCTCGGCGAGCAGGGCGGCGGCGTCGGCGGCGGTGCGGACCGCCTGCCCCCAGTAGCCACGTACCTCCACGGGATGGTCGGTGGCGAGCAGTTCGGTGAAGTCGTCGAGACCGGAGATGTCGGGACCGCCGCATTCGTGGACGGCGACGATGCCGTGCGCGGCGAAATCGTCGAGGGCCGCTGCGCGGGCGCGGGCCCGCTGTGGTGCGGTGAGCCCGGTGCGGGCCGCGGCGCGCACGGCGTGATGGGCTTCGGCGGTGACGGGCCGCTGCGGGTGGTAGCCGCCGAGCGCGGTGAGCGTGCCTGCCGCAGTGCGTAACGCCGTCGAGGCGGCCGCGGAGTGAGCGTCGATCCGGCCCAGGTAGACGAGCCGGCCGGGGGCGGCGGCGTCGAGTTCGTCGGTGGTGGGCGGGGGGGGATCCGGCCAGCGGGTTTCGTCCCAGCCGTGACCCCAGATCACCGCGTCGTCGCAGCCGGCGGCGAACTCCGCGACGCGGCGGAGCGCGGCGTCGCGGGTCGCGGCGCCGGTCAGATCCAGCCCGGACAGGGCGAGGCCGTGCGCGGTCACGTGCACGTGGGTGTCGACGAAGGCCGGGGCGGCGAAGGCGCCGTCGAGGTCGACGATGTCGGCGTCGGGATGCAGGACGTGTCCGGTGCGGTCCTGCCCGACCCACGCGATCCGACCGTCGGCGACGGCCATCGCGGTGGCGTCGGGAGCGCTCGCACTGTAGATGCGGCCGCCGACGAAGAGCTGGGTGTGCGGTGCTGGGCTCACGACTGCCCAGTCTGCCCCGTCACGGTCGGCGGGGACGCTGCGGGGTGTCGACGATCTCCCCTTCGAGGATCTCACCGTCCACCACGTCCGGCCGGGTCGGGCCGGTCGCACCGCGACCGGAGCCGTCGGTGCCGCCGGGCAGATGCGGGGCTGCTCCGACGACGGTGTGCCCGACGACCTGCCCGTCGACGACCACCAGGCGTTGTCCGCGCCAGGTGGCGGCGTGGGTGCGGGCGGTGCGGGCCGCGAGGGCGCGCACCACCGGGCGGAGCAGGGCGCGGCTCGGCAGCAGCAGCACGATGCCCAGGACGGTGGTGATCAAGCCGGGGATCAGGACGAGACCGGCGCCGGCGCCGATGAGGGCCCCGTCGGCGAGCATCTTGTCGGGGGACCCGGCGGGTGGGGGCGGGCCGCTACGGAGCTTGCCGAGGCCGCGCAACGCGCGGCGGCCCTGCGCGCCGAGCACCATGTACCCGGCGACGTTGACGGCGAGGAAGATCAGCACGGTGGCGAGGGCGCCGACGGTCGAGCCGAGCCAGGCCAGCACAGCGATCTCCGCAGCGACGTAGACGACGAACAGCAAGAGGTACACGCGGGGTCCTTCCGTACGCCGGGTCCGGCGCGAGGGTCGCTCGGGTGAGGGACTCGTCTGTTCAACGTACGAGACGCCGAGTTTGCTCCCGGCCCCTGCGGGCGGTGCGGTGGCCGCTCCGCTCCCCCGCTGCGGCCCATGATCGAATGGCGCTCATGACTATGGCCGACTGGGCGGTGCTCCTGACCGCGGCGACGGCTGCGGGCTGGGTCGATGCGGTCGTCGGCGGCGGCGGGCTGATCCTGCTGCCGGCGTTGCTGCTGGTCGCCCCGCATTTGGCGCCGCAGGTGGCGCTGGGCACCAACAAGCTCACCGCGATCTTCGGGACCGGGGCGGCGGTGTGGACCTTCGCGCGGCGGATCCCGTTGCCGTGGTCGGTGCTGGGACCGGCGGCGCTGGTGGCGGCGGTCTTCGCGGGGGCGGGTGCGGCCGCGGTGTCGCTGATCGACCGGGACGTGTTCATCCCGATCGTCATCGTGGTGCTCGTCGCGGTGGCGGTGTTCGTCGCGGCGCGGCCCACGCTCGGTTCCGGGGCAGGGCAGCACCGCCCGAGCGCGACGCGCATGGTGACAGTGGTGGTCGGCGCGGCCGCGGTGATCGGGTTCTACGACGGCATCCTCGGCCCGGGCACCGGCACCTTCCTGATCCTCATGTTCGCCGCGATGCTCGGCAGCGAGTTCGTCAAGTCGGCCGCGATGGCGAAGGTGATCAACCTGGGCTCGAATGTGGGCGCGCTGACGGTGTTCGCGATCGGCGGGCACGTGTGGTGGACCCTCGGGTTGACCATGGCGGTGTGCAACGTCGCCGGATCGGTGCTCGGGTCGCGGATGGCGCTGCGGCGCGGGGCGGGATTCGTACGGGTGGTGCTGCTGATCGTGGTGGTCGCGATGGCGGTTCGGCTGGGTTTCCAGCAGTTCGGGTGAGCCGGTCGCTACGGTAGGCCGGTGACCGGTGTGGACGACGACTTTCTTGCCCTGCCGCTGCGGGCCGCAGCCGACGCCGCGTTGTCGGTGGCCCGCGCTGCCGGCGCCACCCACGCCGACGTACGGGTGCAGCGGGTGCGGACGCATTCGCTGACGCTGCGCGACGGGGCGCTGCAGGCC
>JAEZDV010000340.1 GCA_023417985.1 Actinomycetes bacterium | reverse complement strand
GGGGCGGGGGCCGTCCTCGCCGGACGGCCCGGCGCGGCGGTCGGAAACGGCGCTGTCGCGGTGGTGCGTGCCGATGCGGCGTTGTCCTCCGGGTTGTCCACCGTGGACAATCTCGATCGTGAAGCGGGACGGATCACCACCGTTCTCGGGTTGCGTGAACAGCTCGACGGCGGTGCCGGACGCTACGGCACCGGCCCCGGCGCGAGTGCCGTCACCGTCGGATCGTCGGCGCGGTGAGCGTCCGAGTTCGTCGCTGCACACGTCCGGGCGCCGTCCGGAAATTGTGACGTCCACAGCACCGGAGTCCGATACGGGCGAGTCGAGTACGCCCCGGCCGCAATAGGTGTTACCGTGAAGTTCCGTGGGTCGGCAGGCCCCAGCTGCATCACCATCAGTCCAAAAGCCCTGCACCTGACGTCACGGGAGCTCTTTTGCCACAGTCACGCCATTCGCGTACCGCTACCAAGCACATCTTCGTCAGCGGGGGCGTCGCGTCCTCGCTCGGCAAAGGTCTCACCGCGTCGAGCCTGGGAGCGCTGCTCACCGCCCGCGGAATGCGGGTCACGATGCAGAAGCTGGACCCGTACCTCAACGTCGATCCCGGCACCATGAACCCGTTCCAGCACGGCGAGGTCTTCGTCACCGAGGACGGCGCCGAAACCGACCTGGACGTGGGCCACTACGAGCGCTTCCTCGACCGCGACCTCAGCGCCGACGCGAACGTCACCACCGGGCAGGTCTATTCGACGGTCATCGCCAAGGAACGTCGCGGCGAATACCTCGGCGACACCGTCCAGGTGATCCCGCACATCACCGACGAGATCAAACGACGCATCCTCGCGATGGCCGCACCCGACAACGACGGCCAGATCCCCGACGTGGTGATCACCGAAATCGGCGGCACCGTCGGCGACATCGAGTCCCAGCCGTTCCTCGAAGCCGCCCGGCAGGTCCGCCACGAGGTCGGCCGCGACAACTGCTTCTTCCTCCACGTCTCGCTGGTGCCGTACCTCGGCCCGTCCGGTGAGCTGAAGACCAAGCCCACCCAGCACTCGGTTGCCGCTCTGCGCAACATCGGCATCCAGCCCGACGCACTCGTGCTGCGCTGCGACCGGGACGTCCCGGCGTCGCTCAAAGCCAAGATCTCGCTGATGTGCGACGTCGACCTTGCCGGATGCATCTCGTGCCCCGACGCCCCGAGCATCTACGACATCCCGAAGGTCCTCCACAGCGAAGGTCTCGACGCCTACGTCGTGCGCCAGCTCGGACTGCCGTTCCGCGATGTCGACTGGACGGTGTGGGGCGACCTGCTCGAGCGCGTCCACAACCCCCGGGAGACCGTCGAGGTCGCACTCGTCGGCAAGTACATCGATCTGCCCGACGCCTACCTGTCGGTGACCGAGGCACTGCGGGCCGGTGGGTTCGCGCACCGCGCCAAGGTCAAGATCCGCTGGGTCGCCTCCGACGAATGCGAAACCGAGGCCGGTGCCGAGAAGCACCTCGGCGACGTCGACGCCGTGCTGATCCCCGGCGGGTTCGGCATCCGCGGCATCGAAGGCAAGCTCGGCGCGATCCGGTTCGCCCGCGTCCGGAAGATCCCGCTGCTCGGCCTGTGCCTCGGACTGCAGGGCGTGGTCATCGAAGCGGCGCGGTCGGTCGGCATCACCGACGCGTCCTCGACCGAGTTCGACCCCGACACCACCGCCCCGGTGATCTCGACGATGGCCGATCAGGAACAGGCCGTCGCAGGTGAAGCCGACCTCGGTGGAACGATGCGGCTCGGCGCGTACCCGGCGACGCTGAAGAAGGGCTCGGTCGTCGCGAAGGCGTACGGCTCCGAGCACGTCTCCGAGCGGCACCGGCACCGCTTCGAGGTCAACAACGCCTACCGCGAGGAGATCGCGAAGTCGGGTCTGGTGTTCTCGGGGACCTCACCCGACGGCCGCCTCGTGGAGTTCGTGGAGTACCCCGCGAGCACCCACCCCTACTTCGTCGCCACCCAGGCACATCCCGAACTCAAGAGCCGCCCGACCCGCCCGCACCCGCTGTTCGCCGGTCTGATCGCCGCGGCATTGGAATACAAGGCCGCCGAGCGGCTGCCCGTCGACGTGCACGGTGGTAGCACCGCGTCGACCGCGGAGCCGGTCTCGTCCGCTTCCGGTTCCGGTTCCGGCGACGCCGAGTAACTCGATGGCGCAGCGACACGAATTCAGCACCGAGTCCAGCAGACGGATCTACACCGGCGCCATCGTGTCGCTGCGCGTCGACGAGGTGGTCATGCCCGGTGGGCAGACCGCCGAACGGGAAGTCGTCGAGCACCACGGGGCGGTGGCGGTCGTCGCCGTCGACGACCAGGACCGGGTAGTACTCGTGAATCAATACCGGCATCCGCTGGGCCGGCGCCTGTGGGAACTGCCCGCCGGACTGCTCGACGCACCCGGGGAGAATCCGCTCGACACGGCCCGACGCGAACTGGCCGAGGAGACCGGGCTCGCGGCCGCCGAGTGGGAAGTGCTCGTCGACATCGCGCTGTCGCCGGGGTTCACCGACGAGGCGGTGCGGGTCTTCGGCGCGCGTGGGCTCAGTTCCGTCGACCGCCCGGACCCGGTCCACGAAGAGGCCGACCTCGAAGTGGAGTTCGTTTCCCTCGACGAAGCCGTCGCGATGGCGTTGCGCGGCGACATCGTCAATGCCACTGCGGTGTCGGGCATTCTGGCGTTCGCTGCCACCCGCGCCACCGGCGGGCGATACCTCCGCGCCCCCGACGCTGCCTGGCCGGACCGCCCGAGCGCGTTCGCTCGTACCCGCGCCGCGCGGTGAACTCCGAGAGCGGGCTCGCACGACAACTCGACGCCTATCTCGACCACCTCATCGTCGAACGCGGTGCCGTGGCCAACACACTCGCCGCGTACCGCCGTGATCTGACCCGGTACCTCGCCTATCTCACCGAGCACGGCATCGACGATCTCGCTGCCGTCGAGGAACAGCACATCGCAGACTTCGGGGTCGCGCTCCGCCGCGGCGACCCCGACGTGGGGCATCCCGCTCTCGCCGCCGGGTCGGTGGCGCGCGCACTGATCGCGGTTCGGGGCCTGCACCGGTTCGCCGCGGCGGAAGGGCACACATCCGTGGACGTCGCCCGCACCGTCAGCCCCCCGAGCCCGGGGCGGCGACTTCCGAAATCGCTGACCGTCGACCAGGTCACCGCGCTCCTCGACGCAGCCGGCGGGGAAGCGGACGGCCCGCGCGGCCTGCGCGACCGGGCACTGCTCGAAGTGCTGTATTCCACCGGAGCCCGGATTTCCGAGGCGGTCGGACTCGACGTGGACGACATCGACACCGACACGCGTGCCGCCCTGCTCCGGGGCAAGGGCGGGAAGCAACGCCTCGTTCCCGTCGGGCGACCCGCGCTGGCGGCGCTGGACGCCTATCTGGTGCGAGGCCGGCCCGTCCTCGCGGGAGGACGCACCCCCGCACTCTTCCTCAACGCGCGCGGCGGCAGGCTGTCCCGGCAGAGCGCCTGGACCGTCCTGCGCGCCACCGCGGAACGCGCGAAAATCGACGCGAATGTCTCACCTCACACCCTTCGCCACTCCTTCGCCACCCATCTTCTCGACGGCGGCGCCGACGTACGGGTGGTGCAGGAGTTACTGGGGCATGCTTCTGTGACAACCACCCAGATATATACGCAGGTCACAGTGGGTGCGCTTCGTGAGGTGTGGGCGGGGGCGCATCCGCGCGCGAGATGAGTAACACCGCGTGGCGGCGCGTGTCCGTGCAGTGATCGGGGCCTCGAGGCGGTAGCGTTCCTGTAACGGAACGGCAGCCGGACACGGTTCGGTGAGACACATCCGGTGACACAAAGATCCGGTGGGAGACAGACCGGGTCGCCAGGACAGGGGGAGTACCGAACGTGGGCACACCTCAGCCACCCGCCACGGAAACCGCACACACCCGAACGCCCGGGTGGGCACTCGCTGCCACCGGGTCCCGGCAGCCGGAGCCCGCGCCGCCGGTCGTCGATGTCGAACTCGGACCGACGGGCCGTCCCCGCCGCGTGATACCCGAACCCGCCCCACTCACCTCCCACGGTCCCGCGAAGATCATCGCGATGTGCAACCAGAAGGGCGGGGTCGGCAAGACCACCTCCACGATCAACCTCGGCGCCTCGCTCGCCGAATGCGGACGGCGAGTCCTGCTCGTCGACCTCGACCCGCAGGGTGCACTGTCGGCCGGCCTCGGCGTCGCGCACCACGACCTGGATCTGACCGTCCACAACGTTCTCGTCGATCCCCGCGTCTCGGCCGACGACGTCCTCGTCCACACGCACGTGGAGAACCTCGATCTGCTGCCCAGCAACATCGACCTTTCGGCCGCCGAGATCCAGCTCGTATCCGAAGTGGGCCGTGAGCAGGCCCTCGGGCGGGCGCTCTACCCGGTCCTCGACCGCTACGACTACATCCTGGTGGACTGCCAGCCGTCCCTCGGCCTGCTCACCGTCAATGCGCTGGCCTGCGCCGACTCGGTGCTCATCCCGATGGAGTGCGAGTTCTTCAGCCTCCGCGGGCTCGCGCTGCTCAACGACACCGTGGCGAAGGTCCGCGATCGGCTCAACCCGAAACTGACCGTCGCCGGGATCCTCGTCACCATGTACGACTCGCGCACCCTGCACGGCCGCGAAGTGATGTCGCGGGTCGTGGAGGTGTTCGGGGATCTCGTCTACGACGCGGTGATCAACCGCACGGTCAAGTTCCCCGAAACCAGCGTCGCAGGTGAACCGATCACGAAGTGGGCGCCGTCGTCCTCCGGCGCGGAGTCGTATCGTGCCCTGGCGCGCGAAGTCATCCACCGGACCGGCCGCTGATCCGTGTACACCGCAGCCCCGGACATGGTTTCCCCGGAAGCCGCCCCTCCGGACCCCATCGACGTGGACATCACGCCGGAACCGGCCGCCCCCGTGGCTCCCGAGACTGCCGCGACGGATACGCCCGCCGGCTTCCATCTCAGTCTCCGCAACTTCGAAGGCCCGTTCGATCTGCTGCTCAGCCTGATCTCGCAACGTCGCCTCGACGTCACCGAAGTGGCACTCCACCAGGTAACCGACGAATTCATCGCGTACACACGCAGACTCGGCCCGGAACTCGGCCTCGACCAGACCACCGAATTCCTCGTCGTCGCCGCGACCCTGCTCGATCTCAAAGCCGCGCGACTGCTTCCGTCCGGTGACGTCGACGACCCCGAAGACCTCGCGCTCCTCGAAGCTCGCGACCTGTTGTTCGCGCGACTGCTGCAGTACCGCGCCTACAAACAGGTCGCCGAACATTTCGCCGCGCTCGAAAGCGCTGCGCTGCGCCGGTATCCGCGCGCCGTCTCGCTGGAAGAGTGCTTCGAGAACCTGGTGCCGGACGTCGTCCTCGGCGTCGACGCCCAGCGCTTCGCGGAGATCGCCGCTGCCGCATTCCGCCCCAAACCCGTCCCCACGGTGGGACTCGACCACCTGCACGTCCCCACCGTGTCGGTGCCCGAGCAGGCCGCGCTGATCCTCGCGCTCCTGGAACAGCGGGGTGCCGGAGTCTGGGTGGGGTTCGACGAATTGACCGCCGAGTGCGAACTCGGACTGCAGATCGTCGCCCGCTTCCTTGCTCTGCTCGAGCTCTACCGGGAACGTGCCGTCACCTTCGAGCAGCCCGATCCGCTGGGACCGTTGCAGGTGGCGTGGACCGGCGAAAACGACGACACCGCCGTCGACTTCGAGGAGGACTACGGATGAGCCAGGACCACGTTGCGGACGCCGGAAGCACCGCCGACGAACGGGCCTGGGACGCGGAACTGCTGGAGATGGCCGACGACGAACTCGTCGCCGCACTCGAAGCGCTGCTCCTCGTCGTCGACACGCCTGCGTCGACCGAGCAACTCGCCTCCGCGATCGGAGTGACGGCCGACCGTGCGGAGGCTGCGCTGCGCGGACTTGCCGACAGCCTCACCGCGCGGGGGTCCGGCATCGACCTGCGGATCGCGGGCGACGGCTGGCGCTTCTACACCCGACGCGAGTTCGCGCCGTACGTCGAGAAACTGCTGCAGGGCGGTGCGCGGACGAAGCTCACCCGCGCAGCGCTGGAAACACTCGCCGTCGTCGCATACCGGCAGCCGGTGACCCGCAGCCGGGTCAGTGCTGTACGCGGCGTCAATGTCGACGGGGTGATGCGCACCCTGCTGGCCCGCGATCTGATCGCCGAGGCCGGCACGGACCGGGAGACCGGCGGCACGCTCTACGTCACGACGGAACTGTTTCTCGAACGTCTGGGACTGGCGTCTCTTCAGGAACTTCCGCCCGTCGGGCCACTGCTCCCGGACGTCGATGTGATCGATGACATCTCCGAGAGTCTCGAGTCGGACCCACGATTTGAGAGAATGGGCAAGAACGCGCGTACCGAGACACTCTCGCCCGCGGAGTTCGACCCAGAGAATTGACAGGAATCAAGTGAATACACCCGCTCGCCGTGATGGCACACCGGACCGCAATCGAAATACTTCCCGCGCCGCGAAGGATCGGAATCCTCGCGCCCCGCGCTCCGACAACCGGACGGACGCTCGCTCCGATCGTCGTACCGACTCCCGACCCGATCGCCGAAGCGAGGGTCGTTCGGATTTCCGGACGGATCGTCGTACGGAAGGTCGCTCGGACCACCGCCCCGACCGTCGCACCGAGGGCCGCTCGGACCACCGCCCCGATCGTCGCACCGAGGGTCGCCCTGACCGCCGCAGTGAGGGTCGTTCGGACTTCCGCGCGGATCGTCGTAGCGAGGGTCGTCCGGACCACCGCTCCGACCGTCGTACCGAGGGTCGCCCCGACTACCGGGCCGACCGTCGTACCGAAGGCCGGACCGACCGCCGTACGGATGCTCGTCCCGATCGCCGCACCGACGCTCGCCCGGATCGCCGGGCGGAAACCTCCGCGCCGGACGCCGCCAAGAAGACCCACCGCAAGGGCACCACGCTGAACAAGCGCGGTCGGCCCGCCGCGCCGAAACCGGCGGCGAAGCGGCCCACCCCCAACCCGACGATCAGCAACGCGAAGCCCGCGCGGCACCAACATCGCGACGCCGGGCCCACCCAGCTTCCCGCAGGTGAGGGAGTGCGCCTGCAGAAGGTGCTCGCCCAGGCCGGTGTCGCCTCGCGCCGGGCCGCCGAAGAACTCATCGACGCCGGACGCGTCGAGGTCGACGGCAAGATCGTGATCGAGCAGGGCCTCCGCGTCGATCCCGAGAACACCGTCATTCGCGTCGACGGAACGCGTGTGGTCGTCAAGAAGGACCTCGTGCATCTCGTGCTGAACAAGCCGCGGGGATGGCAGTCCACGATGTCCGACGATCTCGGCCGTCCTTGCGTCGGCGACATCGTCTCCGAACGCATCGCCGCCGGTCAGCGACTCTTCCACGTGGGCCGCCTCGACGCGGACACCGAAGGGCTGCTGCTGCTCACCAACGACGGTGAACTCGCTCATCGCCTCATGCACCCCTCGTTCGAGGTCGCCAAGACCTACCTGGCGACCGTCAAGGGCGAACTTCCGCGCGGTGTCGGCAAGAAGCTCAAGGAGGGCGTGGAACTCGAAGACGGCCCCGCGTCGGTCGACGAGTTCGCGTTGCTCGAAGTGTTCAACGGCCAGTCCCGTGTGCGCCTCGAACTCCACGAGGGCCGCAAGCACATCGTCCGCCGGCTCCTCGACGCGGTGGGCCACCCGGTGATCCGCCTGGTCCGCACCAACATCGGTCCCGTCGCGCTCGGCGACCAGCGCCCCGGCACCCTGCGTGTGCTCGGACGCAAGGAAGTGGGCGGACTGTACGAGGCGGTCGGCCTGTGACCGGCACGCCCTCGCTCGCCGGGGACGGTGCACTGATCGTCGCGATGGACGGACCCTCCGGGACCGGCAAATCCACCGTGTCCAAGCGACTCGCCATGCACCTACGCGCGGCCTATCTCGACACCGGTGCCATGTACCGGGTCGCGACACTGCACGCACTGCGCCGCGGCACCGACCTGACGGACCCGGCCGCGATCGCAGCCGTCACCGCGGACCTGCCCTGGTCCATCGGCACCGATCCGGCCGTCGAGGACATCCGCCTCGACGGCGAGGACGTCCGCGAGATCATCCGCAGCGCCGAGGTCACCGCGGCGGTCTCCGCCGTCTCCGCTGTGCCCGAGGTGCGCACGCTCCTCGTCGAAGCACAGCAGCGACTCGGACGCGCCGCCGGACGCGTCGTCGTCGAGGGACGGGACATCGGCACCGTCGTGTTCCCCGACTCGGACGTGAAGATCTATCTCACCGCCTCCCCTGAGGCCCGCGCCCACCGGCGCAACAACCAGAACATCGCGGAGGGCCGCGGCGACGACTACGAGGCGGTCCTCGCGGCAGTACAGCGCCGCGACCACCTCGACTCCACCCGCGCGGTCTCACCGCTGCGCGCGGCGGACGACGCGGTCGTCGTGGACACCAGCGATATGAACATCGACGAGGTGGTCGCTGCGCTCGTCGCGGTGGTCGCCGAGCAGACGGGAGCGACGCTGTGAGCGACGACGTCACCACAGAATTCGCCGGCGACGGCACATGGTCCGAAGAAGCCGACTGGGATATCGATCTCACCGACGGCGACGAGTTCGAAGAGTTCGTGCCGGTTCCGACCGTCGCGGTCGTCGGTCGACCCAACGTCGGAAAATCGACGCTGGTCAACCGCATCATCGGCCGCCGTGAAGCGGTCGTCGAGGACGTTCCGGGAGTCACCCGCGACCGCGTCTCGTACGAGGCGACCTGGGCCGGACGCCGCTTCATGGTGCAGGACACCGGCGGCTGGGAACCCGACGCCAAGGGCATGATGCAGTCCGTCGCACAGCAGGCAGAGGTCGCGATGCGGACCGCCGACGCGATTCTCGTCGTAGTCGACGCGACAGTCGGCGCGACCAACGTCGACGAGGCCGTCGCGAAGGTGCTCCGGCGCTCGAAGACCCCGGTGCTGCTCGTCGCCAACAAGGTCGACGACGATCGGGTCGAAGCCGAAGCTGCCGCCCTGTGGTCGCTCGGCCTCGGGCAGCCCTACTCGGTGTCGGCGACGCACGGGCGCGGCACCGGCGACCTGCTCGACGACCTGCTCCAGAAGCTGCCCGCGACGCCGCGCGAAGGCACCGGCGGGGGAGGACCCCGCCGGGTCGCGCTCGTCGGGAAGCCGAACGTCGGCAAGTCGAGCCTGCTCAACAAGCTCGCCGGCGACGAGCGGTCGGTGGTGCACGACGTCGCCGGCACCACCGTCGACCCCGTCGACTCGCTCGTCGAGCTCGGTGGCAAGCCGTGGCGGTTCGTCGACACGGCGG
The DNA here is from genome assembly GCA_023417985.1 of Actinomycetes bacterium. Lineage (GTDB taxonomy): Bacteria > Actinomycetota > Actinomycetes > Mycobacteriales > Mycobacteriaceae > Rhodococcus. The sequence continues at coordinate 775 of JAEZDV010000340.1, read as the reverse complement.
GCCTGCGCAAGCGTGTCACCCATGCTTCGGGCGCCGAGTTCTATGCGTCGCTCCGGACGCGCGCGGCGATCGAGGCCGCAGAGGTCGCGGTGCTGTTGATCGACGCGTCGCAGCCCATCACCGAACAGGACCAGCGTGTCATCACGATGGTCGTGGAGTCGGGCCGGGCGCTGGTGATCGCGTTCAACAAGTGGGACCTGGTCGACGAGGACCGCCGCTACGAACTGGGTCGTGAAATCGAACGCGACCTGTCGCGGGTGCCGTGGGCGGCGCGCGTGAACATCTCCGCCAAGACCGGTCGCGCGGTACAGAAGCTTGTGCCTGCCATGGAAACGGCACTGGAGTCGTGGGACAAGCGGATCTCCACCGGGCGCCTCAACAACTGGCTCAAGGAGATCGTCGCCGCCACGCCGCCGCCGATGCGCGGGGGCCGGTTGCCTCGGGTGATGTTCGCGACGCAGGCTGCCACGCGGCCGCCGACGTTCGTGTTGTTCACCACCGGATTCCTCGAAGCCGGGTACCGCCGGTTCATCGAACGGAAACTGCGCGAGGAGTTCAACTTCGACGGCAGCCCGGTTCGCGTGTCGGTGCGTGTGCGGGAAAAGCGCGACCGCCGCAAGTCGTAGGGCCACGGTCCTGACGCCCCAGCGGTCATAGGGCTCTGACCAGGCGATTAGCGTTTCCAGCCGTCCCTGTTGTAATCTCAACGAGCGCTCGAGAGAGCGCGGACGGGCTGTGGCGCAGCTTGGTAGCGCACTTGACTGGGGGTCAAGTG
>JAEZDV010000274.1 GCA_023417985.1 Actinomycetes bacterium | reverse complement strand
GTCTGGCCGCCCGGAGGACTACTCGGTTTCCGATCTCGTCGTCGTCTGCGAATGCGTGGCCGACGCAGGGCTCGTAGGGGGCTGCGGCGACGACGCGTCCCCGGGCACCCCGCTGGAAGGCTCCGTGGTGCCGGAACCGCTACCGGGCGGGCTCGGTGACGGAGCGGGTGTGGGAGTCGGAGTCGGCGACACGGTGTCGGAGGCCGGCGGAGCGTCCATGATCGTGGGATCCGTCGGGGGTGCGGGCGACGTCCCGGGGGGCACGGAGGGCTCAACGGGTAGGGACGTGGGCGGCAACGGCAGCGGTACCTGTTCCACCGGTGGCTGCGGCGCCGGTGGAATCTGTCCCGCATCCGGTGCGGGCACCACTTCGGGCCCCGGCGCCGGGGGCGTGGGCACCGGTGGCGCCAGCTTGTCGATTTCGGCCGACAACCGCTGCAACCATTCCCCCAGCGCGTCACGGTCGGCCGAGTCGGTGACGCCCGACGAGCGTGCTTCGGCCGATGCCAGCAACTGCTGAGCCTCGTTCGCCTTACCGTCGGCGATCAGCTCCTCGGCCCGCTCGAGCGTTGTGGTGGTATCGATCCGGGCTTCCGTCGATTGAGCCTGCTCGCTGAATACGACCTGCTTGACGCTCCACAGCGGGTCGCCGGGTTCTGCGCTGTACGACACCACGGCCGCGCCACCCAGAGCGACCACGACGAGCGCGGCAGCACCGGCGATCGGGCGGATCAGGCGAAGCTGACGATTCGACCGAGCGCGCTTCGAGGCGAGGGCGTCGCGGGAGCCCAGTTCCCGGTGGACGGCGGCGACCACTTGGTCGAGGTCCGGCCCTGCAGGTACCGGGTCGGAAAGGATCTCGGCGCGCCAGCCGGCAAGCAGTGTCGCCAGCTCGTATTCCTCGGTCGATTCGGTCTCGACGAGGCCGTTGCCCGAGATTGCGTCGATGAGGGCATCGTCCCGCCGAACAGCGGAGATGTCCACGGTAGCGTCGCCGTCGGGGAGATCCTCGGAGAAGTTTTCGCCCGAATCGCGCCTCCTACCCATTCCTTTCACCTGCTCTCGTGACTTCCTTCTTGAGTCTGGCGATGGCTCGGTGCTGAGCCACTCGTATCGCTCCCGCTGTACTGCCGACCGCGGCGGCCGTTTCCTCGGCGGACAACCCCATTACCAGCCGCAAGATCAAGATCTCACGCTGTTTCTCCGGGAGAACCTGTAACAGCTTCTTCATCTCCCGGCTCGATTCGGAATTGAGCGCAAAGTCCTCCGGGCTGCCGTCTAGCGCCATCACTTCCGGCACATCCGCAACGGGTTCGGCGCGATTACGTGCCGCACTGCGGTGTGCGTCGGCGACCTTGTGGGCCGCAATGCCGTAGACGAACGCCATGAAGGGACGTCCCTGGTCCTGATATCTGGGCAACGCAGTCATCACAGCCAGGCACACCTCCTGCGCTACGTCGTCTGCAGAGAGCTGGCCGCGCTCTGCAGAGCCGACCCGTGCGCGGCAGTACCGCACGACGAGCGGTCGGACAGTTTCGAGAACAAGGGAGAGAGCAGCACGATCACCCTGCGCAGCCGCGCCGACGGCGGCGTCCCACCCTTCACCCATAACAGTCATCGATTGCGCAAGTCCTGGCGTTACAGCGACACGGTCCCCCAACCGGGCGTGCTTCCACAGAGACGTGGAACCTCCACAGCGTAGCGATAGCTTCCGACAGATCGTGTACGGCCGTACCGACTAGCGCCCGATCCTCGCAAACCGCCCACCTCGGTGGACGATCGTTGTGGCGCATGCTTTCCCCGCCGCGGCAGCATCTACCCCACCGCCGATCCCGTCGAGCAGCATTGCGGCCGCCCAGCGCAGTGGGACCAGCCCGTGTTCCCCCGTGCGGTCGAAGACCTCTTTCGCAAGATTGCGAGCCGGGTCGCGGTCGGTGTCGCCGGTCAGGGACGCCGCACGGATCAGATCGGACTTCACCGCGTGCCTCACCGAGCCGTAGCGAGCGGCCACCGCGACCGCGCGATCGGCGAAACCCCGCGCAGTTTCGAAGTCCCCGAGAGCGAGAGCGGACTCCGCACTCACCCACGCGAAACGGATCTGCTGACGGAGGAACGGTGTCTCGCCCTCGGCTTCCTCCGCCTCGAGGAGTACGACGGCACATCGCTTCAGGAGATCGCGGGCGAGCACGGGCCCGGCAGTCCCGAGCGAATCGGCAGCGAGCCCGGTCAGCGCGTCGCACCGGGCGCGGACCACCCTGATACGCGCCTCCGGGCCTTCCGGCAGCGCAGTGCCCTCCAGCAGCGCAGTGGTCGTTCCGATCGCCGCGAGCGCCGCACCGTCCGATACGGCGGCCGCACGGTGGTCGCCGAGTTGCCTGAGCAGCGACCCCTCGGTGCTGGCGACGAGTGACGCCCAGGGGCCGGTGGACCCGACCTGCCGCCGAAGCCGTGAGAGTTCGGACCGCGCGGCGGCGTAACGGCCCTGGCCCCCGAGCGCCACGGCACGATGCCATCTGTGCTCCACATCGTGTGCCGCCGGAAGCGGATACAGCCCCGGAGCGCCCCCGAATGCCGCATCGGCCGCCACGGCAGCCGGATCGGAGGTGTTCCGCCCCGGCGTGCGCTGCGGCCGCGCCGATTCGATGTCATCCTTCGTGGAGCGGGTGGCAAACATCGGACAATCATCGCACCGCGGCCGAACCCGACAGATGCCGGCCGAATGATTCGAAATAAATACGCACCGAGCGCGCAAATAGTCTTGCAGAGTGGAATAGGACAAACGTCCAGACAACTGAATTCGAACATTTCGTTTAACGGATCGTTAAGAACATACAATTTGTATGTCGCCCGATCGCAGTACACGGAACAGCCCGCGGCCCTGCAGGGACCGCCCCGAAACGCCCCGCTCCGGCATTCGCACTGGTCGCGCAGCACACGAGAAGGCCAGTCGCCCTGGTCCCGATTTTCGAAGGACTCTCCGCGCCCGTGTTGCATCATGACCCCGTCGCAATGTAAATATTTCAGGGGTTAATTCTTGTCGTTTTCGTTATGGAGTTCGCCACTGATCCGAAGCCTTGACGGTGAATCGATAACGCTTTTACGGTGAGTTCGCTCGAAAGAAAGATTGGCTCGGTCCTACGGGGGGTATCCCTCCTACCGAACTACAGTCCGCTCGCACTGCTGCGAGCAACGCTGCGAAGGAGTGCCACATGCCTGCACCGAATCACTTGCCCGGACCCAACGCGGATCTGTGGGATTGGCAGATGGACGGCAAGTGTCGCGGAGTGGACTCCTCGATGTTCTTCCACCCCGACGGCGAACGTGGCCGCGCCCGTGCCCAGCGCGAGAGCCGCGCGAAGGATCTGTGCCGCAGCTGCCCGGTCCTCGAGCAGTGCCGCGAGCACGCACTCACGGTGGCCGAGCCGTACGGCATCTGGGGTGGGATGTCGGAGACCGAACGGGAGATGTACGCGCGCCATCGTCGGCGCAAAGTCGCTGTGTGACGGCGTGGTCGCCCCCGCGGGTGTTCCTCCCCGCACGGTGCACCGCATCCCGACGATCGCATTCGAACAGCGCTTCCGGTCGAACGACTTCCGACCGCCCCGAGACACGACGAAGCCCCGCGCATGGAACTCCGCGCGGGGCTTCGTGTTCGGGCTTCTCGCTAGTGAGCGTGCCCGTGGCCGTGACCGTCGTCAGCCGCTTCTTCCGGCTTTTCCACGATCGCGCTCTCGGTGGTGAGGATCATCCGCGCGACCGAGGCCGCGTTGACGACCGCCGAGCGCGTCACCTTCACCGGGTCCACTACACCGTCCGCGAGCAGGTCACCGTAGGCGAGGGTCGCGGCATTGAAGCCGTGGCCCTTCTCCGCCTCGGCTACCTTGCTCACCACGACGGCACCGTCGAGTCCGGCGTTGGACGCGATCCAGTACAGCGGCGCGGTCAGCGCGGTGCGCAGGACCGCGACTCCGAGTGCCTCGTCGCCCGCGAGCGAGTCCTCGAGTTCGCGCAGCGACAGCCCTGCCTGAACCAGTGCCGAGCCGCCGCCGGGGACGATGCCCTCCTCGACCGCAGCCTTGGCCGCGTTCACCGCGTCCTCGACCCGGAACTTACGTTCCTTGAGATCGGTTTCGGTGGCCGCACCGACCTTGATGACAGCGACGCCGCCGGCGAGCTTCGCGAGACGCTCCTCGAGCTTCTCCCGGTCCCAGTCGGAGTCCGTCGCCTCGATCTCGCGCCGCAACTGCGCTGCGCGAGCCTCGATCTCCTCGGCCGTGCCTGCACCGTCGACGATCGTGGTGCTGTCCTTGGTGACGACGACGCGGCGTGCCTTGCCGAGCAGGTCGAGTCCGGCCTCCTTGAGTGACAGGCCCAGGTCGGAGTTGATGACCGTGCCGGCGGTGACAACCGCGAGGTCGTCGAGGAACGCCTTACGACGATCACCGAAGTACGGAGCCTTGACCGCGACAGCCTTGAGGGTCTTGCGGATCGCGTTGACCACCAGGGTCGACAGCGGCTCACCCTCGATGTCCTCGGCGATGATCAGCACGGGCTTGCCGGACTCGGCGATCTTCTCGAGCAGCGGCAGGAAGTCGGGAAGCGAGGTGATCTTCTCGCGGTAGAGCAGCACGAGCGCGTCCTCGAGGACGGCTTCCTGCGTATCTACGTCGGTGATGAAGTACGGGGACAGGAAGCCCTTGTCGAACTGCACACCTTCGGTGACGACGAGTTCGGTGTGCATGGTCGAGGATTCCTCGATCGTGACGACACCGTTTTCGCCGACTCGCGTGAGGGCCTCGCCGACCATCTCGCCGATTTCCGCGTCACGGCACGAGACTGTGGCAACCTGCGCGATGGCGTTCTTGCCCTCGACGGGGGTGGCAGCGGCGAGCAGCGCTTCACAGACACGGTCGGCGCCCTTGGAGATGCCCGAACCCATAGCGATCGGGTTCGCCCCCGCTGCGATGTTGCGCAATCCGGCCTTCACGAGCGCCTGCGCGAGAACGGTGGCGGTGGTGGTGCCGTCACCCGCGACGTCGTTGGTCTTCGTGGCGACGCTCTTGACGAGCTGAGCGCCGAGGTTTTCGAACGGGTCTTCAAGTTCGATCTCGCGGGCGATGCTCACACCGTCGTTGGTGACTGTGGGGCCACCGAAGGCCTTGGCGAGCACGACGTGCCGCCCACGCGGGCCGAGGGTGACCTTGACGGCGTCGGCGAGCTGGTCGACACCGCGTTCGAGTGCCCGGCGCGCGGTCTCGTTGAACTCGATTTGTTTGGACATGTTCTCCGGCTACTCCTGGATTCGGATGATCCGCAACCGATTCCGCCCCGGGTCCATGACGGAACTCCGGGGCGGAATGCGTGCGGCCTACTTGGCGACGACAGCCAGGACGTCGCGCGCAGACAGGATCAGGTACTCCTCGCCGGCGTACTTGATCTCGGTTCCGCCGTACTTGCTGTAGATGACGACGTCGCCTTCCTTGACGTCGAGCGGGATGCGCTTGTCGCCATCTTCGTCCCAGCGGCCGGGGCCTACAGCGACGACGGTGCCCTCCTGGGGCTTCTCCTTCGCCGTATCCGGGATGACGAGGCCGGAGGCAGTCGTCGTCTCGGCCTCGTTGGCCTGGACGAGGATCTTGTCCTCGAGCGGCTTGATGTTCACGCTCGCCACGATGAGCCCTCCACTTTCAGGGGTTTTTGGGTCCGAGGCTCTGGATGTCCTCGGACGCGGGGTTGTTCAGTCACCACGGGTGACGCCGCACGCAGACCCGTCGTCGCGGGTGCCGGATCAACGCTCGGTGTCACTAGCACTCTATACATGAGAGTGCCAGCGCTCAAGAGGGGACAGTGCCGACGCTCCGGAGGGGTGGCATCGGCACCCACGAGGGACGGCGGCGACTCCGCCGAAGAGCAACAGCGACGGCACCACTCGAAGTCGTGACATGCAGAAATATGTTACGGTTGCATAACGAAATCGAGAGCGTGACTGTACGGTGACCCGAGAGAGGAACAGAGCCTCGTCCGAGCACCCGTCGCGCACGAGAGGTGAACCAATGCCCACGTCGCTAGGCATCTCCGTGGGAGCGTCAGGCGTCGGTTCGGCCCTTCGGGTCGACACTCCGACCGGACCCACCACCGAGTACCGCCGGCTGGCCGCAGATTCCGACCGAGGCCGCGAACTCGGAGACCTTGTGTTCGACGCCGTCTCCCTGAGATGCGCGCACCTGACGGATTCCCCCGTCGTCACCGTCGCGTATCGCACCGACGAACAAGCCGAGAGCGTTCGTTCCGCCGCGGAACGCGCAGGGCGACACGTCCGGCTCGTCCCCGAAACCGCTGCGGTTCTCGCATTCCTCCGCACCGTCGGAGTCCGCTCCGAGCCGGGCGTCGTCGCGATCGCCGACCTCGGCGCGACAGGCACCACCGTCTCCGTCCTCGACCAGGCGACCGGCACCGTCCTGCGGTCGGCGCATACCGATGAGGTCAGCGGCAACGCAGTCGGCACCCGCATCTACGACCGGGTTCTCCGGTCCACGAGCACCATGCGCACTCGTCGACGGATCGACCCCGGACTGCTCGCCGCACGGTGCCAGGGCGCGCAGGAAGTCCTGACCACCGCAGAGGTCGCCCGGATCGACATCGCAGAAGCAGGACCCGACGCGTCGGTCACGCTCACCCGCGAAGACCTGCGCGCACTGAGCGCCGACCTCGCGGACACCGCGGCCACATTCACCCGTCGGATATGCGCCGGATCTACACCTCGACCACGCACTCTCGCCCTGGTGGGCGGCGCAGCCGGTGTTCCCGCTCTCGCCGACGCGATTGCGGCGGCGTTCGACGGAGAGACCGTGCGCGTGGCCGAACCGGCCTCTGCGGCAGCTCAGGGTGCGACGCTGATCGGCGACTCCCCCGCGGCAGCGGCGTACCCGGTGGTCGGGTCGTCCAGACACAGTCGGCGCAGGTCCGGCGGACGGCTCTCGGGCATGGTCGCCGGCGCACTCGTGCTGAGCGCGATCCTCGCCGGGTTCGCGACCGAGCACTTCACTGCTCGCAATGCCACCGACGGGGCGGTCTCACCGCTGATGACGAGCGGAGCCGTACCCCCGCCGCACGACGACACACCGGCTGCCTCGTCCGAGGCCGTGATTCCCTCGCAGGATCCTGACTCGCTGCCGGCATCGACGCTCACGTCCGGTGAGCAGATCCAGACGATGCCGACATCGGACCTTCTCCCGCCGGTGATACCCGAACCCGAGCAGAGCACCACGGAGCGCTGGGTGAGTTCGACGACGGTGACTCCCACGCCGATCGATCAGGTGCCCACGCCAGAGTCCTCCCCCGACGAGACGTTCGGGGATCGGGACACCACGACGGCGCCGCCGAGCACGACGACGCCCGACCCCTCCGATCTGCCCGGCACCGACGACACGACGACGCCGCCCCTCGAGACGAGCCCGCTCCCCGTGTCGCCCGACCCGAGCACGTCTCCGGACGCCGAACCGGCCCCGACCGAGGTCGCTCCGTTGCCCACCTCGCCGGCTGTCCCGGACGGCACGACACCGGACGAGGCCGAGGCGCCTGCGGCACCGCCCTCGGAGGAAAGTGGCGTTGCGCCGCTACCCGACACGCCGGATTTCGCCGCCCCTGAGGGCAGCGTCGTCACCACCGGCTGACGGACCGCAGCAGCTGTCAGGCGGAGACCTGCGACACGGACACGGGCAGGCCTGGGTCGGTCGCCGCGCCCAGGTCCGACGGTGCCGCACCTCCGGCGATCAGATGCGCGCCGAGCGCGGCGATCATGACGCCGTTGTCCGTGCACAGTTTCGGGCGGGGCACCCGCAGCGTCATACCCGCTGCGGCGCACCGCTCTTCTGCGAGTTCCCGCAACCTGCTGTTCGCAGTCGCTCCGCCGCCGAGCACGAGGGTATCGACGCCGAGGTCCTTCGCTGCCCGGACCGCCTTCATGGTGAGGACGTCGGCGACAGCTTCCTGGAACCCGGCGGCGACATCGGCGAGCGGGACGGGTTCGCCCGCCCGCTGTTTCGCTTCGACGAAACGGGCCACGGCTGTCTTGAGTCCCGAGAATGAGAAGTCGTGGCGGGCGTCGCGTGAGCCGGTCATGCCGCGCGGGAACACTACCGCCGTGCGATCCCCTTCCCTCGCAAGACGATCGACCTCGGGTCCACCGGGATAACCGAGGCCGAGCAGGCGGGCGACCTTGTCGAACGCTTCGCCCGCGGCGTCGTCGACGGTGGTGCCGAGTTCCACGATGGGCTTGCCGATGTCCTCGACGTGCAGCAGATGCGTGTGTCCACCGGAGACGAGCAACGCCACGCACGGCGGCATCGGCCCGTGCTCGAGCGTGTCCACCGCGACGTGCCCGCCCAGATGGTTGATCGCGTAGAAGGGCACGTCCCACGCAGCCGCGTACGCCTTGGCGGCGGCAACGCCGACGAGCAGCGCACCGGCGAGTCCCGGTCCGATCGTCACACACACCGCGTCGGGCTTGTCGATCCCGGCGGCGGCAAGTGCGCGGCGCATCGTCGGCACCATTGCTTCGAGGTGTGCCCGGGATGCGATCTCCGGGACGACGCCGCCGAAGCGGGCGTGCTCGTCGACACTCGACGCCACTTCGTCGGCGAGCAGTTCGAGGGTGCCGTCACCGGTCCACCGCACGATGCCCACGCCGGTTTCGTCGCACGAACTCTCGATACCCATGACGATGGGGTTCTTCGGCAGTGCGCGTCCCGTGGTCACGGTTGTCGCTCCTCTCGCGGATCCGGACGCTTCATGGTGTACGCGTCCGCGCCGCTCGGTTGGTAGTAGTGCTTTCTGGTGCCCACGATCTCGAAGCCCTCGCGCCGGTACAGCGCGATCGCGGCGTCGTTGTCGGTGCGTACCTCGAGGAACACCGGGCCACCCCACCGATCGGCCACGGCGAGCAGGTCGTCGAGCAGTGCCCCACCGACCCCTTGCCGGCGAGCGGCGGGGTCCACACCGATCGTGTGCACCTCGGATTCGGGAAAGACGGCGGTGCCCAGTCGGGCGAGTCCGGCATAACCCACCAGGTGTCCGTCCTCGTCCCGCGCCGCGACGTAATGGTTGTACGGCGATGCCATCGCGGACCGGAATGCGTCCGCACTCCACGGATCGTCACCCGGAAACAAGATCTTTTCGAGTTCCGCGCACCGCTCGGCGTCGTCCGGCGTCAGCGCATCGATCGTGGTGCGGGTCATGCTCGCCGGTCCGCAGTCTCCACCGCATCGGGCCGGCGCAGGTACAGCGGCACCAGCGGTTCGGGGATCGCTCCGGCGCGGACCGCCTCGGCTGCGACCGCGACCAGACCCGCGGGAGAAGGAGATTGCACGTCCACCACGGGCACGTCGAACATCGCCGCATGCGGCGCCGAACCTGCGACGCGCACCGACGGTGCCGCGGTGACCTCCGCGGGCTTGCGGACTTCCGGTCCCTCGACTCGCTGATCCTGCTTGTACCGCGCCCAGTAGATCTCGCGGCGACGTGCATCGGTGACGACGAGCAGGTCGCCGCCGTCGGCATCGTCGTCGAGGCGGCGTACATCGGCGGCGATCGCGTCGAGCGTGCACACTCCGTACACAGGTACGCCCAGGGCATCGCCGAAAGCTGCGGCCGTCACCATGCCCACGCGCAGGCCGGTGAACGGACCGGGACCGACGCCGACGACGATCGCATCGAGTTCCGCCGGCGTGTGACCCGCCTCGGCGAGGCTTTCGAGAATCTGGGGAGTCAGGACTTCCGCGTGCGCGCGCGGATTGTCGGTGACGCGCGCCGCAAGGGTTTCCGGCCAGGCTCCGTCGCCGCCGAGACGGACGAGTCCGGAGGTCACGGCGGGGGTGGCGGTATCGACGGCGAGCACGAGCACGATGTACCAGCGTACCCGCCGTGCGGGTCGGTCATCCCACCCAGGTCCACTCCGCGCGCCTCACGTCGCTGTCGGGATCGCGCCGCAGACGCACCCGCAGATGCCGATCGGTGAGTTTCTCGACGAGCCCCTCGCCCCACTCCACGACCACCACCGCGTCCGCCAGATCGGTGTCGAGGTCCAGCGCGTCGAGTTCGTCGAGGGCGCCGGGTCCGCTACCGAGTCGGTACGCGTCGACGTGCACCAGACCGACCGGTGGCCGGCCGTCGGGGGTACCCGGGCGGTGTTCGCGGGCGATGACGAAGGTCGGCGACGTCACCCGTCCCTGGACCCCGAGCCCGGCTGCGATGCCGCGGGTCAGCGCGGTCTTACCCGCACCGAGCGGGCCGTCGAGAACCACGAGATCCCCCGCGCGCAGGTCGGCGGCGAGCCGCCGTCCGAACGCTTCGGTGTCCTCCACGGTCCTCAGTTCGATGCTGTGCGACCCGGTTTCCCGGGGTTGGTCCTCAGACAATTGCGGTCCGCCTGGTCGATACGTCGTGCGCGAATCCGCGCTGGATGAGCCGGTCCACTGCCCGGTTGACGACTTCGGGGAATTCGAGCTGCACGAGGTGCCCGGCCCCGCGTACCCGTTTGAGCTCGACGTCGGGCAGCGCGGCGGCGAGATCCTCGGAACTCGAATACGGGATCACCATGTCGGCGTCGCCGGCGAGCACCAGGACGGGCACGGTACCGAGCACGGGCAGAGCCGCGGACTCGTCGTGCAGTTCGAGTGTGCGCAGGAAGTTCACGATGGTGAGTACCGGCGTCTCGTCCAGCATCCGATCGGACAGCCGGACCAGACGCGGACTGACGACCGTCCCGTACGACGCGGCACGCAGGATCGGCGACACAATGGCCCGGGCCATCCCGCGTGCCTGCTGCACGAAGCCCGGCGCGGTGCGAGCCGCGTACCGGAACGCGTCGATGACCGGATTGTCGAGGTTCCGGCCGATTCCGGTCTTGCTGAGACCGGCAGCGGTGGTAGCGAGCAGGCCCACACCGACTACCCGCGAGCCGAACAGTTCGGGTCGCTGCGCGGCCAGGGCAATGGCGGTCATCCCGCCCATCGAATGCCCCACGACCACGACCGGGCCGGTCGGGGCCGTCGCGTCGATGACCCGTCCGAGGTCACGGCCGAGCTGTGCGATGGTGCACGATTTCGACCCCGACGCACCGGACTCGCCGTGACCCCGCTGATCGAAGAACACCATCCGCACGTCGCGGCCCCAGCGCTCGGCGACGTGCCGGTACTGCATGTGCCACGACTGCATCCTCAGGCAGTAACCGTGGACGAAGACGACGGTGAGCGGCGCGAACGGCGATCCGGCTTCCCGGACGACGAGCGGAACGCCGTCCTCGGCCTCGATCACCTTCTTCGGCAACCGCAGGATCGCATCGAAGTCCTCTTCGCCGTACAGCTCGTTGGCGGGCATTCCGGCGGTGCGTACCGCGTAGAGCCCAGCCGACGACGCAAGCGTGATCAGGCTCGATCCGAGCGTGCCCATCCGGCCCAGGATCGTCATGGCGTCACGCTCCCTTCACCTCCGACGTAGGTGCGGACGGTGCGACCACCGATCCCGGTGACGATCTCGTAGTTGATCGTGTCGAGCTTGTCGGCCCAGTCCTGGGCACCCGGCTCGCCGTGGCGACCGTCTCCGAAGAACAACGCCTCGTCGCCTTCGTTTACTCCGGCGCCGCCCGGACCGAGGTCGACGACGACCTGATCCATGCAGATCCGGCCGATCTGCTGGTGCCGCCGGCCGCCGATCTGCACCTCGATCCGTCCGCTGAGGTTGCGGCGGATGCCGTCCGCATAGCCCATCGGCAGAAGTGCCACCGTGGTGTCGGTGGGGGCGATCCAGCTGTGCCCGTACGACACGCCCGACCCTGCCTCGACCTTCTTCACGAGAATCACCTTCGTCCGTACCGTCATCACCGGCCGGAAACCGAAGTCGCCGCGTTCCGGAATCGGTGTCAGTCCGTACATCGCGATTCCGGGCCGAACCATATCGAATCGCAGGTCAGGGCGGGTGAGGGTGGCAGCGGAGTTCGCCAGATGCACCACCTCGGGCGACAACGACCGGCGTCGCAGATCCGCGACGGCCTCGCTCAGACGATCACGTTGCTCACCGTTGACGCGATGCTCGGGTTCGTCGCCGTGCGCGAGATGGGAGAACACCCCGCGCAGGCGCACCGAGCCTTCGGCCTGGGCGCGCGCCAGATCCTCGACGAAGACGGCCCATTCGTCGCGGGCGACGCCGTTGCGGTTGAGCCCCGTATCCACCTTCACCGCCACCGACGCCGTCACGCCGACGGTCCTCGCCGCCGCGATGACCGCCTCGAGGTGTCGCGGCGAGGAGACACCGAGTTCGACATCGGCGGCGATCGCCGGTCCGAAGTCCGCGTCCGAGGCGTGCAGCCAGGACAGCACCGGCGCTTCGATCCCGGCGGCGCGCAGTTCGAGGGCTTCGGCGAGCGTGGTGACACCGAGCTCACGGGCGCCTGCGGCGAGGGCTGCGCGTGCGACCGGAACGGCTCCGTGGTTGTACGCGTCGGCCTTGACGACGGCCATGATCGCGGCGTCCCCGGCGAACTCCTGCAGGCGCCGCACGTTGTAGGTGACCGCGTCCAGATCGATGAGCGCCTCCGCTTGCGGACGGGCATTTCGGGCTGAAGGCAGAGTGTGTTGGGTCGTGGTCACGTCTCTCGATCCTGCCACTGCGCGAATTCCGGCGAACGTCGTGGTCCGGCGCGTCGCGTCACGATTCGGGCATATAGGTACGAAGCAACCGCACGGCATCGTGCAGTGAGGCGAGGATCGCGCTCGCCGACACCGGCGCCGCAGAAGCCTCCGGAAGTCCCTCACCGTACGTACCGCTGCGCGCGGCGAGGTTCGCAGCCAGCGCGTGTGCGCGAGCACCGGCCACAGCCGCGAGGTCGACGGGCATCCCCGACGACAGCAGAGCCCCGATCGTGCCGGACAACACGTCACCCGCTCCGGCGGTCGACGCCCACGAACCTCCGGCGTCGTTGACGAAGGCATGACCGTCGGGTCGTGCGATCAGGGTGGCGTGTCCTTTGAGCAGCACGTGGACACCCCACTCGGCGGCAAGGGAGCGCACCGCCGCGACCCGGTCCGGCTCGGGTCGGGATCCGGTGAGCCGGGCGAACTCTCCCGCATGAGGGGTGAGCAGGGTCGGTGCCGCGCGCCCCCGAACCAGGTCGGGACTTCGCGCGAGCACCGTGAGCCCGTCGGCGTCGACGAGAACCGGCAGATCGGTCGCCAGAATGGCACGGAGGGTCTCGGCGGCATCACCGCCCGTGCCGCCGCCCGGGCCCACCACCCATGCCTGGACACGACCGGCCTCGGCGATCGAGGGCGCAGCGACGACCTCGGGCCGATGGGCGAGCACCTCGGCCGACGCGGAACCTGCATAGCGGACCATGCCGGAGGTCGCGGCGACCGCTGCTCCTGCGCACAGGACCGCAGCCCCGGGGTACTTCGCGCTCCCCGCCGAGACACCGACGACACCCTGGCTGTACTTGTCGTCGTCCGGGCCCGGCACCGGCCAGATCGCCCCCACCTCGGCAGGTTCTGCGGCGACCAGGTGGGATTCGGGCAGTTCGAGACCGATGTCGACGAATTCGACGCGACCACAGCGAGGGGCAGCAAGGCCGTGAACCGGCTTGAGCGCTCCGAACGCGACGGTCACGGCTGCGGTCACCGCGGGACCGTCCACAGCCCCGGTATCGGGGTCGACACCGCTCGGCGTGTCCACCGCCACGATCGGCGCGGTGATCGCGTCGACCAGTTCGGCTGCCGCGGGTCGCAGCGGACCCCGGCCGGAGATCCCGACGATGCCGTCGATCACCAGGTCGGGGTCACCGAGATGCTCGGGCCGCGCAGGCGCGACACGGCCCCCCGCCGACTTCAGTGCGGCAAGACCCGCAGGATGCGCGCGTTCCGGATCGAGCAGCAGCGCCGTCACCGCACAACCACGCCGGCGCAGGAACGTGCCCGCCCACAGGGCGTCCCCGCCGTTGTCGCCGGAGCCCACGAGCAGAACCACCTGCCGGCCCGCAACACCCCCGGTGAGGGCACGCAATTCGGCGGCGACGACGGTCGCCAGTCCGTGCGCTGCCCGGCGCATCAGTGTGCCGTCGGGCAGCGAGGCGAGCAGCGGGGCCTCCGCGGCCCGCACGACGTCACACGGGTAGTAACTGCGCATCGCCCCTCCTGAGAACCTCGTGCCGGTCCGCCACGTGGTCGGCTTACTCGACGGTCACGGATTTCGCGAGGTTGCGGGGCTTGTCGACGTCGTACCCGCGCGACTGCGCAACCTCGGCCGCGAACACCTGCAACGGCACCGTCGACAACAACGGCTGGAGCAGCGACGGCGCCGATGGGATCTCGACGAGATGATCGGCGAACGGACGTACGGTCTCGTCGCCTTCCTCCGCGATCACCACGGTCACCGCGCCACGCGCCTGGATCTCCCGGATATTGCTGAGCAACTTGCTGTGCAGCACCGCCCGGCCCTTCGGCGACGGCATGACCACGATGACGGGCAGACCGTCCTCGATCAGCGCGATCGGACCGTGCTTGAGCTCACCGGCCGCGAATCCTTCGGCGTGCATGTACGCCAGTTCCTTGAGCTTGAGAGCACCCTCGAGCGCGACCGGGTACCCGACATGGCGGCCCAGGAACAGCACCGCCGGCGAGTCCGACAGATCCCGCGCGAGTTGCCGGACCGCATCCATGCCCTCGAGCACCTGAGCGATCTTGGCGGGCATCGCGGCGAGGTCTTCGTACTCACGGGCCACTTCGTCGGGGTACTTCGTGCCACGAGCCTGCGCCAGTGCCAGGCCGACGAGGTAGTTCGCGGCCATCTGCGCCAGGAACGCCTTCGTCGACGCCACACCGATCTCGGGACCGGTACGGGTGTACAACACCGCGTCCGCTTCCCGGGGGATCTGGGCGCCGTTGGTGTTGCACACCGCCAGGACACGGGCCTTCTGGTCCTTGGCGTGCCGCACCGCTTCGAGGGTGTCGGCGGTCTCACCCGACTGGGAGACCGCGACCACCAGCGTCGACCGGTCCAGGACAGGGTCGCGGTAACGGAACTCGGAGGCCAGTTCCACCTCGACGGGGAGCCGGGTCCAGTGCTCGATCGCGTACTTCGCGACCAGACCCGAATGGTAGGAGCTACCGCACGCGACGACGAAAACCTTGTCGATGTCGCGCAGTTCCTGATCGGACAGTCGCTGCTCGTCGAGCACGATGCGGTTGTCGACGAAGTGCCCGCGCAGGGTGTCGGCCACCGCGTCGGGCTGCTCCTCGATCTCCTTGAGCATGAAGTAGTCGTGACCGCCCTTCTCGGCGGCCGCGAGGTCCCAGTCGATGGTGAACGGCTGGGTCCGTACCCCGGTGTTGCCGGCGAAGTCGGTGACCTCGTACGAGTCCGCGGTGATGACGACGACCTGGTCCTGGCCCAGTTCGACGGCGTTGCGTGTGAACTCGATGAATGCGGCGACGTCGGACGCGACGAACATCTCGCCGTCGCCGACACCGACGACCAGCGGGGTCGAGCGCCGAGCGGCGATGATCGTTCCCGGGTGGTCGGCGTGGGTGAACACGAGGGTGAACGCACCTTCGAGACGGCGCAGCACGCTGCGAGCGCTTTCGACGAAGTCGCCGGCGGTCGGGCCTTCGGCGTAGGCGCGGGCGACGAGGTGCACGGCGACCTCGGTGTCGGTGTCGCTGGCCAGTTCGACGCCGTCCTTCTCGAGTTCTTCACGCAGCGGCGCGAAGTTCTCGATGATGCCGTTGTGCACGACTGCGACCTTGCCGGTCGCGTCCCGGTGCGGGTGCGCGTTGCGGTCGGTCGGGCGGCCGTGGGTCGCCCATCGGGTGTGGCCCATCCCGGCGGTGCCGTCGAAGTGTTCCTCACCGATCTCGGCGAGTTCGGCCTCCAGGTTGGCCAGGCGCCCGGCCTTCCGCTCGACAGCCAATCCGCCTCGCCCGTCGAGGATGGCGATTCCGGCCGAGTCGTAACCCCGGTACTCCATCCGCCGCAGCGCTTCGACTACGACGTCGAGAGCACGACGGTGCCCGACATACCCCACGATTCCGCACATGGTTAGCAGGGTACTGGTCGCGGCCTGAACGACTGCAACTCATCGGCAACTCCGTGGAACACCGGCGACGTGCAGGAGGCAGCCCACACGGACTCCGCACGACACGCACGTCCCGGGCACAGCGAGCCCGCCTCCGTCACGTATCCGCTAACGTTCTCGCCGTGGCGGCGAACCCGAAATCCCTGGCTAAGGAACTGTCCAAGCGTGGTCCGCACTCGGTGCTGCGCGGCGACCTGTCGCTCGCAGGACAACCCGGCGTGGTCTATACCCCCGCCGAGGGGTTCAATCTGCCGGCGGTGGCGTTCGGGCACGGCTGGCTCACCGGTGTAGGCAAGTACACAGCGCTGTTCGAGCATCTCGCGTCGTGGGGCATCGTCGTCGGGGCGCCCAGCACCGAACGCGGGCCCGTCCCGTCCGCTGTCGGACTGGCCACAGATCTGATCACCACACTCGACATCTGCCTCGGCGTGCGACTCGGCACCGGACGGATCAGCGTCCACCCGGACCGTCTGGCCCTCGTCGGCCACGGTTTCGGTGCCGGTGCCGCGGTACTGGCCGCCGCGCGCCGTGAAGTCGCTGCCGTCGCTTCCCTGTACCCGGCGCCCACCTCGCCACGCGCGTCCGACGCTGCGGCGCATGTCACCGCCCCCGGTCTGGTGCTCGTCGGCGACAAGAGTGTCGGCTCGATGACCAGCGACGCGGCAGCCGTGGCCGAAACGTGGGGCGGCGACGTGCAGTTGCGCGTCGTGGACAAAGCCGACGACAACGGTCTCGCGCAAGGCCGGCGCATGATGGCTGCACTCGGCGTCGGCGGGAACGAGCGGCACACGCAGCAGCGCACCCGGTATCTCCTCACCGGATTCCTGCTCCACCGCCTGACCGGCGACAAGACCTACGCGGCCTTCTCCGATCCCACCAGCGAGCTTCCCGGCACCACGTCGCTCACCGATCCCGGTTCGATCGACCGAGAACTCGGCAGCCAGATCAATCAGCTTCTCGGACGCTGATCTCACGCGGCTGCGATCGGTCACCGACACGACCCGCCGGGCGTAGTCAGAGCGGTCCGGCCTCCGCGAGTACGGCCCCACCGTCCACTGTCTCCGGTTGTTCGGCTCTCCCCGGTTGTTCGGCACCGCCGGTCCTGTCGGCCCGATCCGATCCTGCCGCCGCCGGTACTCCGGGTGACTTCGTCCCTTCCCGTTGAGACGAGACAGGCGGGACTGCCGCGGGGGTGACGCCGTTCTCCTTCGTTCCCGCCGCGTCTGTTTCCTCACGCGTGGGCTCGGGCCGGGGCGGTGAGGCGTCGCCCGGATCGCGGATGCCGGCGTCCGAGTCCGCTTCGGGCGACGGGAGAGCGACGGCGATTTCTGCCGGGGCGGCGGGATCGACCGACGACGGTGCATTCACCGAGTGTTGTTCCCCGGCTCCGGTGGGCGTCTCTCCCTCCGTCCTCGGGGTGACTGCCGGTACTTCCGGAGCAGCGCCGAGCGGATCCGCGTCGGGTGCCGTCGGTCCGGGCAGTGAGTCGACGGCGGCGTCGAGGAGTGTTGTCGCGGCGCGCACGCCCGAGGTTGCGAGTTCGAGGACGGCTCCGGTGAATCCGGCAGCCGCGGTGATAAGGTCCGCTCCCGCCTGTACGGGGTCGCTGCCGGCGCCGCGCGACGACCCGTGCGGTGCGAAACCGAGCGGAGCACCGCCGCTCGGCAACCCGCTGACCGCCGAGGGCAACCCAGCATTTCCGGAGGATTCGATCCTGTCGAACAGCTTTGCCAGAGAATCGAATTCACGCATGACCACCCGGTCGGTGTCGTCACAGGCCCGGAGAACGGTGTCGATCGCAGCGTCGATTTCCGGCGCGAATCTCTCGCTGAGCCACCGTGCGCACTGCTCCGCCGTGGACACCGGGTCGTCGCTCCCGGCGGAGGGGAACCAGCGGGAGATCTGGCCGGGGGTGGGACCTCCGGGTTCGGTGGCCGCCCCGGCGACGATCACCCCTACCTCGTCGGAAGTCCGTCCGTCGATGAGGCTCCCTTCGAGGAGTTTTACGATGCGCGCCTTCTCGGCCACGGCAGCTGCGATGTTCACTGCAGCCGCGTCCAGCGCACGCGACAGTTCGTGCACGCCGCTCTGCAATGCCCGCCCGCGGGCGACGAGGGTCTCCAGGCCGGCTCGGGCGGTGTCCGCGGCGTCCCCTTCCCAGGCTTCGGTCAAGGACCGAAGTTGCCCGTCCTGTTCGCCGAGGGGGTCGGCCAGAATACTTGCGAGCCGCGTGAGCTCGGCGGCGTCCGCGACGAGCGTCGCCGGGTCGAGGTCGCATTGCTCGGCATACCTTTCCCGCAGCGAGTCGACGGTCGTGGAGGTCGCTGCACCCCACCGATGTGCGTACGGCAGGTACTCGGCGAAGAACGCCAGCCCAGCGGCTCCCGCGTCGAGAATGCGTCCCGGATCGGGCGCCGGACTCATTGCGGACGGCAGTCGGAGTACGGGAGCGCGTCGTTGCCGGAGAGTAGGTTCAGATTCTGCGCGGCGACCCTGTCGTGCTCGGTGTATCGGACGGATACCGAGCGCAATTCGTCCGCGTGCGCGTTCACGTCCGCCGTCCACTCGCCGAATGCCCTGCGTAGGCGTCGATAGCCTTCCTCGACCACGGCACCACCCGGCCGGTAGCGTGCGCCTGCTGCACCGGCACCGAACTCCAGGTTGCCGAGAATGCGGCGGCATTCGTGATCCGTGTCGTCCGCCGATCGCTCCAGCCCGCCGGCGACCGCCGTGACACCCTGCTCGTCGAACCGCACGCGACCCCGTGCTGCCATGGCCCTGCTCCGTTCCGCCCACCCTGCGTCCCGCTGGTACAGGACTTCAGTTGTATTCGACGCAGCGACGCCCCCTCCGGTTCCCTCTTGTCGAGAAGAGAGGCGTGGAGGGGGCGTCGGTAGGTCGCGTAAGCCCGGTAGGGGCCGACGGCGGGCCGGGCTGCTGTCAGAGGGTTGCTACGACATCGGCCAAGCGGTCGGCGAGCCTGCGGGCATGGTTGTCGTCGGCGGCCTCGACCATGACGCGTATCAATTGCTCCGTGCCGGAAGGCCGCAGCAGCACGCGTCCTGTCTCGCCGAGTTCGCGCTCGGCTTCGGCGACCGCATCGGCGACGGCGGGATTGCTCGCCACCGCGGCCTTGTCGCTGACCCGGACGTTGACGAGCACCTGCGGGAGCGTCGTCATCACCGCTGCCAATTCGGCGAGGGAACGCCCGGTCGCGGAGATCCGATCCATCAACCGCAGTCCGGTGAGCACGCCGTCACCGGTCGTGCCGTGAGCGGGCAGCACGATGTGCCCGGACTGCTCACCACCGAGGCTGAAGCCACCGCGCCGGAGTTCCTCGAGCACATAGCGGTCCCCGACCCCGACGGTGCGCACCTCGATGCCCGCCTCCCGCATGGCGAGATGCAGGCCGAGGTTGCTCATCACGGTCGTGACCAGCGTGTTGTCGTGCAGTTCGCCTGCTTCGCTCATGCTCAGCGCCAGAATCGCCATGATGGCGTCGCCGTCGACGACCGCACCGGTGGCGTCCACCGCCAGGCATCGGTCGGCGTCGCCGTCGTGCGCGAGCCCCAGATCCGCACCGTGGTCGAGAACGGCCTTCTGCAGACCCTCGAGGTGCGTGGAACCGCAGTCCAGATTGATGTTGAGCCCGTCGGGCTCGGCACCGATCGCGATCACGGTGGCACCGGCGGCCGCGTAGGCGGCAGGCCCGACCCGCGACGCCGCACCGTGCGCGCAATCGACGACGACGGTGAGCCCCGCGAGAGGATGATGCATCGTCGACGCGAGATGTGCGAGATAACGGTCGTCGGCGTCGGTCGCCACCCGCACCCGGCCGATCCCGGCTCCGGTGGGACGTGCGGGCGATCCGTTCTCGCCCCGCAACACCGCTTCGATGCGGTCTTCGACCGCGTCCTCGAGCTTGTGCCCGCCCGCAGCGAAGATCTTGATGCCGTTGTCGGGCATCGGATTGTGCGACGCGGAGATCATCACACCGAGATCGGCGCCGTAGGCACCGGTGAGGTACGCGACTGCGGGAGTGGGTTGCACACCCACCGACAACACGTCGACGCCGGCTGCGGTGAGCCCGGCGGTGACGGCGGCCTCGAGCATCTCACCGCTCGCTCGCGGGTCCCGTCCGACCACGGCCACCGGCCGTCGCCCGGAATCCGCCGGCGCCAGCACGGCGGCGGCGCCCCCGGCCAGACCCAGTGCCAACTCGACCGTCAGCTCGGCATTCGCCAAGCCTCGAACACCGTCGGTGCCGAACAACCGACCCATAGACACGCCCCTCAACAGTTCAGTGCGGTCACAACCGCGCACTTCTCCCCGGTTCCGCAGGACGGGTGTATCCCCGCCCCCGGAATCTGACGGAGGACAGAATGCACGAAAGCAGGCACCGGTAGCGAATCTCTACCGACGCCTGCTCTCGTGGTCGAACAAGTGCCGAGGCTGACGAGGTCAGCATCGGCGACACATCAGCGCTTGGAGTACTGAGATGCCTTACGGGCCTTCTTCAGGCCGTACTTCTTACGCTCGACGGCACGCGGGTCACGCGTGAGGAAGCCGGCACGCTTGAGCGCGGGGCGATCCTCGGGAGTGACCTCGATGAGTGCACGTGCGATGGCGAGACGCAGCGCGCCGGCCTGGCCGGACGGGCCGCCACCATGCAGGCGAGCGTGGATGTCGAAGCCCTCGGTGCGCTCGACGGTCACCAGCGGCGACTTCACGAGCTGCTGGTGCACCTTGTTCGGGAAGTAATCCTCGATGGTGCGGCCGTTGAGGACGAAGTTGCCGGAGCCGGGCACGAGACGCACACGAACCACGGCCTCCTTGCGGCGACCGACGGTCTGGATCGGACGGTCGAGCACGATCGGGGCCACGGGCTCCGAAACGACCTCTTCGGCCACGTACTCGTCTGCAGCGACCTCGACGTTGTCGGCGAACTCTTCGACGTTCGTCACGTTCTCGTTCTGTTCCTCGGGCGTCGTCACTGTGCCACCTGCTTGATCTCGAACGGCACCGGCTGCTGCGCGGCGTGGGGATGGTTCGGGCCCGCGTAGACCTTCAGCTTCTTGGCGATGGCGCGGCCGAGCTTGTTCTTCGGGAGCATGCCGGTGACGGCCTTCTCCACGAGACGATCGGGGTTCTTGTCGAGAACCTCGCCGACCGAACGACCCCGCAGACCACCCGGGTAGCCGGAGTGGTGGTAGAGGAACTTGTCGGTCCGCTTGTTGCCGGAGATGGCGACCTTGTCGGCGTTGATGATGACGACGAAATCACCGCCGTCCATGTGCGGAGCAAAAGTGGGCTTGTGCTTGCCGCGGAGCAGGCTTGCCGCCTGGACCGCGAGGCGGCCGAGGACCACGTCGGTGGCGTCGATGACGTGCCACTCGTGGGTCAGCTCGCTGGCCTTCGGTGTGTACGTAGACACAGAATTTCCTCGTCTATCGTTTTCGCTGCTGGCCCGCATGCCGCCGATGGTCCCACCCGGCGGCCAGTTGAGACCCGGGATGAGATGTTCGCCGTGCACAGGGCAACGACGACGGACGACACGCCGAGGATCAACGATACCGGTGCCTCGCCCGGTAGGTCAAAACGCACCCGGACAGCACAACGTCCCGGCGGCCTCTCCACCGCCGGGACGCTGTGCCCGTGGGCCCTCCCCCGTCACCCACCGGAACGCACCGGGTGTCACCCCGGAAAGCGAGCCTGATTCCGTCGTTCGGTCGCCATCATGTCGTCGTTTCCGCTCGACACGATCCGGCCGATGTCCTGAAGCACCTGGATCAGGCCGGCTTCGGCCCGATTCCACCGCTGCTGCGTCGCGACGTAGTCGGCCTGAGCCTCACCACTCCACGTCGACACCAGCGGCGCTACCTGCGCTTCGATTCGGTCGAGGGTGTCCCTGATCGCTTTCTCGCCCGACACGAGACGCGAGTGCAGGTCTGCGACGCCCGTGAAATTCTGGAAGATCTCTGTTCCACCATCGACTGACACTGTTCGTGCTCCTTTGCTGGATTCGGGGTGCGGGACGGACCCGGGGTCAGAACGAACCGTTCAGGAGGGAACCGGCGCCGGGATCGACGGCCCCGAGCGCGCGGGCGTTCTCCTGCTCGGTCGCGTCGTAGGAGCGACCGCTGGTCCGGACCGCTTCCGCCAGTTCGTCGAGCGCGGCAGTCAGGTTGGTGTTGTTGACGTTCCAGCGCTCCATGATTCCGGCGAACTTCGTCGCGGATACGCCCCGCCAGACCGACGGTGCGGACTGCACGACGTCGCCGAGCACCCGAAGGATCCCCACCAGTTCGTTACGGGAATCCTGAAGTTGCCCCGCGACCACCTCCATGGTGGCGACATCTGTACTCAAGCCATTGCTGCCGGACCCTGCTCCGGGCGACGGTGCGGTCACGAGTGCTCCTTCTGTTGTTCGGCGCACCGGCTGTCTCAGCCCCCCAGTCGGTCTGAGCCGGATGCGTCTACACGAAGTTGGACGCCGCGACCGCACGGACGGTTCCCTTCCCTCCGTAATTGGTCGCGACTTCTTTTCAACCGACCCGGAGCGTGTGCACCGCCT
Organism: Actinomycetes bacterium; assembly: GCA_023417985.1. GTDB lineage: Bacteria > Actinomycetota > Actinomycetes > Mycobacteriales > Mycobacteriaceae > Rhodococcus. The sequence goes on along the minus strand of JAEZDV010000274.1, from coordinate 29,204 downwards.
GTGCGCATTCGCTCCTGATCCCCGCCCATTCACCGTCGAGGTACTGGCACCCCACCGCTGCCTGCAAACCGGGAAAGACCACGACAGACCATCGCACCTCGGAGAACTCGTCGGGTACTTCGGTGTAGGCGATCACACTTCGGTCTGCAAATGTGGTGTCGGAGTCCAAATTCCGGATCACCTGACCTCTTTCGGCCGATCGCGCCTCGAGCACCGCCGCCACCGCCCCCTCGTCCATTCCGCTCGCTAGGGCGCTGTAGACGAGCACGATCCGTCGATCGCTACCCGATGAGGGCACCAACTCGGCGCGGCCCGACTCGGCGGTCTCCGGATTGCGCAGTCGCCAGGAACTCGGGAGATCGAGTTGCACCGGGCCGACATCGAAGCGCATCGCGCCCCGCTCGCCGTGCTCGGTTCCGGGCGGCCCGTCTCCCTCCGGACTCCGGCCGACGGTGATCCCGGGGTCGGGGTCGGCCGCCACTGCGCCCGGCCCCTCCGGACGGAGAGATCCCGGTACACCGGCCCACAGGAGCAGCGCCGCGAGTACACCCGCGGTCACCATCCCTGCCAGCACTTTGGCGAACCACCCGTTCCGTGCCTCCGGTGCCCGCCCCGACGGCCGGACCTCCTGCAACCACGGCACCGGCGAGGACTCCTCTGCGCGGGAGAGGTTCTCACTCGCACGGACGGCCATCGCGCTCGTCAGGTCCGCGGCGTCGACGGAAATTACCGGCGGGGTGCCCATTCCGTCTCCGCTCCGGTCCGAGGCGGGCGCGCGCGCCGGTCCGCCCACCTCATCCGCGACGACCAGAACGAAGGTGCCGTCCTGGTCCGCGGTCACCGCCGTGATCAACAACGCGAGACCTTCGTGCGCCCCGAGGTCTGCGACAGCGACGAGATCTGCCCCGACGATGTCCGGGTCGCGGGCGACGCGGCCGATCGCCGGCTCGTCGTCGACCGGTCCGGGTACCACCGATGTGGCGGTGACACCACGCCCGGTGATCTCGAGTACGACGAACCCTTCGGCGCCCTCGCGCGGGGCGGCGCGGCACGCCGCGATCGCCACCGGAACCAGCACCGCGTTGTGCGCGATCTGGCGAGCGGCGCTGTGCAGCAGTTGGCGGCGACGCTCGTTCCACCACGTCGGATGCACGACAACCGCGGTGTCCACCGAGGGCGGCGCACCGACGGCTGCGGCGGCGTACCGCACGAGTCCGGTCAGCAGAGCTCCGGGATCGGGCGCCTCCACCTGCGGCGAGTCCGTCGGGCCGAGGTGGTCCACGGTGTCGACGACGTCGACCGTGTCCGGGGAGTCGCGGGCGGTCTCGCCGAACAACCATCCGCCGCCGAGCCTGGCAGCCTCCACCGGTATCGGCTTCGAGGCCTCTCGCCACCGCGCTTGGACCCGGCCGGGCAGCACGGCCAGGACCAGCGTGTTCGACGATGCCCTCACGGCAGCGGCGACCATACGGTCTGCACGAGTGCTGTACCGTTGCGCCGCACCAGCATTCCCCGGCCCGGTGGCATCGGCGTGGGACGGACCGCACCCACGAGCGCGCCTTCGTCGCGGTTGCCGCTCATCACCAGACCGGGGCTGGAGAGTTCGCGCAACCGGGCGAGGACCGGCTCGAACAGTGCCCGGCCGGCTCCTCCGGCCCGGCGGGCGACCACCAGGTGCAACCCGATGTCCTTGGCCTGTGGCAGATAGTCGAGCAAGGGGGTCAGTGGATTCTGTCCGCTGGTCGCGACCATGTCGTAGTCGTCGACGATCACGAAGACCTCCGGCCCGGTCCACCACGAGCGGTCGCGCAACTGCTGCTGGGTGGTGTCCGGTCCCGGGAGGCGACGGTCGAAGATTCCGGCGAGTTCCTGCGCCATCGCGGCCAGGACGCTCGCGGCCGGTGCATACCCGCCGAGGTGGTCTCCCTCGACCACGCCGAGCAGGGTGCGGCGGTAGTCCCCGACGATGATACGCACCTGGTCGGCGGTGTTCGATTCCGTCAACCCGCGGCAGATCCCCCGCAGCAGCGCCGTCTTGCCGCAACCGGAATCGCCGAATACCAGGAGGTGCGGACTGTCGGTGAAGTCCACGGCGACCGGCGCGAGTTCGGCTTCGTCGATGCCGATGGGGATTGTGAGACGCACCGTGACGGGCGCATCCGGGGTGCCCGCCCGCGGAAGCGCCGCGAGCAGGTCGGCGCGCTCGACGATCTGCGGCAGCATCCGCACTCGCGGCGCAGCACGTCCGCTGGTGGCCCCGGCGATCGCCGCGACGGCCCCCGCCACACCGGCACCGAGGTCGGCGGTCTCCGTGAGTCCGTCCACGCGGGGCAGCGCCACGAGTATGTGGAGGCCGTCGCGGTCGATTCCGCGGCCCGGACGCCCCTCGGGCACCGTCGCTGCCTTCTTGCGCCCGTACTCCGAATCGGACGGGTCGCCGAGGCGCAGTTCGAGGCGTGTACCGAACTGGTCACGCATCGCCGGCCGGACGTCTCCCCACCGGGGTGCACTCAGCACCACATGAATTCCGTACGAAAGGCCTTGGGCAGCGAGGATACTCACGACCTGTTCGAGAGATTCGAAGTCGTTGCGAATGCTGGGCCACCCGTCGATCACGAGGAACACGTCGCCGAACGGGTCGACGGAGGCGTCGACCGTGCCGTCCGCACGACGTCGCCGTAGTTCGGCCATCGACTCGATGCCGAGTTCGCCGAACAGTCGTTCGCGACTCCGCAGGAGCGATACCAGTTCCGCCACCGTGCGCCGCACCCGGTCGGCATCGAGGCGGGTCGCCACCGATCCCACGTGCGGCAGAGCGGCCATACCCGCGAGCGCGCCACCGCCGAAGTCGAGGCAGTAGAACTGCACCTGTTCGGCGGTGTGCGTGAGCGCCGTCGACAACACGAGTGTGCGCAAGAGGGTCGATTTTCCCGACTGCGGGCCACCCACCACGACGACGTTGCCGGCCGCACCCACCAGATCCACGACCAGGGGATCGCGGCGCTGATCGAAGGGGCGGTCGACGATCCCGACGGCAACTCGCAGAGAGGCAGCTCGGGGAATCTCCCCTGTCAGCACCGAACATGGGACCAGCGCGTCGAGCGTGGGCGACCGGTCGAGAGGAGGGAGCCAGACTTCATGGGCGGGGTTTCCGTGCCCGCGGATCCGGTCGACGAGCAGGTGGAGAAGCGTACGGCCATCGGTGGTGGTCACTTCGTCCGGAACGACGTGCGGTGGAGGCATCCGCGGAGCAGGATCGTCGGCCGGGACACCCCGGGCGGTGAACACGCGCGGGCGGGGTGCGGCGCCGGCATCGTGCACGATGGTCCGCCGGGAGGAGCGACCCGACACATAGGGTCCCGACACGTACGCCGCCGCGAAGCGCACGATCTCGGCCGAATCCGACTTCAGGTACCCCGCACCGGGTGCGGCAGGCAGGTGATACGCATCCGGCACACCGAGGACACTGCGCGATTCGTTCGCCGAGAACGTCTTCAGGCCGATGCGGTAGGACAGGTGGCTGTCGAGTCCGCGGAGCCTGCCTTCGTCGAGCCGCTGACTGGCCAGCAGAAGATGCATGTGCAACGAGCGCCCCAGGCGTCCGATCGCGGCGAAGAGGTCGGCGAATTCGGGCTGCTGCGAGAGCAGTTCCGAGAACTCGTCGACGACGATGAACAGGGCGGGCAACGGCCCGAGCGGTGCTCCTGCCGCGCGCGCCTTCTCGTAGTCACCGACGTTCGCGAAGTTCCCGGATGCACGGAGCAACTCCTGCCTGCGGTTCATTTCACCCTCGAGCGCGTCTTTCATGCGGTCGACCATCGCGAGTTCGTCGGCGAGATTGGTGATGATCGCCGCGACATGCGGCAGACCCTCCAGTCCCAGAAACGTTGCGCCGCCTTTGAAATCGACGAGAACGAGATTGAGGTCGTCGGGTGAGTGCGTGGCGACCAGGCCGAGGACGAGGGTGCGGAGCAGTTCGGATTTGCCTGATCCCGTGGCGCCGATGCACAGACCGTGCGGACCCATACCGTTCTCCGCGGCTTCCTTGAGGTCGATCACCACCGGCGCTCCGTCGGAACCGACCCCGATGGGGACCCGTAACCGATCACGCCCGCGTCGCGGGACCCATGCGAGAGTGGGGTCGAAGCGTGCGACGTCGCCGACACCCAGCAGTTCCTGCCATGTCACCGGCGTTTCGTCGGAGTTGTCGGCGGCAGAACTCCCGGTGACCACACGGAACGGCGCCAGGCGACGCGCGACCATCTGGGCTCGGGGGGCACTGACGGCGTCGGCGTCGGCGAACGTCTCGACGTTCACGCCCGATCGCGCGCCCACGCGGCCACCCTCCACGACGAGTCGGAGTCCGCGTGCACCGGCGAGACGCGACGCGAAACCCGACAGGTCGAGGATCGTGAGCGAATCCAGTCCGTCGTCGAGCAGCCCTGACCCGGACCCCGACACACCACCGTCGACGACGACCACGAGTTGCGGAACCCCCTCGAGCGCCGGTGCGTTGCGGCTGAAGGGGCCTCTGCCCGAAAGGATCGATGCGAGATCCGTTTCCAGTTCGAGCATCGAGCCGAACACCATTCGCGCACTTCCCGCGCCATCGCGTGCCTCGGGGTGCTGAGCGTGCGGGAGCCACTTGATCCACTCCCACTCCGCCGCTGTGTCCGGGCCGCACACGACCGCCACCCGGAGAACGTCCGGCCCGTGGAAGGTGCACAGCTGGGTGAGCATCGCGCGGGCCAGACACCGGGCGGACTCGCGGTCGCCGTCGAGGCCGATGGCCGCGAAACCCCGCAGCGCGACGGCGGTGGGCAGCGAGGGCACAGCCGAATGCGTGCGCACGAACCGTCGCAGCGACACCGCGGCCACCGGCTCGAGATCCTCGAGCGGACCGGTTTCCGGCGCGACCAGGCGGGTGGCGAGACGCTGCTCGCCCCGGCCGACCCGCACGTGACAGAAGTCGGCGTCGCCGGCACGCCGCTCCCACATTCGGGTGGTGCCGGCGAGGGTCCAGAGCAACGCCGGATCAGGATGCGCCCATTGCAGAGAATCCCGTTGCTCGCCGCTCGTTTCGATTACTTCTCGACGGACCTGATCGAGGTACCGGAGGTAGTCCTTGCGGTCTTCGTCCACGTCGGAGGTCTTCGTTCCGCCGCGCCCACCGTTCGCGAGCATCCCGACCATCGACACGACCATCATGAGCGGGAAGATCATCGCGAGGGGACTCCGGGCAGCGCCCGAAGTGAACATCAGCGCCACCATTCCGACCATAGCCGCGACCATCACGAGGGGAAGCAGTCGCACCAACAGATTTCCTGGGGTGGATCTCGGAATATCAGGCGGTGCTTGCAGACTCAGCTCGCCACTGGGCGTGCGCGGGGCCTCCTGGCGTGCTTTGCGCACGAAGCGCTCGGTATTCAACGTTTGCCACCCCCGGACAGCACATCCCAACCGCCCCCCGACGGCCGACCCCCACGGTCCGGGGAAGGGTAGCGCACCGGCCCGACATTCGCGTGTCTCCGCACCGTCCTGAAAGACGGCTCCGCAGCGAGACACGCGCCCCCGCCATGTCGTATGGTCTGCGTCGTCCCGGTCGGCGCGGCGCATCCAGGGGGGAGCCGCACGCAGCCCTCCGGCGACCCGACACAACGGGGGTACACCTGCTATGACGTCCGCGCACACCGGGTCCGGACATCACGGCGCTCTCGAAGCTCCGGATCTGTGCCGGATCACAGTGCTGGCGCAGCACACCGAGGTCGATCTCGCGCTCCCGCTGGGAGTTCCTGTGGCGCTGCTGCTTCCCGGAGTCGTGGACCTCGTCGCGTCGCATCGGAGCGAGAATCGATTCGACGTCACGCCCGAGCGGGTGGACCCGGGAACGTGGACACTCGCACGGATCGGCCGTGCACCCCTTTCCGGTGCGCTGAGCCTCGACGAACACGGAGTCCGCGACGGTGAACTCCTCGTGCTGGCCGACTCGGGGTCCCCCGCCCCACCCCCGCTGTTCGACGACGTCATGTACGCCGTCGCGGTTGCGGGCAAGGACAGGCTCCGTCGGTGGGGTGCGGCGCCCGCAGGGATGCTCGCCACCGTGCTCGCGCCGCTCTCGCTCGCCGTGGGCTGCTATTCCCTGTTCCACCTTCCGGAGGGCCCGAACCGAATCGCAGCCGGCGCGGTGACGGCGGTGGTGAGTGTCCTTCTCCTGCTGGCAGCAACGATCGCCTCTCGTGGTCACGGCGATCCGGAGACCGCCCTCCTGCCTGCCCTCAGTGCGCTTCCGGCCGCTTTCACAGCCGGAGCGCTGCTCGTGCCGGGCAGCTTGGGGCCGTCTCACCTACTGCTCGGAGCCGTGCTGGTCGCCGCGGTCGCGGTCACAGCACTGCGAACGGCAGGCGTCGGGGCCACGATCTTCACGGGCGTTGCCGCAGTCGCGGCCGGGGCAGCCGTGGCACTGACGTTCTCCACGACGATCGGCGTCGGTCTGCATGCGCTCGGTGCGGGTGCTGTGATGAGCGCGTTGCTCCTTGCGGGCACCGCCCCACGGCTCGCGGCGGTACTGGCCAGGTTGCCCGTGCCTCCGGTACCGGTCCCCGGAACATCGCTCGACCCCGTCGCACCCGATCCGGACAGCGCCGCGCCACTCCCGTCGTTCGAGGAACTCGACGCGCGGATCGGGCGCGCCCGCGCTCACCTGACCGGCCTGGTGTATGCCGTGGTCGTCCTCGCCGCCGGTGGCGCGTGGTCTGCGGCGTTTCCGATAGCCGGAGTCGTGCCGTGGCCCGGCGTGTCACTGGCCGTCGTCACCGCACTGGTGTTGATGTTCAGGGGACGGTCGTACACCTCGTCCACCGAAGCGGTGCCGCTGATATTCGGTGGCACCGCCATTCTGATGGTCCTGATTGCCGGCGCAACAGTGCACACGCCGGTGCCGCCGTGGTTCGTCGCCGGTGTGGCACTCGCCCTGTTCGCAGGGACGATCGTGTTCGGCGCGGTGACGCCGCGCCGGCAGTTCACGCCGGTACAGCGCCGAGTAGCCGAACTGACCGAGTACACCCTGATCGCGACAGTCGTCCCACTCGCGTGCTGGGTGGCGGGCCTGTACTCCGCGGCGCGAGGTCTCTGACGGGATGCGACCATCTGCGACGGCGGCAGTCGCCGTCATCGCCGCGCTGGTCGCCGGCGCCGGGACCCCCGCCGCTGCGGCACCGCCGGTACCCGATCCTGCGCTCCTGCCGCCGGCGGGTGTGGCGGCACCGCCGGATGTCACGGAACAACGGATCGTGTGCTCCACTCCGGGCGACGCTCCCGACGGCCCCCGGATTCCCGATGCCCAGCGGATCCTCGATTTCGCGTCTGTCTGGCCGCTCACGCGCGGTGCGGGGCAAACCGTTGCCGTCATCGACACCGGCGTGTATCCGCATCCCCGATTGCCCGCGCTGAAGGCGGCCGGTGATTACGTGTCCACGGGTGACGGTACGGAAGACTGCGACGCGCACGGCACACTCGTCGCGGGCCTCATCGCCGCACGCCCGGTTGCCGGGTCCGGCTTCGCCGGGGGCGCACCCGACGCAGAACTGATCACAATTCGTCAGTCGAGTGGTCACTACTCCGATCGGTCTCGGACAGACGACGATGCCGCCCGTAACGGCACCGGTTACGGCGACGTCCGTACCCTCGCGTCCGCTCTCCGTCGTGCCGTGGATCTGGGCGCCACGGTTGTGAACATCTCGGAAGTGGCGTGCCGGACGGTCTCCGAGGGGTTGTTCGACGGGCCGTTGGGCGCAGCGGTCCAGTATGCCACCGATGTCGAGGATGTCGTCGTGGTCGTGGCTGCGGGCAACTCGGATGCATGTCGCGACGGGAACCCCGGTTCGACGGATCCCGCCGTTCCCGGCGCCGATCCGTGGGATTCGGTGACCACTCTGGCGTCACCCGCCTGGTACGACGACTACGTGCTCACCGTCGGTGCGGTCGAATCGGACGGCACTCCCTCCGACTACAGCCTGCCGGGTCCCTGGGTGGATGTCGCGGCGCCGGGGAGCGGACTGGTGTCGCTCAATCCCGGATCCGAAGGTCTCGTGGACCGGATTCCCGGATCGAATGGGCCCCAGCCGATTTCCGGTACGAGTTTCGCCGCCCCTCTGGTCGCTGCGACGGCGGCACTCGTGCGTGCCCGGCATCCCCACCTGACCGCACGGGAGGTGATGACCCGAATCGAGGCGACCGCCCACTCTCCCGCCGAGGGCTGGAACCCTCGGGTCGGGCACGGGGTGGTGGATCCGTACGCGGCTGTCACCGCGCCCCTCTCACCCGGCCACCTGCGTCCGGACGACAAGGTCCCTGCCGAACCGCGCGCACTCGCTGCACCCGTGCCCACTCCTCCGCCGGACAACCGCCCGCGCGACATCGCACTGATCGCCGCCGCCGTAGGCATCGCGCTGGCCACAGTCGTGATGTTGTCCGTGCCGCGACGTCGCCCCGACGGACATTCCTGAACGATCAGCCTCCCGCCGGTACGGGCACGGCCCCGGCACCGGCGGTCACACCGTCGTGTGCGAGCAGCGCCTCGGCTCTGCCGAGTGCCGGTCCGGGAGCGAGCAACTCGACGATCTGCCAGGGCGCACGCACCGGATCCGCGGAAAATCCCAGGGCGTCAGCGGATTCCCGGTCGACGATGCCGTAACGGACACCGGTGTCCGCGACATAGAACAGAGCACCGGTCCGGTCGCTACCCGATGTGACGGCCGTCGTGGCCGCGAAGATACCCCGGCCCGGCGGAATGTGGACGGCATCGGCGTTGGGCCCCACACCGTCCGCCTGCGCGGGCACCACGGGAACGGCAGCGTCGGCTAGAGGAAGCGCGGTGCCCGCCGACAACTGGAGCGAGGAGCGGTCCCGGTCGCCGCCGGATACCGGGTTCCAGGTCGTGCACGCCACGGGCGAGTCGCGCGAATCCGCGATCTCGGGAATCACGGCGGGAAATGTGCTCACCGCAAGCTCGTCCACGGCGGGCACGTCCTTGAGGACATCCGGGGGCACCACCGGGATTTCCGCCGCGCCTTGCGAATCCGACGCATGAAGGATGTGGGCGGTCGCACGCGACACCTCCTGAACGCCTTCGCGCAACACCAGGTGGAAACTCTGCCCGTCGGGTTCGGCCAGCGCCACAACAGATCCGACGGGCAACCCGAGCACCGGTACGTTCGGCGCGCTGCCCGCCCCGGGCACGGGAGGTGCGGTCAAGGCGGGCACTTCCGGAATCGTCGCGAGCAGGCCCGGGCTCACCGGACGAGCCCGGTCGGTATCGATTCCGAGTACCCGGGTCAGAGCGCGATCGTCCGGGTCGATCTCGGCGCGAACGCCGTTGTACAGGAGGTAGAAACGACCGTCGAAGGAGACGAGCAACGCCTGATCGTCGTGAAGGACCGCATTCCGTCGCCGGTCCGGGGTGCCGACGACCACGGTCGTGGTCACAGCGTGCGAGCCGTCGGATTCGACGGTGTCACAGGCGGTCCACGGCATCTCGTCCGGCGTGTGCGTCAACGACGACGGCGCCCCGGGGATCCCCACCAGGGGGCCGCGAGGACGTTCCGCGAGTTGCTCTTCGGCCACGACCACCGGTTCGACGGGCGAGCCCAGCACGAGCCGCGCGGAGGCGAGATTGAGAGCGGGGTGGAAGGTGCCGTCGATCGCGACGTACAGGGCACCGGAATCGCGTCCGACCACAACCGTCGCATCCCCGATTCTGTCCTGGGGACGGAACAGGGCGAGCGCTGCGCAACCGGCGAGGCCGAGGCACGCCACCACGGTTCCCACCACCATCGCGCGGGATTGGGATCGCATGGGATCGCTGATCATCCGGACGTCGCGGCGCACCAGCGCGTGCTCCATCCGGCGCATCAGAAATCTGTATCCGCTGACCTGCCATCGTGTAGTCGGCTGCGCTGCCATGTATCTCCCCCCGGTACGGCACGCTCTCTGCCGCAACACAGTACAGTTGTTCCGGCCGGAATGTCCGAGTCGGCTGCAGGGGGCGCAGCCGGACAGGATCGGGGGAGACGTGGATGTGGCTGGGCAGCAGGTAGGGCGGTGTGGATCCCGGATCATCATCCGCTTGGTGGTGGCGCAGGTGTCCGCCGCAGTCGTGTGGGCCGGGGTTCAGGCTATGACGAGTTCGGTGTGGGTGCCGTTGGCAGCGGCGGTGCTGGTCGCGCCGGCCGTGTCGGTTCCGGTCCGCGGAGTCGATGCGATCGGTTTCATCGGCACACTGATTCGCTATCGGTTCGGGCGACCCGCAGCCGCAGCGGTCGTGCGGGATCACCGACAGCCGTCCGGACGCCCGATCGGGCTGAGTTGGAACGCACCGTACGTGACGGCGGTGATCGAAGTTGTGCCGCGGCCCGGCCAGGTCACGCGGGCGGGACGCGACATCGCGGAGACCGACGTCGGCTTGCCGCTCGGGACGATCGCGTCGTGCCTGCGCCGGCACGACGTGGTGCTCGACGGGATCGATGTGGTCGCCCACGGGTGGCGCGTACGCGATGCGACTCCGGCCGGGCAGGTCTATGCTCACCTGCTCGGTCCGCTGCCCGTCGCGGCGGAGCGCACCGTCTGGCTGGCGGTGCGCCTGAACGCGGTCACAGCTCGTGAGGCGATCGCCCGGCGCGGTGGCGGAACGGAAGGTGCGGCGCGCACCGTCGGCGCCGCGGCCCGGCGGGTCGTGCGTGCGCTCGACGACGCAGGTTGTGCCGGAAGAGTTCTCACTGCCTCCGAGATCGAGTCCGCCTCCCGCCGGGTCGTGCACGGTGTCTCGCCGGGCGAGTTCCGACGGCACCCGCACCACGTCCCGGTCCCGATGGGTTTCAACGTCGGTGGGCATTTCGACGCTCGTCGATTCGATCGGGCTGCGGTGACGTCCGTGTGGACCTACCCCGCGCTGGCCTCGACCCTCGTGGTCCGCCTTCGGCCGGGAGATCACGGTGCTGTGCGTGTCGGAGGCTCGGCGCGGTTCACCGTGCGCTCGCCAGACGTTCCGGCGCTCGACGGACTCCGCTCCCCGTACGGAGTGGACCGCGAGGCACTGACCGCCGCCCTGCCGGTGGCCGTGCCCCGGCTCGAGCATGTGGTGCCCTTGCGGGACTCCCGACCCGGTGAGCTCGAGGATCTCGCATTGCCGTCGGGCGGCTGTGGCCAACTCGTCGGTTCGGACGATGCCGGTCGTGCCGTCACCGTGCGCCTCTTCGGGTCCGGGGTGCGATCGGTGCACGTGGCGGGTGAGCTGTATCTGGCCAAGCAGATCGTGTTCAGGGCGGTGGCGGTCGGAGCACGGGTCCTCCTCTACACCGACAGGGTGGGAGCGTGGCGTCCGCTGCTCGACAGCGCGGCAGGACCGGATCGGTTACGTGTGGCCGGCGACTACGCAGACGACGGATCGTTCGACACCGTGGTGTACGACGGTGTCCGGCCGACGACGGTTCCCCCGCACGTCAGCGCAATTCACATCCACATGCGCCCGGGCGGCTTGCCCGCCGAACGCCCGACCGTGTCGATTCTCCAACCGGACGCGTCGGGTGAGCGAATTCTGCTGGTGACCGGCGCGGTACGCACCGATCTCACACTGGTGACTATCGCGGGCGAGACCACCCACATCGGCCGGCCCCGGGTTCAGGAACCCGTACCGGTGTCGTGAAGGCCGCTCAGCCCGGATACACGCCGCGGATCTGCCCCGCACGTACGGTGCGCGCCCACCAGTCGAGCTGGTTCAGCATCCGCTCTGCGGCATCGACGGCGGCACCGTCGGTGGTAGTGCCGTCCTGCGCGAACGCGTGCTTGACGCGGTGGAAACTCACCGATTCACGGACCGGGACCATGTGCACCTCGACGACGACCTGCCGCAGCTGTTCGACCGCGCGCAGGCCGCCGGACAGCCCGCCGTAGGAGACGAATCCGATCGGCTTGGTGCGCCATTCGTGTTTCACGGTGTCGATCGCGGTCTTGAGCGCCGCCGGATATCCGTGGTTGTACTCCGAGGTGACCACGGCGAACGCCTCGGCCGCGCCGATGCGGCGGGTGAATGCGTCGGCCTCCGGCCCTCCCGACAAATCCTGCGGTAGCGGTGTCTCCGCGAGGTCGATGACACCGACGTCGAATTCTTCGCGGCGACGGGCTGTTTCGGTGAACCAGTCGGCGACGACAGGCGCGATGCGTCCGGCGCGCACGCTCGCGACGATGATCTCGAGGCGAACCGGTGCAGTTCCGATCAGGGGGTCCATGCCTGCGATCCTAGGCGTGGTCAGGCGGTCAGACCGTGAGTCAGGAGCGCTGCGAGCTCGCGGTAGGCCTGAGCGTCGGCCAATCCCGTCGCCTCCGCGACCTGCCGTTGCTGGATCCGCACCATGACGGACGCGACGACGTCGGCGGCAAATGCGGCGTGCACGTCGCGGAGATCGCCCGATTCGACACCTTCGGAGATCAGCGCCCGCACGCGGTCGGCCGCGAGGCGTGTGTTGCGTTCGTACACCTCGCGGGCAACCGCCGTCCGGGCGATGTCCTCCATGAACCGCGCCGACGCCGGTTCCAGTTGCCGACCGACGGCCTCGAGGTACGTGCGGATCCGGGCTTCGGCGCCCGTGGCGCCTGCGAGTTCTGTTTCGACCCGCTCGGTGGCACCCCGGAAGAAGTGCACGGTAACGGCGTAGACGAGGCGGTCCTTGTTCTCGGCGAGTGCGTAGAGGGTGGACTTCGAGCAGCGGAGGCGGGCAGCGACGTCGTCGAGGGTGAAGTGCGCGAAGCCTTCGGCGAGGAACAGGGCGACGAGTTGGTCGAACAGTTGCGCCCGGCGCGCGGTCGTGCGGCGCGTCTCCGTCCTTGTCATACGTGCGATCGTACTGCAGTATCGTTCTCAGTACTGTTTTCCGAGGGAGGAACCCCGTGGCCGTCGAGCGTCTTCTGCCCACCCAAGAGGCCTACGACCTGATCGAGCTGACGCGCGACGTCGCCGACAAGGTCCTGGCTCCGCGCGTCGACGAGCACGAGCGTGCCGAAACGTTCCCGGAGGGTGTGTTCCCGGCGCTCGGTGCGGCCGGCCTGCTGAGCCTGCCGTATCCCGAGGAGTTCGGCGGTGGCGACCAGCCATACGAGGTGTACCTGCAGGTGCTCGAGGAACTCGGCGCCCGGTGGGCTGCCGTCGCGGTCGCGGTGAGCGTGCACGGGCTGTCCTGCTTCGCGTTGGCCTCCCACGGCACCGACGAGCAGAAGAACGCGTGGCTCCCGGACATGCTGGGCGGCAACACTATCGGCGCCTACAGCCAGTCCGAGCCGCAGGCCGGGTCGGATGCCGCCGCGCTCGCGTGCCGGGCGACCGCCGTCGACGGCGGGTACCGCATCACCGGGTCGAAGGCGTGGATCACCAACGGCGGCAAGGCCGATTTCTACACGCTGTTCGCTCGCACCGCCGACACCGGGTCGAAGGGCATCTCGTGCTTCCTGGTGCCGGACGGAACCGAGGGCCTGAGCTTCGGTAAGCCCGAGGAAAAGATGGGTCTGCACGCGATCCCCACCACCGCAGCCCATTACGACGACGCATTCGTCCCCGCCGAGCGCCGCATCGGTGCCGAAGGTCAGGGTCTGCCCATCGCGTTCAGCGCGCTGGATTCGGGGCGCCTCGGCATCGCCGCTGTCGCCACCGGTATCGCGCAGGCAGCACTCGACGAGGCGACCGCATACGCCAAGGAACGCAAGGCGTTCGGCAAGCGCATCATCGATCACCAGGGCCTCGGGTTCGTTCTCGCCGACATGGCGGCCGCGGTGGATTCCGCCCGCGCCACCTACCTCGACGCCGCGCGACGCAAGGACGCCGGCCTGCCCTACTCCCGCCAGGCCTCGGTCGCGAAACTCGTCGCCACGGATGCGGCCATGAAGGTCACCACCGACGCCGTGCAGGTACTCGGCGGTTACGGCTACACCCGCGACTTCCCGGTCGAGCGGTTCATGCGCGACGCGAAGATCACGCAGATCTTCGAGGGCACCAACCAGATTCAGCGTCTGGTGATCGCGCGGTCACTGGCGGGCTGAGTCTGCGACGTCGGATTGTCTGGGTCGTCGGATTTCCTGCGTCATCGGATTTCCTGGCGGTCCACGACCGGCGGACCGGGGTACGTCCGTCAGTCGTGGGCCCCGATGAGCGCCCGCAGCGCATCGATCTCGGCGTCGAGTGCGGCGCGTCCGGCCGGGGTGATCGTGAGCCACGTGCGTGTCCGCCCCCTACCCTCTTCACGAGTGGACTCCAGCAATCCGGCGTCGACGAGAACCTTCAGATGCCGATTCAGGTTTCCGTCGGTCAGTCGCAGCGTTTCCCGGAGCACGCCGAACTGCATGGACGACCCGTCGCGGAGGAGCGAGAGAATTCCGAGGCGGGTGCGCTGATGGACGACGTCGTCGAGTCCGAGCGTCGGATGCTCGTCCGGAGAAGACGTGTCAGGCATGCGCACGTCCCGGATCCGCCTGTGCGAGTTCGATCATCGCTGCCACGACGGCCCCCGTTCCGACGACCAGCGTCATGATCACCCCGCCGCTCCCCCAGTCTCCGAGCGCCACGACCACCGCCGCGTCCGCTGTGCACACGGCAAACAATCCGGTGGGTATCGATCGCCACACGAGAGCGAAAACCCCGAAACCGGACGCGATCACGAGCCACGGCACGAACTCCGCGCTGCCGCCGGCGAACCACAGGAGGAATGCGGCGACGACGAGGAGCATCACGACACCCGTCGCGAACACGATCGTCCCGCGCACGAACGGCAGTTGCACCCGGCGGGTGGAGAAGTACCACCCTGTCACGATCGCGGACACCGGAGCGGCGACCGCCCAGTAGCCGGTCGCGTTGCCGCCGAGCAGAAGTGCGAACGGCAGTGCCGCGTACACCGCTGCGGACACGACGAGAAGAGGGAACCAGGCGGGGGACGACAATCTCCGCCCCTGCCGCGACCAACTGTCGATGTCGGCGATGAGGTCCTGCGCCTGTGCAGCGTCGGATTCGCTGCCGGGTCGCGTGTTCATGACTCAACTTTGCGATGCAAAGTGGGTGTTGTCAGCAGGTCCGGGCAGGTGGAGCGGTCACGGTACGGTTGCGAAACGAGACCGGCGCGCCTTCAGCAGCAGCCGGGCACGATCGGGCCGCGGACTTCGCGGGTCGCGACATTGCGGGCAGCGAGGTCCTCGTCGGCCGGGTAATCGACGCGCACGAGCGAGAGTCCGTGCGCAGGTGCGACGGCGACCGACGCGGCGCGCTCGCGTTCGTCCAGCAACGCGGTCATCCATTCGACGCTGCGCCGGCCTTCACCGACGGCGAGCGCCGCACCGACGAGGCTGCGCACCATGGACCAGCAGAACGCATCTGCGCTGACATAGGCGGTGAGGATGTCACCGTCACGCGTCCAGTCGTAACGCTGGAGTTCGCGGACAGTGGTGGCGCCCTCGCGGCGCTTGCAGAAGGCGGCGAAATCGTGCAGGCCGAGCAGCGAGTGGGAGGCACGCCGCATCGCTTCGAGGTCGACGGTTTTCGGCCACGCCACGGTATCGCGGGCGCGCAGCGGTTCCGCACCGTACGGGGCGGTCGTCAACCGGTATTCGTAATGGCGCCGGATCGCGGAGAACCGCGCGTCGAAATGCTCCGGTGCGACGGCGATCCCGGTCACGCGGACGTCGCGGGGAAGGAAACGCGCCAGTCGCCGGATCCAGCGCGACGGATCGTCGGGAAGCGCTGCCGTGGGCACATCGACGTGCGCGACCTGACCGGACGCATGCACTCCCGCGTCGGTGCGGCCGGCAACGGTGAGAAGCACAGGGGTACGGACGATCGCCCCGAGCTTCTCCTCGATCTCGCCGCACACGGTGCGGCGGCCGGGCTGTCGCGCCCATCCGGAGAAGTCGGTTCCGTCGTAAGCGATGTCGAGCCGGAGCCGGGTCAGCTCGGGCCCGTCCGCAACAGCAGAGCCGCCGGAAGCAGAGTCGTCGGAAGCAGCGAGCCCGCCGCCCTCGGAAGGGTCGGCGGGCTCGGGTGCTTCAGCAGATGCCGAAACCAAGGGAACTAGTCCTTCTTGGCCTCGTCGGCATCGGCGGCCGTAGCGGTGTCGTCCTCGATCGACTCGATGACGGCATCCGCGTTCTCGACCTCGGCGTCGGTGGCGTTGGCCTCGACGGCCTCCACCACGTTCTCCTCGGCAGCCGGAGCAGACTGCGAAGCAGCGACGCGACGAGCGCGATCCGCCTCGTTGCTGACCGTCTTCTCACGGACGAGCTCGATGATCGCCATCGGGGCGTTGTCGCCCTTGCGCGGCATCGTCTTGATGATGCGGGTGTAGCCACCGTTACGGTCCTCGAAGGAGGGACCGATCTCCGCGAACAGCGTGTGGACGACGTCCTTGTTGCGGAGGACCTTCAGCACCTCACGACGCGAAGCCAGCGTGTTGGCCTTTGCGTGCGTGACGAGCTTCTCGGCGTACGGGCGCAGGGCCTTGGCCTTGGACTCGGTGGTGGTGATGCGGCCGTGCTCGAAGAGCGCGGTGGCCAGGTTGGCGAAGATCGCCTTCTGGTGCGAGGCCGACCCGCCGAAGCGGGCGCCCTTCTTGGGCTTGGGCATTATTTTCTCCTAGTAACGGACCGTGAGCTGCTACAGCTGCTCGGTCTCGGCGTAGTCCTCGTTGCCGTCGGTCTCACTGAAGGAGCCGGACTCGGTGTCGCTCCAGGTACCGGTCGCGGCGTCGTAGCCGGCAACGGTGCTGGGGTCGAACGACGCCGGGCTGTCCTTGAGCGACAGGCCGAGCGAGTGCAGCTTGACCTTGACCTCATCGATGGACTTCTGGCCGAAGTTGCGGATGTCGAGCAGATCGGATTCCGTGCGTGCCACGAGCTCACCGACGGTGTGAACACCTTCGCGCTTGAGGCAGTTGTAGGACCGGACCGTGAGGTCGAGGTCCTCGATCGGAAGTCCGAAGGAGGCGATGTGGTCGGCCTCGGCGGGCGAGGGACCGATCTCGATACCTTCTGCTTCGACATTCAGCTCACGAGCCAGGCCGAAGAGCTCCACGAGGGTCTTACCCGCCGAAGCGAGCGCGTCCCGCGCCGTGATGGAGTTCTTGGTCTCCACGTCGAGAATCAGCCGATCGAAGTCGGTGCGCTGCTCGACGCGGGTCGCTTCCACCTTGTACGTCACCTTGAGCACCGGCGAGTAGATCGAGTCGACCGGGATACGGCCGATCTCTGCACCGGTCGCCTTGTTCTGGACGGCGGGGACGTAGCCGCGACCGCGCTCGACGACGAGCTCGATCTCCAGCTTGCCCTTGTCGTTCAGGGTGGCGATGTGCAGGTCCGGGTTGTGGATGGTGACACCGGCCGGGGGGACGATGTCGCCGGCCGTAACGGTGCCGGGGCCCTGCTTGCGGACGTACATGGTGACCGGCTCGTCCTCTTCCGAGCCGACCACGAGGCCCTTGAGGTTGAGGATGATGTCGGTGACATCCTCCTTCACCCCCGGAACCGTGGTGAACTCGTGGAGCACGCCGTCGATGCGAATGCTGGTGACGGCTGCGCCCGGGATCGAGGAGAGCAGGGTGCGACGAAGCGAGTTGCCGAGTGTGTACCCGAAGCCAGGCTCGAGGGGTTCGATGACGAACTTCGAACGGTTGTCAGCGATGACCTCTTCGGTCAGTGTGGGTCGCTGCGAAATGAGCATCTGTTGCCTCCTTGTGGGCGTCCGCTATTTGACGCCCTGGTGGATGGGTGCGTGTTCTCCGGCCCGCACGGACCGGAGCACACACGGCACGAAGTGCCTTACTTCGAGTAGTACTCGACGATGAGCTGTTCCTGCAGCGGGATGTCGATCTGTGCGCGCTCGGGAAGCTGGTGGACCAGCACCCGCAGACGCGAACCGACGACCTGCAGCCAACCCGGGATCGGGCGCTCGCCCTGGGTCTCGCGTGCCACCTGGAAGGGAAGCGTGCTCAGCGACTTCTCGCGGACATCGATGATGTCGTACTGCGAGACGCGGTAGCTGGGGACGTCGACCTTCTTGCCGTTGACCAGGAAGTGGCCGTGGCTCACGAGCTGACGTGCCTGCCGACGCGTGCGGGCGAGGCCGCCACGGAACACGACGTTGCCCAGCCGCGACTCGAGGATGGTCAGCAGAACCTCACCGGTCTTACCGGGGCGGCTTGCGGCTTCCTCGTAGTAACGACGGAACTGCTTCTCCATGATGCCGTAGGAGAAGCGAGCCTTCTGCTTCTCCTGCAGCTGGAGCAGGTACTCGCTCTCCTTGATCCGCGCGCGGCCGTGCTGGCCGGGCGGGTAGGGGCGACGCTCGAAGGCCTGATCGCCTCCGACCAGGTCGACGCGGAGACGACGCGACTTACGTGTAACGGGACCGGTATAACGTGCCATGACTTAGAACCTTTTCCTTTCCCGTATTAGACGCGACGCCGCTTGGGCGGACGGCAACCGTTGTGCGGCTGGGGCGTGACGTCGGAGATGGTGCCGACCTCGAGGCCTGCTGCCTGGAGGGAGCGGATCGCGGTTTCGCGTCCCGAGCCGGGGCCCTTGACGAAAACGTCGACCTTCTTGACACCGTGCTCCTGCGCCTTGCGGGCAGCGCTCTCGGCGGCGAGCTGGGCGGCGAACGGGGTCGACTTGCGCGAACCCTTGAAGCCGACGTGGCCCGACGACGCCCAGGAGATCACGTTGCCCTGGGGATCGGTGATGGACACGATGGTGTTGTTGAAGGTGCTCTTGATGTGAGCGGCGCCGTGCGGGACGTTCTTCTTGTCCCTGCGCCGTGCCTTCTGGGTCTTCTTCGGACCGGCGGTGCGTGACTTGGGAGGCATTACTTCTTCTTTCCTGCGACGGTGCGCTTCGGACCCTTACGGGTACGGGCGTTGGTCTTGGTGCGCTGTCCACGCACGGGCAGACCACGACGATGCCGCAGGCCCTGGTAGCAGCCGATCTCGATCTTGCGGCGGATGTCCGCCTGGACCTCGCGGCGGAGGTCACCCTCGACCTTGTAGGTCTCCTCGATGTGCTCGCGGAGCTTGGCGAGATCCTCGTCGGACAGATCCTTGCTGCGCAGGTCCGGGTTCACGCCGGTCGCCGCAAGGATTTCCTGGGAGCGCGTACGGCCGATGCCGTAGATGTAAGTGAGTGCGATCTCCATCCGCTTTTCGCGGGGTAGATCGACACCTGCGAGACGTGCCATGTGGCATTCCTATTCGGTGTGCGGAGGTCTGCTCCCAGCCCGTCCCCTGCGTCGAAAAACTGTGTAAGTCGATAAACACAGTGGGGCCCCGGCCTCCGAACCGGGGGTTGATCGCGCAGCTCCTCGACTGATCGAGGATCGTAACCACGCGACTGGTGCTGGAAGGTCTTCTTTGCTTGTTGCCAAGCAGATCTTCGAGACGAAGGTTCGATCTAGCCCTGACGCTGCTTGTGACGCAGGTTCTCGCAGATCACCATGACCCGTCCGTTGCGACGGATCACCTTGCACTTCTCGCAGATCTTCTTGACGCTAGGCTGAACCTTCACGTGCGTCCGATCTCCTGTATGTGCGCCCCCGGACACGGCTGGCCGCGACCGAAGACAGGGTTCTCCCCGACCGTATAGCCGGGGAAGCTTCTACTTGTACCGGTAGACGATGCGTCCACGCGTCAGGTCGTAGGGCGAAAGCTCCACGACCACGCGATCCTCGGGAAGAATACGAATGTAGTGCTGGCGCATCTTGCCGCTGATGTGGGCCAGAACTTTATGACCGTTCTCCAGCTCGATGCGGAACATCGCATTGGGCAGTGGTTCGACAACCCGGCCCTCGACCTCGATTGCCCCGTCTTTCTTAGCCATATCCTCCGCGATCCGTCGTTCGATGTGTGGTTGCATCGGCATCCGATACCGTGACGCCCAGCCTCCGGATGTCGCGCGAATCGAGATTCGACGCGGACCGTCTCGGAGCGCAGCGCGCACCACCGGTCAATGCTACGGGAGTTTTCCCACCAGGCCAAATGGAGACGAACGAGGAGGACGCACGTGCGGGCACTGATCCAGCGGGTGACGACCGCGGCGGTTGCGGTCGAAGGCGACGAGGTCGCCCGGATCACTCCGCCGCCGGGCGGACACGGACTTCTGATCCTCGTGGGGGTCACGCACGACGACGACGCAGCCAAGGCCGCGACACTGGCGCGCAAGGTGTGGACGATGCGGATCCTCGAGGACGAGAAGTCGGCATCCGAGGTCGGCGCTCCGCTGCTGGTCGTCAGCCAGTTCACCCTCATGGCCGATACCCGGAAGAGCCGGCGGCCGTCGTGGTCGGCCGCGGCGCCGCGGGCGGTGGCTGAACCACTCGTCGAGGAGTTCGCACGGGCCCTGCGCGCGCTCGGTGCACACGTCGAAACGGGAGTGTTCGGTGCTCACATGGAAGTGAGCCTCGTCAACGACGGCCCGGTGACTCTGCTCGTCGAGGTGTGACCGATATCGCTACTCGGGACCCCGTTGTTATTCGGGACGCAGCGTGAGGATCCGCGGACCCGACTCGGTGACGGCGACGGTGTGCTCCCAGTGCGCGGCGCGACTGCCGTCGGTGGTGACCACGGTCCAGTCGTCGTCGAGCACCTCGGTCTCGTAGGTGCCGAGCGTGAGCATCGGCTCGATCGCGAGCACCGAACCGACGACCAGTTGCGGCCCCTTACCGGGAGCGCCTTCGTTCGCCAGGAACGGTTCCATGTGCATCTCGCGACCGATGCCGTGTCCGCCGTAGCCGTCCACGATGCCGAAGGGGCGGCCGAACAGTTTCTCCGCCTCGTGGGTGCCGGTCTCGATCGCGTGCGAGACGTCGGTGAGTCGGTTGCCCGGAAGCATCGCAGCGATGCCGGCTTCCATCGACAGCCGAGTGGCCTCGCTCAGGTCGGCGTCGTCCTGAGCGAGTTCCCCCACACCGAAGGTCCACGCGGAGTCCCCGTGCCATCCGTCGAGGATCGCACCGCAGTCGATGGACACCAGATCGCCCTCGGCGAGGATGTCGTCGGCCGACGGGATGCCGTGCACCACGCGGTCGTTGACGGACGAACAGATCGAGCCGGTGAAACCGTTGTAACCCAGGAAGGAGGGAACGGCGCCCGCATCGCGGATCACCGCTTCCGCCACCCTGTCGAGTTCCAGGGTGCTCACGCCCGGCTTCGCCGCGTCCCGCACCGCAACGAGTGCGGCACCGACGATGGCGCCCGCAGCCGCCATCGCGTCGAGTTCACCGGCTGTACGGAACGGAACGACCTTGCGCTTGCGCCCGAAACCCATGTCGAAACTTCCTACGTCCTACTTGCCGAGCGCGGAGAGCGCACGGGCGTTGATCTCCTCGACCTCACCGATGGCGTCGACCGTGATGATCGCGTCGCGGTAGTAGTCGAGCAGCGGAGCTGTCTCCTCACGGTAGACCCGGAGGCGATTGCGAATGACGTCCTCGGTGTCGTCCGCGCGACCGCGGGCGAGCATACGCCCGACGACCACGTCCTCGTCGATGACGAACGACAGCACGCCGTCGAGGGACACTCCGAGATCGCTCAGGATGTTCTCGAGTTCCTTGGCCTGCTCGACGCTGCGCGGAAAGCCGTCGAGGAGGAAACCGTTCGCCGCGTCCGGCTCGGCGAGACGCTCGCGCACCATGTTGTTCGTGATCTCTGCGGGCACGAGGTCGCCCGCATCGATGTACTTCTTGGCCTCGATACCGAGCGGGGTTCCCTGGCCGATGTTGGCGCGGAAGAGATCGCCGGTCGAGATCGCCGGGACACCGAGCTTCTCGGACAGGATCGCGGCCTGCGTGCCCTTGCCGGCACCGGGAGGACCGAGGAGTACAAGTCTCACTTGAGGAACCCTTCGTAGTTACGCTGCATCAATTGACTTTCGATCTGCTTGACCGTGTCCAGCGCGACACTGACAAGAATGAGCACCGCGGCGCCACCGAAAATGCTCGAGGCGGTCTGGCCCCCGGACAAGAAGAAGTTCGGCAGGGTTGCGATGAGACCGAGGTAGATCGAGCCCGGAACCGTGATGCGGTTGAGCACGAAACTGAGATATTCGGCGGTCGGGCGACCGGGGCGGATGCCCGGGATGAAACCGCCGTACTTCTTCATCTCGTCGGCGCGCTCCTCCGGATTGAAGGTGATCGCGACGTAGAAGAACACGAAGAAGACGATCAACGCGAAGTAGATCGAGATGTAGACCGGGTTGCTCGGATCGATCAGGTACGTGTTGACGATGCGCTGCCACCAGTTCGGCTCGACCGCGCTGGTCGCACCCGTGAGCTGTCCGATGAGGTTGGGCAGGTACAGCAGCGACGACGCGAAGATGACCGGGATGATGCCGGCCTGGTTGACCTTGAGCGGCAGGTACGTCGAGGAACCGCCGTACATCCGCCGACCGACCATGCGCTTGGCGTACTGGACCGGGATCCGGCGCTGGCCCTGCTCGACGAACACGACGCCGGTGATGATGACCAGAGCCACCACACACACGATCGCGAAGACGAGGCCGCCGCGGGATTCGAGGATTGTCCGGCCTTCGGTGGGGAGCGCCGCGGCGATACCCGAGAAGATCAGCAGCGACATGCCGTTGCCGACACCGCGCTCGGTGATGAGCTCACCGAACCACATGACGACGGCTGCACCGGCGGTCATGACGAGGACGATGACGACCATCGCGAAAATGCTGTCGTCGGCGAGGATGGGTTCGGCACAGCCCTGCAACAGCTGGCCGCGGGCCGCCAGGGCCACGATGCCGGTCGCCTGCAGGACGGCGAGTGCGACAGCGAGATAACGCGTGTACTGCGTCATCTTGGCCTGGCCGGACTGGCCCTCCTTCCGCAACTCCTCGAAGCGCGGAATGACGACGGTCAGCAGCTGAACGATGATGCTCGCGGTGATGAACGGCATGATGCCGATCGCGAACACCGACAGCTGCAGTAGGGCACCGCCGGAGAACAGATTGATCAACGAGTAGATGCCGGCTTGGTCGCCGCCGGCGAGCTGATCCACACAGGCCTGGACGTTGCCGTAGTCGACGCCCGGGGACGGCACGGTCGCACCGAGGCGATACAGCGCCACGAGACCGAGGGCGATGAGAATCTTCCGCCTCAGGTCCGGTGTCCTGAGGGCCGAAACGAAGGCGGAAAGCAAAGATCCTCCTGGCAGGCCGATCGGGGACGACGGGTCGACTTCGGACCCGTCGGAAGGTAGACAACTCTAAAACTCTAACAGTGCGCCACCAGCGGAGGCGTACGCCGGTAGCGTACTTCAACTCCCTGAAAGCACGAACGGCCGCGATGCAGGGTTCTGCAACGCGGCCGTTCGCGAGCCGGGGCTCACATGAACGAACAGGTCAGACCAGTTCGGTCGTGGTGCCGCCCGCAGCGGCGATCTTTTCCTTGGCGGAGCCCGAGAACTTGATGGCGGTGACCTGCACGGCCACCGACAGCTCGCCCTCGCCGAGCACCTTCACGAGCTGGTTCTTGCGAACCAGGCCGTTCGAGACGAGCTCGTCGATGCCGATTTCGCCACCCTCCGGGAAAACCCGGGCGATGTCGCCGACATTGACGATCTGGTACTCGGTGCGGAATGCGTTCTTGAAGCCCTTGAGCTTCGGCAGACGCATGTGGATGGGCATCTGGCCACCCTCGAAGGCCGCCGACACGTTCTTACGTGCCTTGGTGCCCTTCGTACCGCGACCAGCGGTCTTGCCCTTGGAACCCTCGCCGCGTCCGACGCGGGTCTTTTCGGTCTTCGCACCCGGAGCCGGGCGCAGGTGATGCAGCTTGATGGTCATTTTCAGACCTCCTCAACGGTCACGAGGTGACGCACCACGTTGATCAAGCCGCGGTTCTGCGCATTGTCCTCGCGGACGACGGACTGACGGATCTTCCGCAGACCGAGGGTGCGCAGGCTGTCCCGCTGGTTCGACTTGCAGCCGATGGTGCTCTTGATCTGGGTGATCTTCAGCTCTGCCATTACTTCACGCTCCCAGCAGCCTGTGCACGGGCGTGAAGCATGCCGGCGGGGGCAACTTCCTCGAGGGTGAGGCCACGACGAGCCGCAACCTCTTCGGGACGCTGCAGCATCTTGAGAGCAGCAACCGTCGCGTGCACCACATTGATGGCGTTGTCGGAGCCCAGGGACTTCGACAGGATGTCCGCGATTCCCGCGCACTCCAGCACGGCACGCACCGCGCCACCGGCGATGACACCGGTACCGGGCGAAGCCGGACGCAGCATGACGATGCCTGCTGCGGCCTCACCCTGGACGGGGTGAGTGATGGTGCTGGCGATCATCGGGACGCGGAAGAAGCCCTTGCGAGCCTCCTCGACGCCCTTCTGGATGGCCGCGGGAACTTCCTTGGCCTTGCCGTAGCCGACGCCGACCAAGCCGTTACCGTCGCCCACGATCACCAGAGCGGTGAAGCTGAAGCGACGGCCGCCCTTGACGACCTTCGACACACGGTTGATCGAGACGACACGCTCGATGTAGTTCGACTTCTCGGCAGCGTTGCCGCCACGCGAGTCGCGGTCACGGCGGTCACGACCACCGCGGTTGTCACCGCTGCTGTTCGGGTTCTGGCCGGCAGGGCCGCTGCCGCCGTCACGCCGCTGACGTCCCGGCATCAGGCGTTCCTTCCGTTCGAAAAAGTCATCATCAGAACTTCAACCCGCTTTCGCGAGCCGCGTCCGCGAGGGCCGCGATACGGCCGCTGTAGGTGTGTCCACCGCGGTCGAAGACCACGGCCTCCACGCCGGCAGCCTTGGCGCGCTCGGCGATCAGCTGACCGACCTTCGCGCCACGAGCCTTCTTGTCGCCCTCGACAGCACGCACGTCGGGTTCGACGGTCGATGCTGCGGCGAGGGTCGTGCCCGTCAGGTCGTCGACCAACTGCACATGCATGTGGCGCGACGACCGGTTGACGACGAGGCGCGGACGCTCGGCGGTACCGGAGATCTTCTTGCGGAGGCGGAAGTGACGACGCGTCTTCGAGAGGCGACGCGTGGTGGACACGTCCTTGCCGCGCGGGATGCGCTTTGCCTTCTGGTTCTCGGTCTGGCTCATGATCACTTACCCGTCTTTCCGACCTTGCGACGGACCTGTTCACCCTCGTAGCGGATGCCCTTGCCCTTGTACGGGTCGGACTTGCGCAGCCGGCGGATGTTGGCAGCGATCTGGCCGACCTTCTGCTTGTCGATCCCCGAGATCGAGAACTTCGTGGGGGTTTCGACGGCAAACGTGATGCCCTCGGGTGCTTCGATCAGCACGGGGTGGCTGTAGCCCAGGGAGAACTCGAGGTCCTTGCCCTTGAGGGCCACGCGGTAGCCGACACCGAAGATTTCCATCTTCGTGGTGTAGCCCTCGGTCACGCCGACGATGAGGTTCTGCACCAGGGTCCGGGACAGACCGTGCAGCGCACGGCTGCGACGCTCGTCGTTCGGACGCGTGACGTTGATGACTCCGTCTTCACCCTTGGCGACGGCGATCGGCTCGGCGACAGTCAGCGAAAGGTTGCCCTTGGGGCCCTTCACTGCGACGGCCTGGCCATCGATGTTCACCTCGACACCGGAGGGGACGACTACGGGGAGTTTTCCGATTCGCGACATAGTGGTGGCCTCCCTTACCAGACGTAGGCGAGGACTTCCCCGCCCACCTTCTGCTTGGCCGCCTGGCGATCGGTGAGCAGGCCGGAAGACGTGGAGATGATCGCCACGCCGAGGCCGCCCAGGACCTTGGGCAGGTTGGTGGATTTCGCGTACACGCGCAGACCGGGCTTCGACACGCGGCGCACGCCTGCAAGGCTGCGCTCACGGGAAGGCCCGTACTTGAGGTCGACGATGAGGGTGGTGCCCACCTCGGCGTCCTCGGTGCGGTAGTCGGAGATGTAGCCCTCGCGCTTGAGGATCTCGGCGATGTTCACCTTGATCTTCGAGGACGGGAGCTTGACCTCGTCGTGGTACGCCGTATTGGCGTTACGCAGACGCGTCAAGAAGTCTGCGATGGGGTCGGTCATGGTCATGGCTGACCTGTACACCTTTCTCGGTGCGGTTCCCATGCAACACCGGGATATTCGTTCCCGGCCGTGGGCCTACATCGAACTCGGTTTCGATGCGGGCTCGCGGCGTGATGCCGCGAACCCATGACAGCGCGACAGTGGGCGGAGAACTACTCGGTCCTCCGCCCACCGATCACGTCACCAGGAGCTCTTGTGAACTCCCGGAAGTTCTCCGCGGTGTGCCATCTCGCGAAGGCAGATGCGGCAGAGTCCGAACTTGCGGAAGACCGAATGCGGGCGGCCGCAGCGCTGGCAGCGGGTGTATGCGCGCACCGCGAACTTCGGCTTGCTGTTGGCCTTGTTGACCAGTGCCTTCTTAGCCATGGGCTCAGTTCTCCTTGAACGGGATGCCGAGGTGCTTGAGCAGGGCACGGCCTTCTTCGTTGTTGGTGGCGGTCGTGACGACGGTGATGTCCATGCCGCGCGGGCGATCGATCTTGTCCACGTCGATCTCGTGGAACATCGACTGCTCGTTCAGGCCGAACGTGTAGTTGCCGTTTCCGTCGAACTGGTTGCCGTTGAGGCCGCGGAAGTCCCGGATACGGGGAAGCGCGATGGACACGAGACGGTCCAGGAACTCCCACATGCGGTCGCCGCGGAGGGTGACGCGCGCACCGATCGGCATGCCTTCGCGCAGCTTGAACTGTGCGATGGACTTACGAGCCTTACGGATCTCCGGCTTCTGGCCGGTGATGAGCGCGAGGTCGTTGACTGCGCCGTTGATCAGCTTCGCGTCGCGGGCGGCGTCGCCGACACCCATGTTGACGACGACCTTCACGACGCCGGGGATCTGCATGACGTTCGCGTAGCCGTACTCCGACTGCAGCGCGTCGCGAATCTCCTCGCGGTACCGCACCTTCAGGCGCGGCTGGGTCTTGGTCTCAGTGGTGGTCATGTCAGATGTCCTTCCCGTTCTTCCGGGAAATCCGAACGCGCTTGCCGGTCTCCTCGTCGACGCGGTAGCCCACGCGCGTGGCGTTGCCGTCCGAGTCGATGACCGCAACGTTGGAAACGTGGATCGGGGCCTCTTGCGTGACGATGCCGCCGGTGGAGGCACCACGCTCGTTGGCCGAGACTGCGGTGTGCTTCTTGATGCGGTTCACGCCCTCGACGAGGACACGGTTCTGCTTCGGGTAGGCCTCGATGACCTTGCCCTTGGCGCCCTTGTCCTTACCCGAGATGACGAGCACGGTGTCGCCCTTGTGCACCTTCATCACAGCACCTCCGGAGCCAGCGAGACGATCTTCATGAAGCGCTTGTCGCGGAGCTCACGACCGACGGGTCCGAAGATGCGGGTTCCGCGAGGATCGTTGTCGCCCTTGATGAGGACGGCAGCGTTCTCGTCGAACTTGATGTACGAGCCGTCCGGCCGGCGGCGCTCCTTGGTGGTGCGCACGATAACGGCCTTGACGACCTCACCACGCTTGACGTTGCCGCCGGGGATCGCCTCCTTGACGGTGCCGACGATGATGTCACCGATTCCGGCGTAGCGACGGGACGAGCCACCGAGAACGCGGATGCAGAGAATCTCCTTGGCACCCGTGTTGTCGGCGACGCGCAGTCGCGACTCCTGCTGGATCACTTACTTCTCCTTGACCTGGATTGGTATGCACGTCAGATTTCCGACCTGGACGTACGCGGTCGTCGTTTGCTCACGGCGCACATGCGCTGGGCGCACGGGTCCCGTGAGCAACCCGTCCAGAGTAGGCCATATACCGTACCCAGGGCAAATTAGCGAACTGTGCCCTCGGTCGCCTCCCCCGGACCCCGTGCCACCGCGTTCCGTACCGTGCCGAAATCTTTCGCCGAGACGAAGAACAGCACCCCTGCCGCCCGGGTGACCGGGTGCAGGGGTGCTGTCGACGTAATTCACCGACGATGCCGGAGAGGCCTACTTGGCCTTCTCGAGCACCTCGACGAGACGCCACCGCTTCGACGCGGACAGCGGACGGGTCTCCATCAGCTGCACGCGATCGCCGACGCCGGCAACGCTGTTCTCGTCGTGCGCCTTCACCCGGGTGGTACGGCGGATGATCTTGCCGTACAGCGGGTGCTTCACACGGTCCTCGAGCTCGACCACGATGGTCTTTTCCATCTTGTCCGAGACGACATAGCCGATACGAACCTTGCGGCTCGCGCGCTCTTCGTTCTGGGTCACTGTCTTTTCCTCACTCATGCCACATCACCCGTGTTGGGGCCGGTGGCCAGTCCGAGCTCACGCTCGCGCAGCACCGTGTAGATACGTGCGATCTCGTTACGAACGACACGCAGCCGACGGTTGTTGTCGAGCTGTCCCGTGGCCATCTGGAAGCGCAGGTTGAACAGCTCTTCCTTGAACTCACGGACCTTGTCGGCCAGCTCTGCGTCGCTCAGCTGGCGGAGTTCCGCGGCGGGGGTACCGGTAGCCATCAGAACTGCTCCTCCCTCGTCACGATGCGGCACTTGCAAGGGAGCTTGTGCATCGCGCGACGCAGGGCCTCGCGCGCAATCTCCTCGTTGGGGTAGCTCATCTCGAACAGCACGCGACCGGGCTTGACGTTCGCGACCCACCACTCGGGCGAACCCTTACCGGAACCCATGCGGGTCTCGGCAGGCTTCTTGGTGAGGGGGCGATCCGGGAAGATGTTGATCCAGATCTTGCCGCCACGCTTGATGTGCCGGGTCATGGCGATACGAGCGGACTCGATCTGCCGGTTGGTGATGTAGGCCGGCTCGAGAGCCTGGATGCCCCAGTCACCGAAGGTCACCTGGGTTCCGCCCTTGGCGGCACCCGTACGGCTCGGATGGTGCTGCTTGCGGTGTTTGACCCGCCGTGGGATCAACATGCGTCAGCCCTCCTTGTTCTCAGTCGAAGCGGGGGCGTCGGCCGAGGCTGCACGGCCGGCGTCGGTGCTCGTCGCCGTGGTGCCCGACGCGCCGGAACGACGCGGGCGGCTGGGACGCTCACGACGCGGGCGGTCGGCGGGAGCAGCTGCAGCAGCAGCGAGCTCACGACGGCCACCGACGATGTCGCCCTTGTAGATCCAGACCTTCACGCCGATACGGCCGAAGGTGGTCTTGGCCTCGTACAGGCCGTAGTCGATGTC
>JAEZDV010000193.1 GCA_023417985.1 Actinomycetes bacterium | reverse complement strand
CACGACGAGTGAGTGTGTGGGGCGGCGGATTCTGGCTCAGCGGGAAGACCCGGGAGGCCGCACTCGACGCAGCACGTGAACTCGACGACCTGGGCTACGCACGACTGTGGACATCGGGAGGGTTCGGGGAGGGCGTTCCCCCCGTGTACGGCGAAGTGCTCGACGCGACGCCACGTCTCGGCGTCGCCAGCGGCATCGTCAGCATCTGGCACGCCGAACCGGCCGACGTCGCCTCGACCGTTGCACGGTTCGAGCAGGATCATCCGGGCCGGTTTCTGCTCGGGGTCGGCACCAGCCACGCGCCCGTCGTCGACGCCACAGCGGCAGACACCTACACCAAGCCCTACAGCCACATGGTCGAGTACCTCGATGCGCTCGATGCCGCAGACCCGCCGGTTCCCGCCGGGCGTCGGGTGCTCGCAGCCCTCGGCCCCCGCATGCTCGCGTTGTCCGCGCCGCGGTCAGCGGGTGCGCATCCGTACTTCGTGCCCGCCGAACACACCGCTCAGGCACGGGAAATCCTCGGGGACGGGCCCATGCTCGCCCCGGAGGTGGCCGTCGTGCTCGAGAGCGACGAAACCACCGCCCGAGGCATCGCCCGCGAATACATGCGCGGCTACCTGTCGCTTCCGAACTACTCGAACAACCTTCGCCGCCTCGGGTACTCCGAAGAAGACGTGTCGGGCGGAGGCAGCGACCGGCTCATGGACGCGCTGATTCCGTGGGGAGATCTCGACCGCGTCGTCGCCGGCATCGAGAACCATTACCGTGCCGGCGCCGACGAGGTTGCCATCCAGGTGCTCACGACCGATCAGAACGCATTCCCCACGGCCGAATACCGACGCCTGGCGTCCGCCCTGATCGAGTGAGCCCGAGAGCTTCCTACTCCGCGCGAACGAATCGCTCCGGGAGCAGCAGGTAGAAACGATCGACGAGGGCCAGCAGCGCGACGGTGACGCCCGTGACGACGAGCACGCCCAGCGCGAATCCCGAGAGCACGTCGTGCACGTAGTGCACACCCCCACCGACCCTCGAGAACCCGAGCAGCACCGCGACGGGCGCAACGAGCCAGATGACGCGCGGGACGGCGAGCACGCACGCGGTCGCCAGCGACGCGGCGATCACCGAGTGGTTCGACGGCCAGGACCAGTCGCCCACCTCGGGGCATTCGAGGACCGTCGTCACGTCCAATGCCCGGCACGGCCGAGGCTCGGTGATGACCAGTTTGACGAGCTCACTCGTCAGGTATGCCACCACAGCGCCCGCACCTGCGGCCACGAGGATCCGGAGCGCTCGGTGGTCGTGCAGCCACGACCGGACGGCCAGCACCGCGAAGGTCGCGACGAGGAGCAGCGGGCCCTTCTCCGCGACGAAACCGACGATCGACGCCAGCGGTGAAGCTTCGATCGTGCCGGCGATCGCGGTGTAGAGCTCCTCGTGCACGGGCACCGCCGCGAGCGCCAGGAATGCCAGGACGACAGCGATGAGCAGCGCAGGCCGAAGTGTCGTTCGGGACAAGCGCGTACGAACGGCAGGTGAAGACTCCACGAAGCTCATGCCACGACGCTATCGCGGCGCCCGGACGACTCTCGGATCGGCAGGTCACTACCGACGCCCGGGACGGTCACTCGCTCACCTACTTCTGCTCGGTCTCCTCTATGCGCTCGGCCGTCTCCAGTGCGTCCTCCTCGGCGTACTCCGCGAGCAACTCCCGCTCCCGGTCACGCTTGGGGAAGACGAAGAACACGAGCAGAGCGCCGAGAACCACGATCACGATCGCGGCGGCATACGCGCGACTGTCGCCGTCCAGAAATGCGGTGCGCGCCGCCGACATGATCTGGTCCGCGTACTGCGGCTCGGCCTCGGCGACGCGGAGCGCACCCGCGAAGGACTTCTCGAGCGCTGCCTTCGTCTGTTCGCTGATCGTGGCGGCGTCCGGGTCGGCGGCGATCGTGGCCGCCCATGAAGCGGTGTATCCGGCCGTGAGCAATCCGCCGAGAATCGACTGCATGATGGCGCCGCCGAGATCGCGCTGCAGATCCGCGGTGCCCGACGCCATGCCCGCGCGCGAGACCGGAACCGAACTCGTGAGCGAACGGGACGCCGGCGTGCCCGCCAGCCCGATGCCTGCACCGATCAACACGAAGACCAGGCCCACGGACCAGTAGTGGGCGTTCTCGTCCCACAGCAGCAATGCCAGCACCAGCGCGAGGACGATCGGGACGTACCCCGACAACAACGTGAAGCGTGAGCCGTGGGCCTCGACGAGCTTGGCCGACTGCGGGGCCACGATCACCATTACCAGTGCGGCGGGCAGGGCCGCCGATCCTGCCGCCAGAGTCGAGTAACCGAGCACGTTCTGCAGATACTGCTGGCTGACGTACATCGCGCCCATCAGGGAGCCGAACACGATGATGCCCGCGACCGCAGCGACCCAGAAGATGCGACGGCGCGCCACCCGCAGGTCGAACAGCGGGTTCGGTGCTCGAAGCTGACGGAACACGAACAGCGCCACTGCAACCACGGCGACGATTCCCGCCGCTAGCGCCGTGGTCTGCATCCCGCTCACCGGCGCGAAGGTGATGCCGAGTACCAGGGCGCCCACCATCACCACGGAGACGATCCCCCCCAGGTGATCGACGGGCACAACCGACTCGTTGACGTGGCTCGGAACGAACACCAGCGTCAGAACGAGTGCGATCACGGCGAGCGGAATCGTCACGAGGAACACCGATCCCCAGTAGAACCCCTCCAGGAGAGCGCCGGCGGCGAGTGGGCCGAGAGCGGTGATACCGCCCCCGATTGCGGACCACAATGCGATCGCACGGGTCCGGGCGGCACCCGACCACAGCGCGGTGACCAATGCCAGCGTCGTCGGGAAGGCCAGGCCTGCCGAAATGCCGCCGAGGACCCGAGCCAGGAACAGCACGTCGGTGTTCGGTGCGTAACCGGCCAGCAGCGAGATCGGAACCGACAATGTCATGCCGATGACCAGCATCTTCTTGCGGCCGTAGTGGTCGCCGATGGCACCGAGGTAGAGCACCGAGCCCGCCAGACCCAGCGAATAACCGACGGAGATCAGATTCAGTTCGGTCTGGCTGGCGTCGAACGCCTTCCCGATGTCGGGCAGGGCAACGTTGGCGACAGCAAGATTGAGGTTCGCCACCGCCGCGACCAGAATGAGCGATCCCAGCACCAGCGGTGCTCGGTCGGGCCGATCCGTAGTGGATGGGAACACAGAAACAGTGTGCGGCCGTGGGCGTCGGCTTTGCGGGGGGTTGCGGGAACCCGTTGTCGTGCGGAAACGACGTCGGCCCCGCCCGGAAGACGGCGACACCGAAAGATTTTGCGAACCGGGCGGTTTGATCGCGACGAAACGGGTATATCCACCTCGGCAAAGAAGCACTATGGGTTAGTCAACCTCCACCAAGTCTCAAGGAAGGACCCGCGCAATGCTCGGACTCGGAATCCTCGGCTGGATCATCATCGGTGGTTTGGCCGGCTGGATCGGCAGTAAGGTCATGGGCACTGACGCCCAGCAGGGCATTCTCCTCAACGTTGTTGTCGGCATTATCGGCGGCCTGATCGGCGGCTTCCTCCTGAGCCTGTTCGGCGTCGACGTCGAGGGCGGCGGCCTGATCTTCAGCTTCCTGACCTGCCTCCTCGGTGCAGTGATCCTGCTGTTCCTCGTCAAGGCTGTCACCGGTCGTCGGGGCGGCGTCCGCCGCTGACGCTCGGACTGTCCACGACGTCGCGGCGACCACGCCGGACTCGAGGACACACAGCTCGTCATCACGAAGATGCCGGACCCACACGGGTCCGGCATTTTCGTCTGGTTCCCACACGGGGATACCGTTTCGCGGCCCGTAACCTCGGGTATTTCCGAAGACATGAGCATCGAAGACGGACCCGGCGACACCCTCAACCCGAGCGAGGGTCTCGACTCGGACGAAGTGCGCAACGACGACGGCGACGAAGTCGTCGATCCGCCCGAAGGGTGGAGCGAAGCAAACAAGTTCGGCACCACAGCACGAGAAGAAAAGGAAGGCGAGACGCTCGACCAGCGACTCGCCGAAGAAGAACCCGACATCGAGCCCGAGACCCCGCCGGAGACGCCCGTCGCAGTGACGCCCGACGAGGAACTGACCGAAGACCTCGTGGACGAAGTGATCGACGAAGAAGTGGAAGACGACGACACCCTCAAACATGCCGAGGTGGTGGACGGGGTCATCGTCGAGGACTCACGCATCGACCGTGGTCAGATCGACGGCAGCCCCGAAGACGGGGACTCCATCTTCCCCATCGTGGAGTGACGCCGTGAAGTAGGACCTTCTCTTGTGTTGCTCCGCCCCCCTGGCGGGGCAACACGAGTAGGTTCGGCACCGCGTCGATCGACCTGCACGGGTCGGGGGTTCGTGAGAAAGTAGTCCGATGATCATCGGCGCTGCCGCTGCAGCAGGTGTCGCGGTCGTCGCGCTCGGCATGGTACTCACCCCCGGGCCGAACATGATCTACCTGACGTCACGCGCGATCGGACAGGGCAGGCGAGCCGGCCTCGTATCGCTGGCGGGCACGGCAGTGGGATTCCTCTGCTATCTGCTGATGGCCGTCGCGGGCCTGTCGGTGGTATTCAGTGCAGTCCCTGCGGCTTTCACCGTACTCAAACTGGCGGGTGCCGCGTACCTGGCATACCTGGCATGGGGAATGATCCGACCGGGAGGACGCGCACTTTTCTCCCCCGGTGTGCTCGATCCGGTAAGCGATCGTCGGTTGTTCGGCATGGGTCTGCTCACGAACCTGCTAAACCCGAAGATCGCATTGATGTACGCCGCGCTCCTCCCCCAGTTCGTCTCGGCGGAGTCGGGACCGGTCTGGATGCAACTTCTCCAACTCGGTGCCGTCCAGATCGTGATAGCCGTGGCCGGCAACGCGATGATCGTCCTCGGCGCGGCGAAAATCTCGGGCTTCCTGATGGTGCGACCCCGCGTCATGACAACGCAGCGCTGGGCGGCGGGCACCCTCCTGGGCGGCTTCGCCGTGACCACCGCGCTCGGCAAGGGACCGGCTCGAGCCTGACGACACCAGCTATTCCTTGCGAGAGAATGCGACCATGGGGCGCTCGACCAGGACGTAACCGAGCACTGCCGCGCCGATCGTCAACACCAGGGTGAGACCGAGGAGGACGGGAGTTCCGTCGACGAATCCCCAGTCGTCCAGATCTCTCGAATGGAGCCAGACCGCGATCGGCTCGTTCCAGAGAAAGATCCCGTACGAGACGACGCCGAGCCCGGCCATGACCGGCAGCGACAACAATCGCCGCGCACGCCCGGACGAAGGATCGCCGAGTACCGCGGGAGAAACGAGCAGCAGTGCGATGACAACACCCGCGACGTGCAGGATGTCACCGGGGTTGCCGACGACGAACCCCAGTAGGAGGAAGAGCCCTACTGCGGCCGCCCAGCACGCACCCGCCCGCTGCTCGACGAATCGCACCAGCCGGGGACGCTCTGGATCGTCGACCCACACGATCGTTACCAGCGCGAGAGCCATTCCGGCTGCGAACCAGTCGAGGTGACCCAGTAGCGACCACACGAGGAACCCGGCCGGGCCGTCTCCTCCCCCGAACAGGAATCGGCGGGCAACGAGCGTGAATACCGCAGCGGCGCACAGGATTGCCGCCTCGATCGTCAGCTGACTACGTCTCGATCGCCGACGAAGGACGCGGTCGAGGGCGAGAGCGTAGAACGGCAGAAGCAGATAGAACGCAAGCTCGACAGACAGGCTCCACGCCGGCGAGAGACCACCGAAAGTGTGTCCGGGAACCCATGTCTGGACGAGCCCGTAGTAGATCCAAGCGTCCTGATCGAGCACGTCGACCCAGGCCGGTATCAGCAGCGCGAAGACGCTCAGCGCGACCCAATACCCTGGGATCACCCGGAAGAAGCGGCGCTTCGCATATCGCCCGATACTCGGCATCCGTCGGCCGTCCAGTCTCGCCGAGGCGAACGGCCGGTACAGCAGGAACCCGGACAGCACGAAAAAGATCGGGACACCCAGATTGAGCAGCCGCCCTATGTCCCAAGCATTTTCAGGGTCGGGCGAACTCCGGAGATAGACGTGGTAACCGAGAACCATCAGGGCGGCGATCGCACGCAGAGGCTCGAGGAGGACATAACGTCCGGCTCCCGTTTCCGGGACCGCTACGACGGGCGACAGCGCCTCCGCGTGCGGTTCTTCGCTGCACTGATCCGCAGTGGCCGCGAGCGGCGGTGCGCCGTCGATACTCACGTGTTCGTCCCCATCAGAGCCCGCCTTCACGTACTGTAGGTATAACTAAGGACGATATAACAATCTTTGAGTTTGTTTTTGTTTCCTGCTGCGAAGCCGGTGGCTGCGTCTCCGAGGTCACTACGTCGGGGACAGCGGAACCACATCGGCTGGAAGGAATTGCTGATGTCCGACACATCGAATCCCGGCGGGCCCGGATCGCCCGGCCCCGGTTACTACCCGGACCCATCCGGTGTCATGCGGTGGTGGGACGGAACCCGATGCACCGACAGCGTGCAGCCCCCGGGATTGGCGGTCGCGACAACGCCTTGACGATCGTGGAGGGCGAACCGTTCGAGGTGGCCGGTTTCCAGTACGCGCCCGGTTGGTCCGTTTCCAAGATGCTCTGGGTGACGTCCAGGTGGAGAACCTGCGGGTCACCAACAACCGAAGTGACCCGACGCTGCACTCGTGGAGATCGAGTTCATGAACGGAAGCGAAGTCGTCGCGCTGGTCGACTGCACGACCGAGCAGATCCCCGTGGGTCAGACGACGTCGCTGAACTGCTTCAGTGCCGACGATTTCCCGGCGACATACGACCGGATCACCATCAACGACACATTTTGAGCCGACCCCTCATGGCGTAGACGCGTCACTCCGAGTGACGGCTCGGGTCGCCCGGCCCGGGAATTCGGTCGGCCCTCACGATCGGTTGCGACGACTCGTGATGCGCGCGAGGTCACGCAGTATGCCCGGGGCGCGACGCGCGAGTGTCAGCACCGCCCGATCGGCCACCGTGGGCCGAGGCAACGCGCCCGACTGGGTATGACGCTCTCCGCAAGTCGCCGTGAACATACGGACCCGGTGGGGGACGCCTTTGAGTCGATGGTCGCCGAGATCGGTGAATTCGAGGACCGCACCGACTGCGAGATCACGCACGGTTTGCGAGCATCTCACCTGTCCCGGTCCGGCGGACGCGGCGATGCGGGCACCGATATGCACCGTCATCCCGGTCAGTTCGGGACCCGCCCGGGTGACCGTCCCGACATGCACACCGGAACGGACCGACAGTCCGAGGCTCGTCGTAGTCCGGATGATCCTGTGCGCACATTGGAGGGCGGCTGTCGGACCGTCGAACACACTCAGCGTTCCGTCCCCCGCGAGGCCGACCAGCCTTCCCCCGCCTGCCTCCACCTCGTAGCGGACCAACCTGTCGTGTGCGGCGAGGAGAGTCGCGAAATGCCGGTCGCCGACCTCTGCAAGCACGTCGGTCGAGCGGACGACATCGGTGAAGAGCACAGCGCCGAGAAAGCAGTCCGCTTCCACCGGACGGACCACTCCGGTCGCAAGTTCCTCGACATGGTCGAGCACGGGTATCAACGCCTCACCGAGGGTTGCGCCTGCCGGTAAGGGCGGGAGATCGCGGATCAACCCGTCGGGGACGAGATCGGCTACCCGACGGACAGCCGCCCGCGGGAACAGCGCGCCGGGCTGATGCAGTGCCACTGTCGGGCACTGAATCGCCGGCAGCACCCACGAGTAGTCCACCCGAAGCGCCCATTCGAGATGACGTCGCGCCGTTTCCGGTGTGGCGGAGCATCGTTCGAGCAACGCCATGATTCGGCGGTTGTGCGGTCGGTCGAGTGCGGAATGGGCCAGGGACGCGAGTTCACCCTGGCCCCACCGTGCGTACGCGCGGCGATACGACTCGACGAACCGGTCTCGTTCGGCGGCCGTCCAGGCGGCGGGCGGGCCGTGGTCCTCGGACACCAGCGCCTCGGACCACGGTTGTGCAAGGACGAGTCCGGTGATCCGGTCGGGGCACCGGGCGGCCGCAAGTGCCGCTGCCCCACAGGTGCTGACCGCTCCGACCATCGTGACCTGCGCGACCCCGGCGTCGTCGAGCACCGCGAGGATGTCGTCGGCCTGCTCGTCGAGGGTCGGGACGTAATCGACGGGGTCGGACAACCCGAAGCCGCGCCGCTGGAAGAACAGCGAGCGGGCGAAACTGCTGCAACGTTCGAAGTTGTAATGCAGATGTGGATCGGTCCACATCAGGTCCGGGTGCAGCACGTCCTCGCAGAACCATGCGACGGGGTGCGGCCCTCCTTCTACGACCTGGTACGCGAGTGCGCGACCGTCGCGCTGGATATACCGCGTCACGGGCGGATCCATAGGGACAACGATAGGCCCTCACCGGGCCCGCCACCACGCGACGAAGGGTGCGAACCTCGTGATATCCGCACCGGCTTCGATCTCGCGGACCTGGTCGTCACCACTGGCGTTCGTCGCATGTCCCGAGGCCTTCGAGCAGCTCGCGTCCATGCGGGCGGGTGCCGACCGGACAATTACGCCCGGACACATTGCTCGGCGGCGGCAATCGATCGCTTCGGCGCGGCCGAGTCGACAGCGGAGCGTGGCGTCTCACGCTCGGCTGTCGACGTGGGTCCTAGAGTTGCTGCGCTGCCGCGGAACCCGCGCGGCGCCCGAAGAACGTGCCGTCGCCGAGCGACGTTCCGCTGATGTAACCCCACGCATGCAGACCCGAGGTCGCGCGGCCCGCCGCGAAGAGGCCGGTGATCGGCTCGCCATTCAGGTCGAGTACCTCGCCATCGACAGTTGTCCGGAGCCCACCGAGCGTGAACACCTCGGCACCACCCGCGCCGGCACCACCGTCCCCGTACTCCGGCGGGGCAAATCCGCGGCGCACGTCGATCGCCGCGAACGGTGCCTGCAGAGGCCGAAGCCACCGCGCGGACTTATGGAAGTACGGATCTTCACCGCGCTCGGCGAACCGGTTGTATTCCCCCACCGTCGTCTGCAGAGCGCCTTCCGGCATCCCGACTTCGCGTTCGAGTTCCTCGAGGGTCTCGGCGACGAAATGCGGTTGCACTCCCCAGCGCTCGGCGACCGGAATCTCCTCGTACGCCCGCTCGTCGAGGATCACCCACACCTGGAGGTCGTGCTTGAACAAGGCGGCCTGCCCGACCAGTCCGGGATAGACGTCCTCGTTGATGAACCGCCGGCCCATGCGGTCGACAATCATGCCGCGCACCATCATTCCAGGAACAAGTGCGATACCGACCTGGCCCGCCGACATGTGCTTGACCGCGGCCCCGGCCGCCTGCGCCATCACGATCCCGCGCCCGTCGTCTCCACCGTCACTGGTGATGCCGAAGCCGACCAGTTGCGGCGCGTGTTGCGCGAGCATCTCCTTGTTGTCGGCGAACCCGCCGGTGGTCATGACGACTCCGCGGCGTGCGCGGTAGGTCACCGTCTCGCCGAAGTGTCGGGCCGCCACTCCGACGACGCGGCCGCCTTCGAGGATCAAACGCAGAGCCGACGTGTCGGTGTGTACCGCGATGGAACTTGCGGCGACAGCCTCGCTCAACGCCGACATGAGAACCTTGCCGCCGAACCCCTCGGACGTGACGCGGTGTCCGCGCGGGGCGGGCGTGGCGATCTCGGAGAACGGATGAGCGTCCTCACCCATCCACATCAATCCGTCGTCAGTGGGTGGCACCCAGGTCGGAGAGTCCCACAGGGAGGGCTTGAACGGCACTCCGTGGTCCACGAGCCACTGGTAGTGCGCGGTGCTCTCGCGGCTGTAAAGCCGCACCTTTGCCTCGTCGGCGTCCGGCCCCAATGCGGCGAGCAGGAATTTCTCCATGTCCTCGGCCGTGTCGGTGAACCCGCATGCCTCCTGGATCGGGGTGCCACCGCCGAGATATATCTCGCCGCCGGACAGTGCCGACGAACCGCCACCACCGCTCTGCCTCTCGAGCAGGACGACGTCGGCGCCTGCCGCAGCTGCCTCGAGCGCCGCCGAGGCTCCGGCGCAGCCGTAACCGATTACCAGAACATCGGTCTCGTGGTCGTAGGTCTGGATATCAGCCGCCGCAAGTGGTGTGACGGGTACGCGTACGGTAATCGTGCTCTCCTGACATGTTCATGCTTCCGGCCTGGATGCATGTGTCTGATGTGGACGTGTGGTCGAGCAGCCTTCGAGAATCGCGGTTCCGGGTCTGGTCCGTCCATGAAAGTCCTTCTACAAGTGCGGGTTGCGGAAAGCGGATCGATCTCACGGCCCTCGCGACGAACGCACGTTATGACGGGATGAATCGCGTGGTCACGGACGATTCCGCTCAGCGGGTCGTGTGCGTACGTCCGAATTCCGATCCGGAGGCGTTCGACGACCTGGAACGTCACCGACTCGCTACGTCGTGCCGGTCGAGAATCCCGCTCCGCTGGTCCGCGCTCGAGGCCGAGCATCGGGACTCGGAGCGAGCGGGATGCGGGCTACCCGCGGGTGCCGCGACGCGCACTCGACCGACTCACCCGAACGAAAAAACGAGGCCCCGATCTCTTGCGAGTTCGTGACCTCGTTCGTTGCAGTTCGTGGAACTGCTCCTTGTGGGTGTGCGGTTCGCGTTGGGACGTCGCGCCCGGTATCGGGAATCGTGGTCCAGGGGCGTTTCGTCCGAGATTCGAGAGGGTTTGTGGCCTTGGTAGGCGATCCGGCGTCCCCTGTGCGGGACCCTGAGCGCTTCGCAATGTCCTGCTCGCGCTGCTCGCGGTGTTCGTATCGGCAATCGGCGGGTGCCTCTCCGTCCTGGCGGTCACGCAAATGGGGTCAACGAGGCAATCGAAGAAGCAGACGTGGACCACGCTGCTCCGGGCGGCCCCGACAACCTCTGGATTTCATTATGCGCGGGGTGGTCCGTCACCCAGGACGCACTCGGTGTCGTGCAGGTGGAGGGTCTCCGGGTCACGAATTCGCGGGACGAGCGGACAGCGAAATCGTCGGAGTCAAGTTCACGAACGGAAACGAAGTGGGGCTCCGGTCAACTGCACGACGGTTCAGGTGGTCAGACACCCCCCCTGAACTGCGTTGGTGCCGAAGACTTCCCGGCGACGTACGACCGGATCACCATCCACGACTCCTTCTGATCCCGAATATCACTCACCATCAGGG